>CBINNO010000053.1:0-19407 GCA_966252055.1 uncultured Rheinheimera sp. | reverse complement strand
TTTTTTACCAAAATAGTAAAAATCGCTGTTCAGCGTGCTTATCGGAAAGCGCTTTCAACCTTGCAGACGGCGCGGTTGTTGGGTTGTTAAAAAAAGCAAAATGCTAATGCATTTTGGCAACTTCACCACAAAGGCAGGATCACTACAATCAATGACTGCAGGCATAGATCCGTCCGGCGTTGTACCCGCAGGAAGGCAGGGCAGAACCGCGCCTGTAACCGCAGACCGACTGGCGAATACACATAGTGCGACCACAGCATGAGTAGCCGGATGTCTGATTTGTGCGACTCGCAACAAGTCAAAGAGGGTAAGGATAGAATGAAAAATAATAAAATGTTCACCAGGACCGCGGTAGCCAAGGCTGTGACCTTGCTGCTTGGCGGTACCGCCATGCTGCCGGTTTATGCGCAGCAGGCACCGGCTCAGCCGAATGCGGACAGCACCGATGTTGAAGTGATTCAGGTGCGTGGTATCCGTGGCAGTATGCAACAGGCTGCAGCTATCAAGCGCGAATCTATGGGGGTGGTAGACGCCATCTCTGCAGAAGATATCGGTAAATTCCCGGACACCAACCTGGCAGAATCGCTGCAGCGGATCACCGGGGTGTCCATCAGCCGCACCAACGGCGAAGGCGCGGAAGTCACAGTGCGGGGTTTTGGCGGTGACAACAACATGGTGACGCTGAACGGCCGCACCATGCCGTCAGCCACCACTTATGCCGCTGGTTCCGGTGCAGACGGCACCACCCGTGGCGGTGGCGCCCGTGCTTTTGACTTCTCCAATCTGGCGTCAGAAAGCATCAGCGGCGTCGAAGTGTACAAAACCAGCAAAGCCAATATCGCCACCGGCGGTATCGGTGCCACGGTCAACGTGTTAACTGCCAAACCGTTGGAGCGCAGCGACAACGTCGCCAGCATCGGCGTGAAAGCGGCCCACGACACCACCAACAGAACCGGGGATGACGTCACGCCGGAAATTTCCGGTATTTTCAGTCATGCCACCGACGACGGCAAATTTGGTGTCGCGGTATCGGCCAGCCATCAGGTGCGCCACTCCGGTTATACCGGTGCGACCGTCAACGACTGGCAGGTCGATTACTGGGATGACATCGCCGACTTAAACCGCACCTGGAACAGCACGGCCACTGAAGTGCGCAATGCGCCGGCGCAAGGGCAGTTATATGCCCGGCCCAATGACATCCGTTACGCTTTTTCCAATACCGAGCGGGAACGCGACAACGGCCAGATCACGTTGCAATACAAACCCAGCGAAAAATTCACCGCCACCACCGATTACACTTTTGCTGAAAACGTGCTGCAGGAACACCGCGGCGAAGTGGGCAACTGGATGCAAACCGGCAGCAACACCAAGATTGTTGAATTCGACAATAACCTGGTGAAAACGCCGTCTTACATCAAAGAAGTCTACACCGGTGCGGTCGACGAAGGTTACGAGCAGCAATGGCGTGAGCAAACCAACACGCTGAAATCGCTGGGCGTGAACTTCAAATATGAATACAGCGACGATTTAACTTTTGTGCTGGATGCGCATGACTCCAACATGCACAGCCGTGGCACAGGCCCGCGTGGTTCTGGTGAGCTGGCGGTTGGCCTCGGTGCACCTATTGTCACGTCGCGCGAATGGTTCTGGGGCGCCACGCTGCCGACTTTTCAGAACGTTTATAACGACACAGTGCCGGGCAAAGGTGCCAACGGCAATGGCAAAGTGGACGCCGGTGATGTCGGTTCATCGATTGCCCGTATCCGCAACGCCAGTCAGGAAAGTGACATCACCCAGGTCAAACTGGACCTGATGTATGAACTGGACGGCGGTCGTTTTGATTTCGGTATCGAAACCCGTTCGATGGAGTCACGTTCTTTCCAGACCGCCGGTAACAACATTGCGCTCGGTAACTGGAACGTCGGCCATCCGGGTGAATTTGGTGATTTGATCAAAGCCTTTGATGTTCCGGGTGAATTTGACGATTTCACGCCAAGAAGCGGTGGTTATGGCTTTATTGCTGACCCGCGTGCTTTGTATGACGCCGCGCTGAAACTGTATCCGGGCATTCCGACCGGGACCGAATCCTCGTTGTCTTTTGACAACATCGTTAAAGAAGACACCACGGCGGCTTACTTCCAGTTCTCGTTGTCTGGCGAAGTCGGCAAGATGCCGTTTGATGTGCTGACCGGTTTGCGGTACGAAAAAACCGAGTCAGAGTCGAGCTCACTGGTCAATACCGTGTATTTCCGCTGGGAAGACAACAACGACATTATCTCTTATGTCGATGGTTCGCAGCCGGCCAAGCCGTTCAGCGCCGACAATGAATACGACTTCCTGTTACCGAGCCTCGATTTCACCTTGCACCTGCGTGACGACCTGATTGGCCGTTTCTCGTTCAGCAAAACCATCGCCCGCGCGGGCCTTGGCAGCCTCGGGGTGTCGGCGTCTAACTTCGGTGGTGGTGGTGGTTCGACCATGTTTGGCGCCCAGCCAACCGCGAATGCGTCCAACCCACGGTTGTTACCGCTGGAATCGTCCAACTACGACATCAGTCTGGAGTGGTATTACAACCCGGACAGCTATGTGTCGGCTGGTTTCTTCCAAAAAGACGTGGTGAACTTTATCGGCAGCCGGCAGGTTGACCAGCCGTTGCTGGGCATTCGCGACGTGACGGCCGGGCCACGGGCTTTGGCGGCAGCACAGGCGCTGCGTAACGCCGGTTATCCGCTGGACGACACTTATCTGTACGCGATGATGGTGTACACCCAGTTCCGTGCGCACCCGGACATGATCGCCAAATATGGCGCCAATCCGCAGTTTACCGGCACGCAGGACCAGATTGACTTCCTGGCCAATAACCCAGGCTTTGACTTAGTCGCCAACTCCGACGATCCGGAAGTGATCTTCCGTACCAATACGCCGGACAACAACAAAGCGGCGAAGATCTACGGCAGCGAGCTGGCGGTGCAGCACTTCTTTGGTGAAACCGGCTTTGGTATTCAGGCCAACTACACCATAGTGCGCGGTGATGTGGGTTTTGACGTCAACGCCAACCCGGCCGAGTCGCAGTTTGCGCTGATTGGTCTGTCCGACACCGCCAACCTGGTCGCCATCTACGAAAAAGAAGGCTTGCAGGCGCGGGTCGCGTGGAACTGGCGGGATAAATATCTGGCAGAAGTGAACAAAGGCGGTTCGAACAACCCGCGCTTTGAAGAAGACTACTGGCAGCTGGATATGAGTGTCAGCTACGATGTCAACGAACGGCTGACCGTGTCGGTGGAAGGTCTGAACCTGACCGGTGAAGACAGCCGCTCACATGCCCGCAACGAAGCGATGCTGTGGTATCTGACTGACTTAGGCCCGCGTTATCAGATTGGGGTTCGTTACGACTTCTGATCCTGAGATTCAGGTGCCGCTGGCGACGCCGGCGGCCCTGGTGTCCGGCAACGCTGAATAGCAAGCCGCCCGGCCGCGACAGGCGCGGCGGCTTTTTTACTGATAAGTGGCGTGATCGCTGTGTCGCGTAATCGCAGTGCCGCTAAATAGTATGGAATTGGGTGGAACAACAGTGCCGTGGACGGCGCAGGGAGTTTGGATGACTGGGTCTGACGCGACAACAATGCTCAATAATATCGACCATCAGCATTATCGGGTGCTGCATCAGTTCAGCGCCGCTTTGGGCGATAATCTGCCGACAGTGCCGGTGGTGCCGACCGAATTTGATGATTTGCAAAAAGAATATCCCATTTTGCTGCGCAAAGATGTGGCAGAGCAGTGGCAACCTGTGGCGCTGCTGGGGTTTGCCGCCGGTGAAAATTTGTATCTGTCTGAAAAGGTCGCTAACGGCTGGGATGCGCACTATATTCCGGCCAGTGTGGAAAAAGGCCCGTTTCGTATTGGTTTTCAGCGGCCGCTGAATCTGACTGACGAGCCTGCTGCCGTGATCCATCTGGACCCGGCCCACGTCAAAGTTCAGGCCGACGCCAGCCAGCCGCATTTTGCCAAAGCGCAGCCGCTGTTTTTAGCGCAGGGCGGCAACAGCCCTTATCTGGAATACATCGCCGGCCGGCTGGATTGCCTGCACCGTGGCGCCGCGTTACAAAGTGCATTTTGCGAGGCCTTAGCGGCACTGGATTTAATAGTGCCGGTCAATATCGAGCTGACGCTGGTTAACAGTGAAAAAATCCGCCTGACCGGCAATTATTGCCTCGACGCCGGCCGGCTGGCGGCGCTGGGGGGCGATGGGCTGCAACAGCTGCACCAGCAGGGTTTTCTGGCGCCGGCTTTTGCCATGGTCAGTTCGATGAGTCATATCGACCGTTTACTGGCGCGCAAAAATGCGTTGTTGCGCGCCCATGCGGCCTGATTGGGCTGCGCATCTCGTGTCACCGCTGGCAAGGAGTTGTCGATGAGCCAGAACCCAGGCCTTATCAAGGGCCGGACCCGCGAAATCCGCTGTCTGCCAGGCGAAATACCGTCCGAGGCGCAGCTGCTGATATTACAGGCGCGCGAGCCGCTGATCCTCAAAGGGCTGGTACGGCACTGGCCTTTGTTTGCACAGGCGCAGCCAGGGCTGATCGCGCAGCCAGATAACAGTACGAAGCCAGATAAAAGCCAGCAGCCAGAGATAAGCACAGCACCAGAGACAAGCGCGCAGCCAAATCACAGCGCTCAGCCAGCCCACGACTTCTTCGCCGGCGACAATCCGGCCTGTGATTTGGCCTCGGCCCAGGCCGTCGCGGCTTATCTTTTGTCTTTTTACAACGGCCGGCCCACCCAGATTTATCAGGGCGCACCGGGCCTGAATGGCCACTATTTTTACGATGAAAGCGGCGGCCGGCTGAATTTTGATTGCCGCATCGGGCAGGTCGACGAAGTGCTGCGATTGCTGCTGGAGGTGTTCGAGGCGTCAGCACCGCCGTCGGTTTATATCGCGTCGAATTTGCTGCAAAGCCATTTCCCCGGTTTGCTGGAAACTTTGGCGCTGACCATACCCAAACCGGCATTACCCTTTGAGACTGAGCCGGACCGGGTCAGCATCTGGCTCGGTAACCGTTCGCTGGCGGCCTGTCACTTTGATACCTCCGACAATCTGGCCTGCTGCGTACGCGGCAACCGGCGTTTTACGCTGTTTCCGCCTGAGCAGGCCGCCAATTTGTACCCCGGGCCGCTGGAGCCGACGCCAGGCGGTCAGCCGATCAGTCTGGTTGATTTTGTCAATCCTGACCGGGCGCGCTTTGCCGATTTTGCCAAGGCGCAGGCCGCTGGCCAAATCGCTGATTTGGCGCCCGGCGATGCGCTGTTTTTACCCAGCATGTGGTGGCATCAGGTGGAAGCGCCGGGGCCTTTGAATATCCTGATTAACTATTGGTGGAGCAACGCGCCGCGGTATACCGGTTCGGGCATGAACCTGCTGCACCATGCATTGCTGTGTCTGCGCGACAAGCCAGAGCATGAGCGCAAAGCCTGGCAGCAGCTGTTAGATTATTACGTGTTCGACGACCCGGCCAAAGCGGGCCGGCATATTACACCAGCAGCGCGTGGCGTGCTGGGGCCGCTGGACGAAGGCAAAGCCCGGCAATTGCGCGCGATGCTGCTGAGCCGGCTGAATCGCTGAGCGGTTATTCACTGAGCCAGCGCAACCGCTGAACGGGCGCAACCGCGGAAAATCGCTGCGCCTGCCGGCAGGCCGGCCCAGTCACAACAACAAAAAGAACAAGAACCAGATCGAAAGAGGCAAAGATGAACGCAGTGAAAAAAGTGGTGATAGCAGGCGGTGGCACCGCAGGCTGGGTGGCGGCGGCGGCCTTGTCCAAGCGGCTGCAGGGCCTGGTTGAAGTGGTGCTGGTCGAATCCGAAGAGATTGGCACTGTCGGCGTCGGCGAGTCGACTATTCCGCCGGTCACGCTGTTTCACAACCTGCTCGGCATCGACGAACAGGAGTTTATGCGCGCCACTGAAGCGACCTTTAAACTCGGTATTTCGTTTGAAAACTGGGGTCAAGTGGGCGATCAGTATATTCACCCTTTTGGTACCACAGGCCAGGGCAGTTTTCTGGCGGACTTTCAGCATTATTACCTGCATGGGCTGACACTCGGCATCGACGCGCCTTTTGGCGAGTATTGTTTTGAACTGCAGGCGGCACGCGCGCACAAATTCAGCAAACCCGAGCAAGGTGGTTTGAGTTACGCCTATCATCTGGACGCCGGCCGTTATGCCCGTTTCCTGCGCACTTTCAGCGAAAAACACGGCGCTACGCGCATCGAAGGTAAAATCAGTCAGGTGCTGCAACACCCGGGCGGCGACATCAAAGCGCTGGTGCTGGATAACGGCCTGGAAGTTGCCGGCGACTTGTTTATCGACTGCACCGGCTTTCGCGCGCTGCTGATAGAACAAACCTTAAAAGCCGGCTACGAGCACTGGAATCACTGGCTGCCGTGCAATAAAGCGGTGGTGGTGCAGTCTGAATCGGCGGCCACTGTGCCGCCTTATACCCGCGCCATCGCGCATGACGCCGGCTGGCAGTGGAAGATCCCGCTGCAGCACCGGGTCGGTAATGGGCTAGTTTATGCCAGCGACTATCTGTCCGACGAGGCGGCGCGTGAGCGGTTATTGGCAGGCTTAGAGATGCCGGCTTTGATGGAGCCGCGGGTGCTGAGTTATCAGACCGGCCGGCGTAAATCGTTCTGGCTGCGCAACTGCGTGGCGCTGGGCTTGTCGAGCGGTTTTATCGAACCTTTGGAATCGACCAGCATTTACCTCTTTATGAACGGCGTGGTGCGGCTGTTGCGGCTGTTTCCGTTTGCCGGCGTGACGGACGCTTTGGCCGATGAATACAATCAGCAGTCGATCCGGGAACTGGAAAAAATTCGCGACTTTATCATCCTGCATTACCACCAGACCGAACGGCGCGACAGCCCGTTCTGGGATTATTGCCGCACCATGGACATTCCGGACAGCCTGCGCCAGCGGATGGAACTGTTCCGTGACAGCGCGCTGGCGTTTCAGACCGGCGATGAAATGTTCCGGCTGGAATCCTGGACTCATGTGATGCTGGGCCAACGGCTCAAGCCCCAGAGTTATCATCAGCTGGTGGCGACTATTCCGCCGGCCGACTTTGCCCGTCATTTGCAATCGATGCGCGAGCGTATTGCCACTGTGGTTGAACGGCTGCCGTCGCATCGCGAGTTTTTGCAAAGCTATTGCAAGGCGCCGCGCTGATGTGCCGGCCGATGTTTCGGCTGATGCAGCCGTTTTCGCTGCCACAACCAGGCCTGCGTCAAGCTAGCGGGCAGCGCTGCCAATGAAGACGACCAGCCGCATTCGCGAAGTGAAAATCGGCAGCGAGCAGAGCTCAGTGTTGGTGATTGATGATTTTATCGCACAGCCGGACGCCTTAGTCGCGCTGGCCTGTCGCCAGCAATTTGTCGCCAACTCACCGAATTACCCCGGCGTGCGGGCACTGACGCCGCCCGGTTATCAGCAGTTTTTGCTGCAAAGCCTGTCGCCGCTCCTGGCGGAAGTGTTCCGGCTGCCGGGCCGGCGGCTGGGGTTGTCGGTTTGCCATTTTTCGCTGATCACCACACCACCGCAGCAACTGAGCCTGCTGCAGCGTATTCCGCATTTTGATACCACAACGCCGGACGCGCTGGCGGCAGTGCATTATTTGTATCGCGCGCCGGGCGGGGTTACGCAGGCCGGGCTGCCAGCGGATGCCGCTCACAGCGGCGGCACTGCCTTTTTCCGCCACCGCAAAACCGGTTTTGAACGCATTACGCCGCCGCGTGAACTGCCGTATTACCGTGCGCTGGAAAGCGAAAATAACGGCCCGCATCTGCCCAAAGTCAGCGACGGCTACATGCAGGGTGACACGCCGCTGTTTGAACAAATCGGCCTGCAACACGGTGTTTATAACCGCATCATTATTTACCCGCGCAACCTGCTGCACACTGGCCTCGTGACGCCGCAAACTCCAATCTCCGGCGATCCGGCCCGTGGCCGCCTGACCATCTCCAGTTTTATTGATGTAGTGGCCGGCTGATCTGACAGGGCAGGCCGCAGTCGGCAGGATGATGGCGCGGCATCCGCATCTCATCTCAAAAGCACTGCGTGCTGGCCGGAAGCAATGAAATCTGGAAAAATGTCAGCAAATCGTTGATTTTAGGTAGCCAAATCCAAGTCGCTGGCGGTATTCGCCATCAATTGGCGCTTGTTGAGCCTTGGCAAAGAAATTTGCATCAGTCTTGAGTAGATAGTTCATGTTCAAAATTTTATTCAAATGCTTTGCCGTGCTTTGGGCCGGCGTGCTGTTTTGTGGTGCGGCGCTGGCGGATCAGGCGGCCTGGATATCGGAGGCGCAGAGCGAAAAAGCTGCCGCTCTGCTGGCTGGTCAAACGCAGTTATTGCTGTACTGCGCACCTTGTTCTAAAGACAAACCTGAGATTATTCAGATAGAAACGGTCGAAAAGCGCCCGGTTGATCACGAACTTTACTGGGAGTTGGTGGTGAATGACAAAAGTATTGATCTGGCTTACGCCTATTACCACACGAATGGCAGCTGGAAGAATATGGCGCTCTCCCTCGCTATCGAAGTGGTTGAGGTGCCGGCCGAGTTGTCTGAGCAACGCGTCACTGAGCTGAGTGTGATTTATGAGGATCACCGAAAGGCAATTGATCTTGAGCATGATCAGTGCCTGAAGGGGCTGATTGACGATGGGCGGATGGCACATTGTACCGAAAAAGCCGCGGTGCTTTGGGATCATGAACTGAACCGGGTCTATCAGGAATTGATGAAAAATCATCTGAACGAGCCAGGCCGGCAAGCACTGAAAGCCTCTCAGCGACAGTGGATTAAACAGCGCGACGCCGAACTTGCCTTTATTGAGGCGATGTATCGCAGGCCAGAATTTATCGGCACTATGTTCACGCCGATGCAAGCGATGGACAAGTTAGTGGTGACAAAACAAAGAGTTGACAGGCTTTACGGGTATTTAGCCCTGCACAAACTTGATGAATTGTGAGGGCATCACCGGACAGAAAGCCAGACCAGCCAAATTCCGCAAGACAGCGCCCAGGGCTATGGCCAGTGCTCGTGGCCAGAGCTTTTGACCGGCCGCTGCGACCGGCGTCTGCCGGTTTGAACTGGCGGTTTTAAGGCGCGGTTTTAAGACGCGGCTTTCACTGGCGTTTTGCTGTCAAAGCCTTGCTACAGCTGCAGGCGGGCGCTAAAAGGCGAAGCCGGCAGATCTGCGCTGTTGTACAGCACACTGTCCGGATTGTCAGCCCAGCCGTAACGGACCTGTGTCGGTTGCAACACCTGCGGATGTGACAGTCGCACTTCACCTTGTGGGTCCAGCCGGACTGTGGCCCAGTGGAACTGACCGTCGGCACCGGCGATAGCAAAGGCCTGACCAGGTTTTAACACCAGCGCGGCTTTAGTCGCACTGGCCGGCTGCTGGGCGGACGTGCCGGCTGTATGCAAACCACTGTCGAATGTCAGCACCAGTTGCTGACCGTCCCGGCGCAGGCGCTGCAACTGTGGCCCGCGGTAAGTCAGCGCTTCGCCATACACCAAAGCGCGCGCTGCCAGTGCCATCCGCTGGCCTAAAGTGCGTTTGTCGACCGGATGAATGTCGTTCCATTCACCGGTATCGATGGCAACCACCATGGCGCTGTCGGGCACTCGTTGTTGGCGGGAGGCGTTAGTGACGGCCGCCTGTTCAACCTGACGCTGCGCTTCACGCAGGCCGGCCCAGCTGCTGTCCACGGGCTCTGCTTGTTTGGGCAGATAATTAGCCAGCTGGACAAACAAAAACGGCAAATGCGGCTGCTGCCACTGGGAACGCCACTGCCTGATCATCGTGCCAAACCGCTCTGCGTACTGCGGATAAGCGCCGACATTGGACTCGCCCTGATACCACAACACACCTTTAACGGCGAACTGCTGCAGCGGCGCTATCATGGCATTAAAAAGGCCGAGCGGCTTCCAGCGGATCACAGTGTCCGCCGGCAACGGCGCTGTGCTGGCGGAGCTCTGCATTTTCCAGCTGCCGCTCAGGTCGATTTTCTCCGCGTCTGTGCCCAGCCAATAAGGTTTGTCCGGGATCAGCGCGCCGCGGTTGTTTTGGCCGTTGAAGACCGTGATGCGCACGGCGATCAGGTTGTCGCCGGCTTTGAGCAGGCCCACCGGCAATGGGTAGCGGCGTGGTGGATACATATAAGTGGTATTGCCAATCTGGCTGCCATTAACATACACCTCCTCGGCATCAACCACTGAGCCCAGCCGCAGGATCTGCGCCTGCCGGGCCTGCTCTGCGGTCAGATTGACTGTTTTTCGCAGCCACCAAACCCCGGTAAATGGGTCCTGCCGATAACCCGGCACCTGGAAATCGTGCCAGCCGCTGTCATCCAGCTTTGGGCTGAACCAAGGTACGGCGCTGTGCAGACCAGCATCGCGGCTGGCCAAATCGGCGAACCAGCGACTGCTGATGGCCCGATCGGCCGCTTCAGTGTCGCTGATCAATTGGTCGTTTTTGTATTTTTGCGCTTCGGCATCAGCGTCCGGGAAGCGTTTTAAGCTGGCTTCATCGAGCCAGGCTTCCACCGGTGAACCACCCAGAGCGGCATTTAAAATGCCTTGCGCCACTTGTTGAAGCATGGGCTGGCGTTGTAAATCGCGGGCGAAATAATAGGCCAGCGCTGAAAAATGCGGGATATTGTCCGGGTTGGCGACCAGCCAGCGTCCTTCCGGCAGGTCAGTTTCGGCTTGCTTAAAATTAAAACGTTGCGGCACACCAAACTGGCGGATCAGTCTGGCATCGGCGCTTCGCAGAAACGCATCCTGCAAATCGGCCGGATAAGCCTCTTCCAGCCGGGCCATGGTCAGCTCCATATTGGACTGACCTGAGGCGACCCAGACATCGCCAAAATATAGATCTTTGACCGTTGCCGGCTGGCCGCTGGTGCCGGCCACCTGCAGCAGATGAGGCCCGCTGGCCGGCCGCGGCGGTAAACTGAGTTGCCAGCGACCGTCGGCAGCGGTCAGCGCCTCGCCAAGCTGCTTGCCATCGAGCTGCAGCGTCACTTTTTCGCCTGGCGCGCCATAACCCCACAGCCGCAGCGGCTGGTCCCGTTGTAACACGGCGTGGTCGCTGACCAGTTTTGGCAGCGACACCGCCGCCTGGGCGGTGCCGGCTGCCAGCAGCAGCGCACCGCAGAGGGCGGCGGCCGCTAAATATGGGTGACTCATGGTATTTCTCCCTGTGACCGCTGGCTTATTCCACCTGCACCGGCGTTAAAAAGGCCCGTGCCTGACTGACATCGACCGGCGCCTGGCCTTGAATGGCAAACTCGCTACGCAGCCGGATGTCGGCTGACGAGCTGCCAATCATCACATCGATGACGCCCGGCTCCACCACCCAGCGCAGGTTGGCGTCGACAAAGGCCAGCAAGTTGACTGGCAGCGCAAAAGTCAGCCGTTTTTGCTCACCGGCTTTGAGCGCCACGCGGGCAAAGCCTTTGAGTTCCTGCACCGGCCGGGTCAGGCTGGCGAGGCGGTCGTGTGTATAGAGCTGAATCACTTCGGTGCCGGCGCGCGCACTGGTGTTTTTGATAGTCAGACTGATCCGCACTGTGCCACCGGCGCGCGCATCAGCGGCGTCAATGGTTAAATCGCTGTAGCTGAAAGTGCTGTACGACAGGCCATGGCCGAACGGGTACAGCGGGCTGATGTCGTCAAACAGATAGCCGCGTTTGGCGGTCGGTTTGTGGTTGTAAAAGGTTGGAATATGGCCGGCGCTTCTGGGGAAAGTCAGCGGCAGTTTGCCGGACGGATTGACCTCGCCAAACAGGATGCGCGCGATAGCGCTGCCGCCTTGCTGGCCCGGATACCAGGCTTCCAGAATGGCCGGCATCTGGTCGGCCAGCGCGCCAAGCGCCAAAGGCCGGCCGTTTTGCAGCACCAGTACCAGCGGTTTTTGCTGCTCGCGCGCCACTTGCAACAGCGCCTGGGCCAGCTGTTGCTGCTCGCCGACCAGTGCCAGACTGGTGCGGTCGCCTAAATGTTGCTCGGCCCAGGCTTCCCGCGAAAGCCCTTCGTTTTCGCCCAGTACCAGCACCACCGCATCCGCAGTTTTCGCCAGTGCGACCGCTTCTGCAATCAGCTGTTGATTTTGCTTCGGATCAGCAAGCTTGATGTCGTCATGGTTCCAGCGCTGCATCGACCAGCTTTGCGCCGCTGCACTGCGTTTGGCCAGCTCGGCGGCGGTTTTTGCCTGCAGCGCGGCGGTGGTTGAGGTGTCGGTCGCATCAACCGCAGCAGCCTGGTCGCTGGCGGTTGGCAGCGGCGCGGTGAGATAAACGCCGCGGGCAAATTTGACGTTGACCTCGCCGGCCAGCAACTGCTGCAGACCTGTCAGAATCGGCACTGTGCGACGCGGAATACTGCTGTAACCGCCGAGCAGCGTTTCATCGGCATGCGGGCCTATCACGGCTAAAGTTTTGATTTTGCTTCGGTTAAGTGGCAAGGTGCCGTCGTTTTTCAGAAGCACCACGGCTTTTTCTGCCAGTTGCTGCGCAAGCAGCGCGCCTTGGGCATTGCCGACTTGTGCTTCGGCCAGGCTGGCGTCCACTTCGGCCTGCTCAAACAGCCCCAAACGGAATTTTAACGTCAGCACCCGCCGCACGGCCTGATCCAGCTCCGCTTGGGTCAGTTCGCCGGCTTTGAGCGCGCCAGCCAGATCTTTAAAAGCGCGTGGGTCCGGCGTTTCCATATCGACACCGGCTTTGAGCGCGGCGACACCGGCCGCGCGTTCACTGGCAAACAGCTGATGGCGGCCGCTTAATTCCTGAATCGCGAAATAATCACTGACCACCGCGCCCTGAAACCCCCATTCGCCGCGCGCGATGCCGTTCAGCAGAGGGCCGTTGACGTGTGACGGTACGCCGTCAATTTCGTTGTAAGAGGCCATGATGCTGGCGGCCTGACTGAGCCGTACAGCCGCTTCAAAAGGCGGCAGGAAAATTTCGCGCAGCTCACGCGGCCCCATTGCGGCCGGCGCAATATTGACGCCGGCGGCGGGCTGACCGTGGCCGGTCAGATGTTTGAGCGTGGCGACTACTTTGTCGGCGGCAAAGGGCCAGTCGGTGCCCTGGCCGGGTTCACCCTGAAAGCCTTCAATCGACGCGACGCCGAGCGCCGACATTAAGTAAGGGTCTTCGCCCATGGTTTCTTCAATGCGGCCCCAGCGCGCGTCGCGGCCAATGTCCAGCACCGGCGTCAGGGCCCAGTTGGCGCCTGTGGCGCGCATCTCACGGGCCACTAAAGCGTACATCTGTTTGAGGTCGGCCGGCGACCAGCTGCTGGCAAGCGCAATGGCCTGCGGAAAACTGGTAGCGTCAAAAGTGGCATAACCATGCAGCGCTTCTTCATGCGTGATAGCCGGAATGCCGAGCCGGGTGTGCTGTTTCAGCCAGCGCTGCAGCGCATTGTTAAATTCCGCGGCCTGACGGGCGCTTTTAAATTCGCTGGGCCGGCCAATATGGCCGATGCCATGTGGCATCAGCTGCGCGGCTTTGGCCGGCACAAACTTCAGTTCACTGTCTTCCATCTGGCGGCGCTGGTGCCACAAGGTCAGCAGCTGCGCCACTTTTTCTTCGACCGTCATCCGTTCGAGCAAATCGTCGACCCGGGCGCTGACCGGCAGTTGGGCGTTCAGATAAGGCGCGCTGGCCGGTGGCTTGCCAGCAGGCGCGGCGGGGTGTTGCGCCGGGCTTTCAGCGGAGGCGTCGGCGGCGGCAGTGGTCAGACTGATACTGAGCAAACTGGCCGACAGGGCGGCGGCTTTTCGTCGTAAAGGCTGGGTCATGCAAGTCTCCTGTGAGTCGCTCTGCAAGGGGCATTGGCTCAGGCGTCATCCGCGCGACGGCGGTTGGATACGACGCCAGTCAGCGATGCCGCACAGCACCGCTGCTTACCGGTTCGTCAATGCCGGCGCGTTATGTTCAGACCTGTTCGTCGCGATAAGGCCGGATGGTCTGAATACGGCCCCCGGCGTCATGCTGCAGCGGCGTCATCTTGACCGAGCGCAAATGCGTTACGCCACCGGATAAAATCGAGTCGTGGTAAAACAGGTACCACTGGCCGGCAAATTCGGCGATGGAATGGTGGGTGGTCCAGCCGACCACCGGTTCCAGAATGCGGCCCTGATAAGTAAAGGGCCCATAAGGACTGTCGCCGGTGGCGTAGCAGAGGTAGTGGCTGTTGCCGGTCGAATAAGAGAAATAATAGGTGCCGTTGAAAAAATGCAGCCAGGGCGCTTCAAAAAAGCGCCGGTCATGGTCGCCGGCTTTGAGCGGTTCGCCCTGTTCGTCCAGAATGACGATTTCGCGCACCGGTTCGGCCAGTTCCAGCAGGTCGTCGCGAAGACGCGCCACCCGGGGCCCCAGCGCGGGTTCATCGTCGGCCGGTTCCTGATAGCCGGCGTCGTATTGGTTGTCGCGATAGTGCTGCAGCTGGCCGCCCCAGATGCCGCCAAAATACAGATAATAAGCACCGTCGGCGTCGGCAAATACCGCCGGATCTATCGAATAACTGCCGGCAATGGGGTTGGGCTGGGCGGTAAAAGGGCCGGCCGGGTCATCGCCCACGGCCACCCCAATTTGAAAAATACCGTCGGCTTTTTTCGCCGGAAAAAACAGGTAATAGCGGCCGTCTTTCTCGGTGGCGTCCGGTGCCCACATTTGCCGCTCCGCCCAGGGCACGTCTTTGACATGCAGCGCCACGCCGTGGTCGGTCACCGGGCCGTCCGGCCCTGACATCGACAGCACGTGGTAATCCTGCATGCCAAAGTGGTCGCCGTTGTCGTTAAAAGGAATGCCGGCGTCAATGTCATGCGACGGATACAGATAAATGCGGCCGTTGAACACATGGGCCGACGGATCGGCCGTATAAATGTGGCTGACCAGCGGCTGTGAAATGGCCTTTTGCTGCAGTTCAGCCAGTTGTTTTGGGCTATATTCCGACATCTCAGACTCCGTTGCTGTCGTTGGGAACAGCCTGACGCGCGCGGCGGGCACTCAGCTCGCGCTCAATCAGGCTTTCCTGTTGTTTGTTGATTTGATAGAAGCAAATCCCGGCGACGGCCAGTAAAAACGGCAGTGCAGCGTATAAGCTGACCGCCAGCCGGATGCCGTCGACCGTTTCAGCGCTTTGGCTGGCGAGGCTGGCGTCATAACCGACCTGCGCCAGAATAGCCGCCACTAAGGCGCCGCCAATCGACAACCCCAGTTTCAGACCAAAAATCATCGCCGAAAAAATAATGGCGGTGGCGCGGCGGTGGTTTTTCCATTCAGAGTAATCGGCGACGTCGGCAATCATCGCCCACAGCAGCGGAATGGTGATGCCGTAAAAAAAGCCATGCAGAATCTGCGCGAGGAATACCAGCCCAATGGCGTCGGGCGGCAGCAGATAAAACGCCAGGATAAACAAGGTAGAGACCAGCAGCGCCGCGGCAAACACATTGCGTTTACCAAAGCGGTCAGCCAGCGGTTTGGAAAAACCAATGCCGATGATCATGCAAATAATGCCGCCGGCATTAAACAGGCTAAAGCCTGAGGTGGCCGGGTCTTCCGGCCAGCTGAAGCGGGTCAGCCCCAGACCGGTCAGGCCCGCATTGAGCGCTGCCATAAAGCGGTGAAAGCCGATGTCCTGCAAAAATGCGGCGATGGCGGCTTCCTGCAGATAATGTTCAAAATAATAAATGTAAGTGCCGCCTTTCAGTGCCAGCGTGATGAACACCAGCACGGTGATCGCCAGCATGATGGCCCAGGGTTTGTTCTGTACCAGATCGGCCAGGTCCTGCCGGATGCTGGAGCGCGCGCTGCTGATGCTTTGCACCCGCTCGCGGGTGGTGAAAAAAGTGATGAGGAAACACAACACCCCGACGCAGGCAAACAGCGTCATGGTTTTTTCAAAACCGACCGCTTTGTCGCCATCGCCCATCAAGAGCACCAGCGGCAGCAACAGCGCCTGAATAATAAACTGCGCCACCATCACAGCGACAAAGCGGTAAGCCGACAGGCTGTTGCGCTCGGCCATATTGCCGGTCAGCACGCCGCTCAGCGCCGAATACGGCAGGTTGTTGGCCGAATACACCAGCACCAGCAATACGTAAGTACAAAATGCGTAAAGGATTTTTCCTTCCGGGCTGAACGCCGGTGTGCTGAAAGCAGCCAGCGCGATGATGCCAAAAGGGACAGAGGTCCACAAAATCCACGGGCGGAACTTGCCAAAACGGCTTTGGGTGCGATCGGCAATGATGCCCATCACCGGGTTAAAGCAGGCGCCAATTAAGCCACCGGCAAAAATAATAGTGGCGGCGGCGGCCGGTTCAATCTGGTAGACGTCGGTGTAAAAAAACGCCAGAAAGGTCATCAAGGTCTGAAAAATCAGGTTGGCGGCGAGGTCGCCGAGGCTGTAGCCGATTTTTTCGCGGACACTGAGTTTATGGTCGGCCTGCTGCTGGCTGTGGCTGGCAGCGCCCAAGTGGTGTGCGCTGTCTGCGCCGGTAACTGCCGCGCTTTGGGGGCTGGCCGCGGCATCAGGTTGCGCGCCGGCAGCGACATGACTATGTGGTTGCATCAAAAATTACCCTGTCTGATTGGTTTCGCCGCCATCCTGGGCGTTATCTTTTTTGTGGAGTGGCGCTGCGGCTATGGCTGGCCGGTGGTACCGCTCGTCACTGTACCTTACAACGACACTCGCCGGTTGGGGCTAACGGAATGTCCTGAAAGATTTATCTTTTTTCACAGGGCAGCTGTTTTGCTGCGAAAGAAAATTTATGCTGAAAAAAACACCGGCAGACACACACCGGGCCAATACGAGAAAACAACGCAACAAAGCACCATGACAAACGACAACAACAGGCGCTGGCAAAGGCCACCACAGAGACACAGGGAAAATGACAGCAACTTCGCAGCAAGCCGGCCAGCCGATGGCCGCTAACAATCAGGTGTTTATCCTGTTCATCACTGCCGTCGCGACCATTGGCGGCTTTTTATTTGGCTTTGACAGTGGCGTGATCAACGGCACCGTCGACGGTTTGCAGCAGGCGTTTCAGTCGGCGTCGGTGGGCACCGGTTTTAATGTCGCCAGCATGTTGCTCGGTTGTGCGGTTGGCGCTTTTTTTGCCGGCCGGTTGGCAGATACTTATGGCCGGCGCGCTATTTTGCTGGTGGCGGCGGTGTTTTTTATCGTCAGTGCCTGGGGTTCTGGTGTGGCGGACGGCTCGCTGGAATTTGTCATTTACCGCATTCTCGGCGGCCTGGCGGTGGGGGCTGCGTCGGTGATCACGCCGGCTTATATCGCCGAAGTGGCGCCGGCGCATTGTCGTGGCATGCTCACTACTATTCAGCAAATCGCCATCATCTTTGGCTTGTTCATGGCATTTGTCAGCAATTACCTGCTGGCGGAAGTGGCGGGCGCCTCCACGTCATTGTGGTGGTGGGGTTATGAAGCCTGGCGCTGGATGTTCTGGATGGAACTATTGCCGGCGCTGCTGTTTTTATTGCTGCTGTTTTTTATTCCGGAGAGCCCACGTTTTCTGGTGCTGAAGGGGCGCCATCAGCAAGCCGGCGCTGTGCTGACGCAGTTATTTGGTCAGGTGGTGGCACAGGCCAAACTGCAGGATATTCGTCAGTCGCTGGCGGCTGACCATCAGCCGAAAATGAGCGATTTGCTGGAAACAAGCGCCGATGGCCGCGGCAAAAAAGTGCGCCGGCTGGTGTGGGTCGGTTTGGGTCTGGCCACTTTTCAGCAACTGGTGGGCATCAATGTGGTGTTTTATTACGGCGCAGTGCTCTGGCAGGCGGTGGGTTTTTCTGAATCTGACGCGCTGATGATCAATGTGATCAGCGGCGGCATCAGTATTGCCGCTTGTATCATTACCTTGCTGGTGATTGACCGCATCGGCCGTAAGCCTTTGTTGTTATGGGGTTCTGTTGGCATGACAGTGACGCTGGCGCTGATGGTTTGGGCTTTTGCCAATGCCGGCACCGACGCCAGCGGCAATCTGCAGTTGGGTGAGCAGGGCACGCTGGCGCTGGTCAGCGCCAATGCTTATGTGTTCTTTTTTAACCTGTCGTGGGGCCCGGTGATGTGGGTGATGCTCGGTGAGATGTTCCCGAACCAAATCCGTGGGGTGGGGCTGGCGGTCAGTGGTCTGGCACAGTGGCTGGCCAATTTCCTGATCACCATGACCTTTCCGCTGCTGTTAACCGGCATTGGCCTGGCCGGTGCTTATGGCCTGTATGCGCTCGGCGCGCTGCTGTCGATTGGTTTTGTGCTGCAGATGGTGCATGAAACCAAAGGCACTGAGCTGGAAGATATGCAATAAAGGTCGAATAAAAGCGGCAGGCGTGGCGTCTGCCGCCCGGAATTTTTCAGCAAGCGTCTGATTGCAGAGTAAATCAGAACCTGAATGACAGGCTCAATTGCAGGCAGGAACACTTACCGGGTCTTGCCGCGTGTGTCGTCAGTGCTGGCTTGTGCAAAGTGCAAAGATCTTCGTGCTATAAACAGCCAGGGACAGCCAGAATAGTGCGGCACGCTGACGCCGCCGGCTTTGACTGGTGTCTGCACAGCAGTTGTCTTGGCAGCAAAAGCGACGACACATAATCCAACCAGATATGTGAGTGATGTTGCTTCTGTGGGGGCGAAGTTTTGCAGAGCACCAGACAGGAAGTATCAACGAATGAAACGCCTGAATTGCCGGCCTTGTGGTAAGTGAACTTGTAGTTGCTTTGGCTCCGGGTCGAGCCAGAGCCAAAGAGACTATACAATTTTCTGTTTGGGGTCAGTTACGGTCGATGGGGACAGCCTGACCGTTTGTGCGCATACCTTCCATCATGTCTTGTGCGTCTCTGCGTTCTTCATTGATCCGATTCTTGGTCCGGCAACGTTTTGACTTGATAAAAGTGCCCATCTCACGGCTTTTGTCGCAGACCACTTTATTGCCATCATCATTGCTGGCGACTTTGACGTCGGCGCTTTGTTCGGTGTTATTGGTTTGCGCTGTCGCTGGCGCAGGTGTGCCGGTTTGTTGGCAGGCTGCGAGCAGCAAGGCGGCGAGTACGCAGGAAGCTTGTTTTAACATCTTTATGTCCTTGCATTAAAAAGATCACGTTAACCCTTGACTCTTTACAAAAACATGCTTTGGCAATAAAAGCAATGTTTTTGTTTCAAATATGGCTTTTTTTTAATCGCAATGTTGTTGTGAGACAGCTGCAATTTTGCGATCGCCGGCAGCAAAGGCCACCATCGGCGCGACAACGCCGCCTGGTTGAAGCGCTGTAGAATCGAGGCCTGATTTGTCCGGCCGGCAAGTAAATTCCATAACGGCATCATCA
>CBINNO010000052.1:0-19818 GCA_966252055.1 uncultured Rheinheimera sp. | reverse complement strand
ACCCACAACCCCGGAGCCGCCATGACCGAACACCGCATCTTCAGCACCGCTTTTGCCAGGGTTTATCCGATGTATCTGCAAAAAGCCGAGCGCAAAAACCGCACAAAGGCGGAAGTCGACCAGCTGATTTGCTGGCTGACCGGTTACGACGCCGCCGGCCTTGACCAGCAACTCAGCGCCCAGACTGATATCAAAACCTTTTTTGCCGAGGCGCCGGCCTTTCAGCCCAAAGCGGCGCTGATCACCGGCGTGGTCTGTGGCGTAAGGGTAGAAACTGTCGAAGACCCGCTGATGCAAAAAATCCGCTACCTCGACAAGCTGATTGACGAGCTGGCCAAAGGAAAAACGCTGGCGAAGATTATGCGGGAATAAAGGCTTAACACGACAACGACCGGACAAAGTTTGTCACGCACGGCGCCAGTGCTGTGCTGAGCTGAGCCGGTCGCTGGCAGGCTATTCGCTGGCAGCGGGGTCGGTTTTTGTTTTTGGCTTTTTAAAAAAAGAATAGATTCCCACCACAAACAAAAGCCCGCCAAAGATCAGCGCGCCAGACTGCCCCGCCTGATAAGCCGCAGAACCGGCAGCAGCAGGGCCGAACAGACCTTTTGCTAAAATAGCGCCGCCCCAAATAACCCCGACAGCGCCCAATATTTTGTTTTTCATCTTCACTCCTTTTCGTTTTTTTAGCACTTGCCATTGAATATCACGCACACCCATTCAACTGCGTGGTCCGTGCCCTGGATAAAATTCAACCTTTTGCGAACATTTGTCCAGCCTTGATGGCTTTGATGAGCCTAATGCTCTGATCCCAAAACATGCATTTAATCAGACAGATGATGCGGAGTGACATTGCACTTGAACCTTCGTAACTATACAGTCGTCGCGAAGGCGCTCAGCTGACACCAGACAAAAGGCCCTGGCGGCAAGGCACATTTACGAACAGTAAGGCCATTCAGACGTGCGGTTTTCGTGAATCCTGCCGGTTAAACGTCGGCATTACCTGCCGGAACTGGCCACCACACTGACTGGCCGACACCGAACATTCCAGTTGAACTTGTTGGGAGGTTGCAAGGCGTTGTTGTTCAATCATCTGAACAAACGGGATGCCGATTGGTTCGGTTCAGTGATAGAAAGTTATGCCGGGATCAGGCAATTAAAGGAGTCAGTTCAATGAAGTTTGCGCCTTTTATATGCGCATTATTAATGATGATGTCGGAAGCGATATTTCTGTTGATATCAACGCCATTCGGTGCATGGATTTACAGGGCTATCGGCATTGATATTGAATATACTCATGCAAACTGCTCAAATATAATTCCACTCACTGATATGAACAAATGCTATATAGACGGCATGAGGGCGATTACTTATGTCACAAGATGGCCTTACGTCATAGGGTACAGCATATTATTCGCGCTCTCATTCTATAGCATTAGATCGTATTTTATTTGCGTGACAATGTCTCTTGTCTTTCTGGTGTATGGTTTATTTTTCTATGGACTCACCGCAGTAGCACCTTGGATTAATTTCTTTGTACTATTGATTTGTGGTTATCGCGCACGAAAAATAATAGCTGGCACTTAGAGCACGCTGAGTAGATAAACAGAAATCCTGCTAACTATGCTGCCAAAGGTTGGGCGTCGTCATCAGTTCGTGTCAGACCTGAAACTATAACGCCCACCATCGCTTAATTGTGCAGCCAGGCTGCCGTGTTGATGTTCAGGTGCACAAAAATGGCACCTGCCTCCCTTTTACTGCGCGATCAGCGGCACTGCCATCAGATTGGCTTCGCGCCGGCCGTACATGGACACGATAAACTCGTCGGCGCTGACGGCGGTGATGGAGCGGCCGGCTTTGACGCTGCGCCCCGGCAGCCGGAACAATTCGCTGCTGTGGTCACTGTGCCAGGGTTTGAACAGCCAGAGGTCGGCGTCGGCCTGGCGGCGCAGGTAATAAATGCCCTGTGCGTCGACCAGCCAGTTGCCCCAGTCTGACACCGCCAAATCGTCGATCAGCAGCTGCTCGCTGCCATCGCGCTGCTGTCGCCAGATGCCGCCGTTCAGCGCTTTGACATACAGCAAGCTGCCGTCCGGGGCTTCGCGGGCAAAAATGCCGCCGTTGAGGGTGTGTTGCTGTGAAATGCCGCTTTGCAGGTCCAGCTGCCAAATCTGCCAGTCACCGCCGGCATTTGAGCTGAAATACAGGCTGCGGCTGTCCTGGCTCCAGCTGGCGTGCTGGCTTTCAAAGGGCTGTTCGCTGACTGGCCGCAAACTGCCATCGGTCAGTGAACCGAGCAACAGCTGCGCGGCTTTGCCGCCGGCAGCGGCTGCCCAGACCACAAACTGCCGGCCATCCGGCGCCAGACTGGCGATATCGGCCGCGCCGTCTTCCGACAGGCTGACCTGCTGCAGCCGCTGCTGCGCGAGGTCCGAGTGCCACAATTCAAAACGGCCGCTGCGGCTGGACATAAACAGCAGGCGGTCGGCCGCCGCGGCATATTCCGGATACAACTCCCGGCCCAGCGTTTGCGGCAGCAGCTCCGGCGCCTGGCCGGCTTTGATGCGGTACAGCTGCTCTTCGCTGTTGTATTGGGTGTACACCAGTTCCGGCTGCGCGCCGAGCCGCACCGTCATCCGGCCCGGCACTTTGGCGTAAGACAATGGCGAGATCTCGCCGCTTTGCAGCGACAGTTGCAAAATCGACAACTCGCCCTGCCAGACACTGCTGAAATACAGAAACTGATCATCCGGGCTCCAGGCCAGCGAATACACATACAAAGGCGTTTTGGTCAGCGCTTTGCTGCTGCCATCGGGCTGGCGTAAATAGATGATGCCCAGATGTTTGGTCTGGCGCACATAGGCCAGCTGCGCACTGTGGTTGGCAAAAGCCAGCGGATAATCCTGGGTGTCGGCCCGCGGCGCGGACAAGCGTTCGATCCGGCCGCTTTGCATGTCGCGCCCCTGAATATTGACGCCGCCCAGCTCGTTGGCACTGGCAAAGGCCAGCATGTTGGTGTGGGCCGACCAGGACAAGGTATTTTGCAGGTATTGATGCACACAGCCGGACAGCGGTTCGCTGTGGCGTGAACGCAGGTCCAGCAACATCAGCCGGCATTCCCGGCCGTCCACCGCCAGATAGGCCAGCTGCTGCTGGTCGGGCGACCAGGCCGGTGAGGTGGCGTATTGCGCAGGTGGCGTCAGCCGCTCGGCGCTTTGTTGCGGTTGCTGTAAATCCAGCCGGTAGATGGCCGGCGCCTGCCCCGGTACGTCGGCCATAAAGGCCATGTAGCGGCCGTCTTTGCTAAAAGCCGGCAGTTCTTCCACCCCCACCGCGGCGGTCAGCTGGCGCGGCCGGATGTCAGGTTTGAGCACCGGTGCCGACACTGCTGGCCTCGGCTGCACCTGCCACCAGAAAGCCGCCAGCAACGCGACCAACAGCGCCAGTAAGCCCCAGCGCTGAGGCGTGACGACCCGGTTGCCGGTCGCGCGGGCGGCCGGCAGCGTGGCGCCCTGCCCGTCCGCTGTTGTGGTGGCTTGCGGTGCCGTCTCAGTGACAGCATCAGATGCCAGCTGCAGTGCCGGGTTTAATGCCGGGTTTAATGCAGAATCAGGCAAGGCCGCCTGGGGCGACAGCTGCGGCGTCACGGCCAGTTCATAGCCGGTTTTGGCAATCGTCAGGATCAGCTCCTGCCCGAGCCCAGCCTGCTCAAACGCCTTGCGCAGCTGCCAAATCGCATTGGTCAGCCCCTTCTGGCCCACTGCGTCATTGCCGGACCAGATGTGTTGGATCAGCTCCTGCCGGCTGACCGCCCGGCCATGATGGCGGATCAGGTACAGCAGCACGTCAAACACCCGTGCCGGCAGCTGAACTTCCTGCAGCGGCCCCGACACTTTGTGATTATCAGGTTGGATCAGGCAACAGCCGAGCACAACATCGGGCAATTCAGGCGACATAACATCCGGCCATCGGTACGCAAACTTCATCTTTTTCTAATACGATTGCGCACTTGTATAACAGCGCCGGACAGGGTGTCAATGGCAGGCCCGCCCACGCCGGCCACCATCTTGTTAAGGTCTGTAATCCGATGTTTTTCACTGTGAGAAAGTGTTGAAAACACGAACAGAAATAAATCTCAAGCAATTGATTTAAAAGAAATAGATATTTTAAAGAGATATATTCGACAGAAAACTGAGCCTGCTGCTCTTGAGTCAGATTTTGCCGCTTTGTTAGCGTCGGACGGTTCGGTTGGGGCCCTTTGGTCAGCCCCGCCATCACACCCCGATAACAACAAAAACCAGCAACTATCAAAGAGGACTCCATGCCAAGCTCTAACCACATTCTGGCGGGCACACTGCTGGCAGCATTGTCAGCCGCCCCCGCGCAGGCCGTGTCCGCACACCTGCCGCTGCAGGGCGGGCAGGCGGCATTGCCAGCCATCGCCACGGCCGCCGACAAGCTGCCGATTTACACCATCGAACTGCAACTGGACAGCGCGCTGCAACACGGCCAGGTCGACAAAGCCCAGCATCAGGCGATCAAAGCCCAGCAGGCGACTTTTATCGCCAGCCTGCAGCGCCGTTTTGGTGACGTCAAAATCCTCGGGCAGAATGTGCTGTTCAGCAACCAGGTGTCGGTGGAATTAAGCGATGAACAGGCGGCGCTGCTCAAAGAGCTGCCGGAAGTGAAAAAACTGACCCGGCTGGACCCGGCGCTGAGCGCCCAGTTACTGAGCCCGCAGCCTGCAGAGCAATCACTGCAACGGGTCACAGCAGCAGCGTTGCCGGCGCCACTGGCCGGCGCGACCGGCGGTAAAGGCGTGACAGTCGCGGTGTTATCGACCGGCGTCGATTACACTCACCAGTTACTGGGCGGTGCCGGCACCCCCGAAGCATACCGGCAGGCTATCCAGAATGCCGGCGGCGCTTTTAAAGGCTTTCCGACGGCGGTGGTCACCGCCGGGCGCGATTTTATTTCCGACCATCCGGACGTCAAGCTGGGGCTTGACGAAAACCCGATAGAGTCTGACCTCACCTACGAAATTCCCGGCCAGGGCCGTTATCCGACCGGCCGCGGCACGCTGCTGGCATCTTATATTCACCAGCTGGCGCCGGCCGCCACCATCCGGGCCGGCAAGATGTACAGCATCATGGCGGAAAATGGCGAGATCTCGCTGTTGGCCGGCCCCAATCATGAAGTGCTGGCGCGCGCGCTGGAGTGGGCGGTCGACCCCAATGGCGACGGCGATCTGTCAGACAAGGCCGATGTGATCCTGCTGGATTTCCAGTATTACGGTCATGGGGTTTACAGCCAGAAAGACCAGGGCGGCGATCAGCTGTCGCTGTATCCGGCGGCCATTCAGCGCGCCGCCAGCACAGGTGCACTGGTCGTGGTGGCGCAGGGCGAATTTGAATCCAGCAACCGCTTTGCCACCCCTTATCAGGCAGTGGCTCCGGCCGCCCTGGCCGTCGGTTCCTCTTACCGTGACGCCGGCCAGCGCCGCGTCGACGCTTATTCTCCGCATGGTCCTGTGCGCGGCGAACTGGAACTGCTGAAACCCGACGTGATTGCACCTTCGAAAAATATCACTGGTGCAGCGGTCGGGACAGGCGCGGCGACCACCACTGAGCAAGGCTCGATTTATGCCGCAGCGCAGGCCGCCGCCACTGCCGCCATCCTGAAAAGCCAACAGCCAAAACTGAGCAGCATTGAGCTGAAGTCGCTGATCAACACGACCGCCGATGCCGCCGTATGGACACCAGATGGCGCGACCAAGGCCGAAGTCAGCTGGATTGGTCATGGCGAACTGAACATCGCGGCAGCACAAAAAAGCCCGCTGCTGGTCTGGGATGCCGACAATCATCAGACCGGTCTGAACTTTGGTTTACAGGAAGTGCCGGCCAATCAGAGCACCACGCTGACCCGCCAGCTGTACTTGCGCAATCTGACCGACAAAGCCCTGACCTACAAAATTGCCGTCACCGCGAATCAGCCAGAGCGCCATCAGGCCCTCAGCTGGCAGCACAGCAGCACTGTGACGCTGGGCGCCGGCCGCTCCGCGCTGGTACCGGTCAGCCTGACCATCGATTCACGCCAGTTAGCGCCCTGGCCGCTGCTGACCAGCCAGGATTACAGCGCCGCCAAATGGCGCGAAACTGAACTGGATGGCTACATTCAGCTCAGCAGCGAAGGCCAGCCGACCAGCCAGCTGGCCTGGCAGGTGCGCGCCAGAACCAAAGCCGATCTGCAAAAAGACTACTCAAGCTTCAGAAGTTATCTGGCAGTCGACGGCTATCGCTCCACCATTGGCGCGAAGTATTTCGACGACTACCGCGTGCTGGCGCAGGATTTTAAGAATACCTCAGATAAAACGGTGGAGTTTGCCGTTTACCCGACGTTGAGACAGCGCACCGCCATGCCCGTCACGCTGGAAGAATCTGAAGGCGCTGTACTCAAAGCCTTTGGCAATGGCGTATTTCCGGAAGTCAGCTGCAGCAGTGGTCAGAAGTTTTCGGTCGCCGCCAGTTTTTTCCAACCAAGAGAGCTCGCCACAGCCACTTACGCTGAGCGTGGTGAAGCGCTGATTGCCTGGGAAATTTTCCGCCATCAGTTTACCGCCGACTATGCCACAGAGCCGGCCCATAAAGCACTGGATGCCCGTACCGACAACGACGTGCTGCTGCGTGGTTATGTCAGTATCGACTTTACCAGCGGCAAACCTGTTGGCTACTACACAGATTTGAGCATGGAATACGACTTTACGAAGCCGAATGCCCGTTATAAACCGACCAAGTTGCCAACCCGTTTTACCAGCGATGGCAGCAATCTGCTGGTGGAATATTGCCTCGAAGAGCTGGAACCCTGGGGCATCACGCCGGAAGATTTGAACCACAACCTTGGCTACATTGTCAGCACCGACCGCGACGCCTTCCCGGAAGCCAACGAGCCGGTCATGCAGTTTAACCCGGTCAATATGGGCGCCATTCACGTGCACTATATCTACGACTGGTTTGGCAATCTGATTGAACGAATCGACAACCTGTCCAACCGCGTGTTGTTAAGCCCGGCGCCGATGGCAGAAGCCGACCGGGTCTACAGCGAACGCCTGCGGCTGGCGCCTGGTGCTTCAGCGACGCTGACCGGCATCAATGAAGGGATGTGCAGCACCAAATACACCTGTGGTAACGGCTTTTTGCTGATGGCGCTGGATTCCAACTTCAATCTGGCAGCCGAGATCCGCTTAGGTGACAGCAAGAATACCATCGCAACGCCAAGAGCCGGCCAGCAATTCCGCACTGCCGAACACACGCCAACCGGCACCAGCCTGGGCTTTGTCCAGCTCGACAGTTTTGGTTATTTCGCTGAAGGCGGCGAGCTGAG
The DNA here is from genome assembly GCA_966252055.1 of uncultured Rheinheimera sp. Lineage (GTDB taxonomy): Bacteria > Pseudomonadota > Gammaproteobacteria > Enterobacterales > Alteromonadaceae > Pararheinheimera. The sequence goes on along the minus strand of CBINNO010000052.1, from coordinate 12,441 downwards.
TTCAGACCGCAAATATTTCCTGTCGATTGTCGACGCCGTGCCCGGTGGCGCTATCCGCCTGACCTCTCAGGGCGAGTTAGTGGTGGCCAATGCCGAAGCACTCGACTTTGAAACCCAGGCCGAGCTGACCTTCAAAGTGCAGGGGCGCCTCGGCGATGACATCTTGTCTGCGGCCGTGCCGGTCACTATCCAACTGCAAAACATCAACGACCACGCGCCGCAGTTAGCGGCCAGCGCAGTGACCAGTTATCAGCTCGGTGCAAATCAGCCGGTGTCGGTGTCGTTGCAGGACTGGTTCAGCGATGCGGACAAAGACGCGCTGACACTGACGCTCGGTACTTTGCCGGCCGGGCTGACTTACCACGCCGCCCAGCAACTGCTGACCGGCACTGTGTCACAAAACAGCACCGTCACGGTCACCGCATCGGATGGCAAACACAGCACCAGCGCCGAACTGAAACTGAGCGTGCCGCCAGCACCGGCCAAAAGTTCAGGCGGCAGTCTGGGCGCTTTCTGGTTGCTGGGTTTGGGGCTGCTGGGTATGCGCCGTCGCAACCGTTAACTGATTCCACCAAAGGCTCCCACCGGGAGCCACCAACTACAAAGGTTCGTTTATGAAATACACCTGTTTATATCTGGCACTGGCCGCCGCCAGCCCGCTCTGTGGCGCACAAGGCGCCGCCGATGACGGGCAGCCGAATCCGCTGAACCGGGTCAGCGCCGACATGGAAAAGGCCCGTACTGCCGCTTCAGATGATGTTTATTTTGTCCGTTTCGACGCACCGGCGCTGGCCAATACCGCCGCCGCAGCGCGCGAACTGGCGGCCGGGCGCACGCTCAATGCCCGTTCTGCCCAGAGCAAAAGTTATGTCGGTGCGCTCAAACAGCAGCAGCAAAACCAATTGCAACAAGCCAGCAAAGCGCTCAAACGTCCGCTGCAAACGCTGACCACTTACCAATACAGCGTGAACGCCGCCGTGGTGCGGATGGATGCCGACACCGCCAAAGCGCTGGCGCAACAAACCGGCATTGCCGCCGTGGAAAAACGTCAGCTGCACTATCTCATGACCGATTCAGGCCCCAATTATATTGGCGCCGCCAAAGTCTGGGCCGGTGCGCCAGGCTTGCCTGCGACCCGCGGCGAAAACGTCATCGTCGGTATTCTGGATACCGGTATCAACACTGACCACCCCAGTTTTGCCGATGTCGGTGCCGACGGTTATGACCACCAGAACCCGCTCGGTCAGGGCAACTATCTGGGCGATTGCCAACAATATGCGCAGTACTGTAATGACAAACTGATTGGCGTGGTCAGCTTTCCAAATATCATCAATCAATACCCGCTGTTGCTGGACCCTAAATATGCCGATCTCGCTGAGCGGACCCAGATAGGCTATGACTTCAACGGCCATGGCAGCCATGTGGCGGCCACTGTGGCCGGTAACACGCTGCATCAGGTGCCGGCACTGAACCCGATTGGCGATGAAGCCGAGTTCCGCTTTCCGATGGTCAGCGGCGTCGCGCCGCATGCCAATATCGTGTCTTATCAGGTGTGTTTACCGGGTCAGGCCGATGACATCATGGTGGGTTGTTACCCGGATCTGGCAGTCGAAGCGCTGGAACATGCCATCATCCATGGTGTGCAGATCATCAACTATTCAGTGGGCGGCCCGGCAGAAGATCCGTGGAAATCGACCCAGAGCCTGGCCTTTCTGAACGCGCGCGCTTTTGGGCTGCACGTAGCAAGCTCGGCCGGCAACTCGGGGCCGGACGCCGGCACTGTGCGCAGCCCCGGCAACGCGCCCTGGCTGACTTCCGTAGCCGCCGCCAGCCATGACCGCGCCTTTACCGACAAAACCATCAGCCTGAGCGGTGGCAAAGTGCTGCCTGGCAAAGGCGCCACCTCGGCCATCAGCGGTTTGCTGGTCGACGCCAGCACGCAGGGCGATGGCAACTGTATGAAGCCCTTTGCCCCTGGCAGCTTCGACGGCAAAATCGTGTTGTGCCGGCGCGGTGAAATAGCCCGGGTGGAAAAAGGCCGTAATGTCAAAGCCGGTGGCGCTGTGGGCATGGTGCTGATCAACGTGGCCGGCGGTTCAGACACGGTCGACGCTGATCTGCATTCGCTGCCGGCCATTCACCTGAATATCGCCGATGGCGCCACAGTGCTGAGCGCGCTGACGCCGGCCGGTCTGGAGGTCAGTATCAGCGGTTCGGCGCTGACGCAGGACACCAGTAAAGGCAGTATTCTGGGCGCTTTCTCGTCGCGTGGGCCTGGTGTGCCACATGACAGCTATCTGACGCCGGCAGTGTCGGCACCTGGTGTTGGCATTTATGCTGCTTTCGCCCGCTATCAGCCGTACAACAACAGCAAAGCCGAAGCCGATTACGCCACACTCGACGGCACCTCGATGGCCAGCCCCCACGTCGCAGGCGCGCTGGCGCTGTTAAAAGCACTGCATCCGGACTGGACGCCGGCACAGGCGCAGTCAGCCCTGATGCTGACCGCCAACACCGCGGTCCGCCAGGATGACAATCTGGACGGCGTTACCGAACAGGCCACGCCGTTTGAAATGGGCGCCGGCATGATCCAGGTGCAGCACGCCGCCAACACCGGCTTGTTGCTCGACGTCAGCAAAGAAGAGTATCTGTCGGCCAACCCGGCCGACGGCGGCGACCCGACAGCGCTGAATATTCCGGCGCTGGTGCAGACCAACTGCCTGTTAAGCTGCAGCTGGACCCGCACCGTCACGGCCACCCGCGCCGGCAGCTGGACCTTCAGCAGTCAGCCGATTCAGGGTGCGATGGATTTAAGCGTCAGCCCGGCCAGCTTCAGTCTTGCCGAAGGTCAGAGTCAGCAACTGGTGATCACCGCCCGCTTTAACGGCCAGAGTAAGACCGGCTGGCAATTCGCGTCGCTGCAGCTGAGCGACGGCCAGCAACAACTGCAGATGCCGGTGTCGGTGAAATTTAAAGCCGGCACCGGGCCAGCGCAAACAGCCCTCAGCAGCTCACAAGGCCAGGGCTCAGCGCTCATCAGCGGCTTTGTTTCTGCCACGCCGCCGGCCGGCTTGCAGATCCAGACTGTCGGTCTTAGCAAAGCAAAAACCTACCGCTTTGAACTGAAAGCACCTTTGACCCAACCGACCGGCAATGACTGGGCCCGCATCACCGAATCAACTTTTGCGCTGCCGCTGCGGTTCAGTACCGACACCCAGCGACTGACGGTTAAAGTGCTCAGCACCAGCAGCCGCGATCTGGATTTTTACATCGGCCGCGATCACAACCTGAATGGCCGGCCCGATGCGACCGCCTATGTGCAGGAGTTTTTCGGCATGCTGTGTGAAAGCACAGGCCCGGACAATAACGAAAGTTGTAATCTGACGCTGCCGGAGCCGGGCAGTTACTGGCTGGCGGTGCATAACTTCGAAGGCAGCGCACCGGGTGCCATGGACCAGTTTGAGATCAGCGTCGCACAGTCAGACCGCGCCGAACAGCCGGCCAATCTTGACGCCAGGGTCGAAGCCACGTCTGCCACTGAATACAACCTGCGACTGAACTGGCAACTGCCGGAAACCGACAGCGATGAGCACTGGATAGCCGACACTATCCTGACCAACGCATCCGGCGATCAGGCAGCAGCGCTGCAAATTGACCTGCAGCAACAAGCCAGCCTGCTGCGCCTCGGCACCGCCAGCAACAAAGTACAGGCCGGCAAAGCCATTGCTTATCAGCTGACACTGGCCGCCAACCACAGTGCAACAGCCAGAACGCTCGAACTGGTCGCTCAGCTGCCAGCTGGCTGGACCCTCTCTGGCCCGGCACAGTCTGGCCCGGCGATCGACAACAACCGCCTGACGCTGAGCCAGAGCGCCGGCGCGGCCGCTCAAACCCTCACACTGACGCTCACCCCCGCCAATACCCAACAAACTGGCGTGCTGAACTGGTCGCTGCAGTATCAGCAACAAGGCCAGACGGCACAGGTCAGTGCCCCAGCCGTCACAGTGCTGGAAGCGCTGAAACTCAGTATCAATGGCAGCACCAGCCTGAACGCCAGCGCCGGTGAAAAGCTGACGATCAGCGCGCAAAGCAACAGAAGCAGCGGCCTGAGCTACCAGTGGACCCAGCTGTCAGGCCCAACCGTCAGCCTCAGTGGCGCGCAGAGCAGCAGTATTGCGCTGACCGCCCCTGAAGTCAGCCAGGACAGTACTGTGGTGCTGCAGGCGCAGGTGACGAGCGCAGAAGATGGCAGCAGTGCCACCGCGACAGTCAGCATCGCGCTGAAAGCGCCGGCCAAAAGCAGTGGCGGCAGCTTCGGCTGGAGCAGCCTGCTGCTGTTGTTACTGGCGTTTGGCCGCAGAAACCGCGGCGAAGCGGTTTAGCGACTAATCGCCGCAGGCATTGAAGTGCAACAGGCGGCAGCTTGTACTGCCGCCTGGTCCGCACTGACGGTGATTTCAGCCCGCCCTGTGTCAAACCGCGGCTTTGCCAGAGTGAAACAGGCGCCGCCAGTGCGCCCAAAAGAGATGACCAGCCGGCCGCGACAAGGCGCCGGCCTGGTGTTATTCCTCCAGCTTGTACACCGAAGGCAGGTACACTTCTTCACCTGCTTTGATTTTTTTCTCCGCAAAATCAAAGAAGTTCTTCACAGAGACGCCATACACTTTTTCAGTGCGGAATTTGGGTTGCAGCTGTTCGATAAAATCTTCCGTCAGGTTATGGGCAAAACGGATCAACTGCAGGTCGGCTTCATCGCCATGGTTAAAATACATCCGGATAAAAGTGTGCAGCTGCGCGATGCGAAACACCACTTTCATGCTGCCGGCCCGCCAGTATTTGAATTCAAACTGCTCGTGGCGGTTTAAATCGCGGTCCACCTCTTTTTGGCCGAGCCAGGGCACGCAGTGGATCTCAAAACCGTTCACGGTAAAGACCTTATAGATACTGATGCGCGGTGGCGTGTCGCAGACAATATGGCCAAAACCGTCATCGGTACCACCGAGCAGTTTCAGATTCCAGTTGCGCTTATCCAGTAAGGTATCAAGCGAATTATCAAAACCATACTTAAACATGCCCTCAGCCATGCCAAGCGACGTCGCCACGCCATGATAAAAAGCCGGGATATTGTTAAAAGTCAGTTTACGTTTGAGCAGATTAATTTCGCGCAGGCGCGCTTCGAGATAGGCTGGAGCAGTCATCATGACAACACAGGAAAATCAATTTCCCACATTGGAGCATAAAAAAGTGCTGCTGTGCATCGGAATTTTTCTGAAAAGAGCACAAAGCCGGGCTGGCGAGCAGGTTATTTCGCCAAGCTTTGCCGCCGGCAGCCCCAGACCACCGCCATGCTGCAAACAAGGCTTTTCAAGTATATTAAAATACGCTAATTTCATGATACGTGCTGTCGCACACTCAATTTATGGAATTAATTCAGTCACATGGAGTACCTCTGCCAGATGCCAGCCCCCCACTAACACTCGTCGTTAATAAAGCCCAACAGAATCTGAGCTGTCATCAGACTGACAGCCCGTGTTGACAAACCGAACCCTGCGGAGTCCCATTGAGCACATTAACCCACAGCTGCGGCGCAGTTTTATCACCCAAAGATAAATACTGTACAGCCTGCGGTGAACACACTGACTTCAGCTTTAAAACCATGCAAATCCCGGCATACAAACCTGATATTTTTCAGTTGTTGGAGCCTCATTATGCCAACGCTGAAATTTTTACCGGTTATGTCACCGAAACTTACCATTATCAGCGTATGCCCTCCGGCAACATGAACAAAGAATATTCTTATTGGCAGCTGACACTGGATAATGGACAAGGTGAGAAAAAACACATAAACACTATCGCGGAAGACGATTTATTTGATTCCGTCAAAACCGGCGATATCATCACGGTCTGCAGACCCACCCCGTTAGCTATTACGCATAAAATTAAATACAATGCCGATGCGAAGCGGGTACAAACCAATGATTTATCCGGCGTCACAGTTTTCTATAAAAATGACACAATCACCAGTGTGATGCATCACACTTATCAGCCAGATCCGTTCTCTCGCGTCCCCGCAGTGTTTACTGCTTTGCTCTGTCTGTTCATCGTCTGGCTGTCGCTGGGCGCTTCAATCATATCAGCCTTGATTGGCACAGTGGCAGGCGCCGGTGTCGGCTATTTGGTCTATCGCAAAACCAAAGCAACACATCTGCGGGAACAGGCCGCACGGCAGTCATTAGAAGATTTTATGGCTGCGCTTCGCCAGATCTCTGCTGCCGCTCTGGGATTTGGCCTCCACCAGCCGACCAAATCAGATGATGATGTTTTATGTCCACATTGCCAGCACCGTAATCCGGCCAATTACCGCTACTGTGCAGACTGTGGCAACTGCGCCCCCCTCCCGCTCACCGACAGCAGCGCTGACAGCTCCGGGCAGAGCACCGACAGCGCCGTCGTGCAGATCAGGCCTCAGGGAGTGAAAGATCTGCGGTTACAAATTCTCGCGGAGCATGAACTGGGCGCAAATTTCGAACTGACAATAAAAAGATTGTTCCGTCCGGCGCTGCCAGCTAAAGGGCACAGAACAGTGAAGATGTTTCGGGTGGTAGACCGCAATGTGGGCTCGTCGGTCAGCAGCTGGACCAAACAGGAAACTATTTATACCGAATATCGCTACTCATCAGGCATGTATTCTCATACCTCAAAAAGTGTAAGCTACACCCATTACCGCACTTCGGGACTGACTGGGAAGCTGTGGGTTGAAGATTCGGCCGGTGAGATGTCAGAGATCCATGTGCCGCAATCGATCCTGAAAGGCACAGATGTTGGCGACTACATTTTATGTGGCTGGTCTGAACTGGCGAGCAGCAAAAAAATCCATCACAGCGCGATGATCTGCGCAATGAACCTCAATAAAGACCTCCAGTACATTGGCGACGAGATGACTGACCTCAATTTCATTGATAAAACTGCGGGTCTGGCTTTTAAACTGATCATTCCTGTAGCGGCCGCAGTGGGCTGGTTTAGCAATTCCTGGCAAGTCGCACTGATATCCTGGGGCGTCATGGCGACAGCCCTCTTTTTGCTGCAGCACTTTAAAAACGCAGCCAACAACAAATCGCTGGCGGCCCAGGAACGTCCGGTCTGGCAACTACGCAACACCGTGCGACAACAAAGCAGCACTTTGCTGGAAAAACTAACAGCCCTCGGTTAGCACACGGAGTATCCTCAGGGGCCTGGTTGCAAAATACCGGGCCTTTTTTACTGTTCAGACCAGAATTTCAGACATCCGGAGATCCAGATAGAAACCAACAACTTAACCGGTGTTTTGATCACTATCCGACAAAAGTCGTAAACGTTTAGCCGTCTATACTGTTGCATCTGCTCATTTGGCGTGATATTACTAAAAACGTTCTGCGGTCTTTGCGACTGAGTCGCGACGAAAAGACAGGACAGAAAACGCTGGCACTCCAGGGCAGCGTACTGAAACAAACAGAAAAACAAACAGAATACTGAAAAACGATGAATCGCTTAAACACTATGACTACTCTGCTTCTCAGCCTCCTCGCGCTCCTTACAGGACCTCGGGGTCGCTTGCATTGGTCGTAGTGTACATACAGATCCAGCAAACAAACCCCGAGCCTCAGGCCGGGGTTTTTTGTTACCTCAAGGTCTGAGTGATGAAAATTTCAGCATGAGGAACCGACAACATGACTAGCGCAGACAACAAAATCTGGATTTTTGATACCACCTTACGTGACGGCGAGCAGGCGCTGCGTGCCAGCTTAAGCCACAAGCAGAAAATCCAGCTGGCCCATGCCATTGCGCGCTTAAATGTCGACGTGATGGAAGTCGGTTTTCCGGTGTCTTCGCCCGGTGATTTTGCCTCGGTGCAGGCCATCGCGCAAAGCGTGAAAGGCCCGGTGATTTGTGGCTTGTCGCGCGCGGTGTTCGCCGACATCGACGCCTGCGGCGAGGCGTTAAAAGACGCCGAACGGCGCCGCATTCACACTTTTATCGCCACCTCCCCGCTGCACCTGCAATACAAATTACGCAAAACCTTAGCACAAGCCACTGAGCAAGCCGTCGCCTGTATTCAGCATGCGCGCCGTTACACCGACGATGTGGAGTTTTCCTGTGAAGACGCCGGCCGCACGCCCATCGATGACTTATGCCGCATCGTCGAAGCCGCCATCAAGGCCGGCGCCGGCACCATCAATATTCCGGATACGGTCGGTTACACCATCCCGAATGAATTCGGCAACATCATCAGCCAGCTGATGCACAAAGTGCCGAACATCGATCAGGCGCGCATTTCAGTGCATTGCCACAATGATTTAGGTTTAGCGGTCGCCAACAGCATCAGTGCCATTCAGGCCGGTGCGCGCCAGATTGAGTGTACGGTCAACGGCATCGGCGAGCGCGCCGGTAACTGTTCGCTGGAAGAAGTGGCGATGATCATCAAAACCCGCGGTGATTTTCTGCCCTTTTACACCGACATCAAAACCACCGAGATTTACCGCTCCAGCCACCTGGTCAGCCAGATTTGCCACATGCCGATTCAGCCAAACAAGGCCATTGTTGGCGAAAACGCTTTTGCCCACAGCTCCGGTATTCACCAGGACGGCGTGTTAAAAGCGCAAAACACCTACGAAATTATGGCGCCGGAGCAAGTCGGCATCCGCACCAACGAGCTGAACCTGACTTCACGCTCCGGCCGCGCTGTTATTGCGCACCGTTTAAGCGAAATGGGTTACAGCAAAGAAGACTACGACTTAGAGCAGGTCTATCAGGCGTTTTTAGCCTTAGCCGACCAGAAAGGCCGGGTGTTTGACTACGACTTAGAAGCGCTGGTGTTTTTTGAAAACTTAAAAGACAACGACGAGCGCTACAAGCTGGCGTTTTTAAGTTCCAGCACCCACACCGGCCATGTCGCGAGCGCGACTGTCGGCTTAACAGTCGGCGAAGAAACCTTCACCGAAGCCGCCACCGGCAATGGCCCGGTGGAGGCCGCCTTCCAGGCCATTCACCGGATTGCGCAGCTGGAAGATGCCAAGATGGTCGATTACAACCTGCAGGCCAAAGGCGAAGGCGAAAACGCGCTGGGCCAGGTCGACATCATCATCGAGCATCAGGGCCGCCGTTATCACGGCGCCGGTTTGGCGACTGACATCGTGCGCTCGTCCGTGCTGGCTTATGTGCATGTGCTGAACCTGATTGAGCGCAGCAAAAAAGTCGATGCGGCCAAACAGGCGGCACGTGAAGCCAAACAACAACATGAAACGGCGGCCGAATAAGCCGCCCGCTGATGCGCTAATGCGCTGACACATTGCGTTGCAAAGTCAGCAGAAAAATTCAGCATCGATTGCAGAACAGATTACAGAACATATTGCAGAACAGTAAGAGACAGAAGATGAAAAGCTACCAGATCGCCGTGTTACCCGGAGACGGCATCGGCCCGGAAGTGATGGCCGAAGCGTTAAAAGTATTAAGCGCAGTCAGTGCAAAATTCGGTTTTGCCGCCAGCACCCACACCGCTTTAGTCGGTGGCGCCGCCATTGACGCCTATGGCGAAGCACTGCCCGCCAGCACGCTGGATTTATGTAAAGCCAGCGATGCCATTTTGTTTGGTTCGGTCGGCGGCCCCAAGTGGACCAGTCTGCCGCCGGCGCAGCAACCAGAGCGCGCTTCCTTGTTGCCCCTTCGCAAAACCTTTGATTTATTTTGCAATTTACGTCCGGGCAAAATTTATCCGGCCTTCGCCGAACTCTCCCCGATCCACCCGCGCACCAGTAGCCTCGGCATGGACATTTTGTGTGTGCGCGAGCTGACCGGCGGCATCTATTTTGGTGAAAAAGGCCGCACAGACACCGCCGCTTTTGATACTCAGACATACAGCGTGGCGGAAATCGAGCGCATCGCCCGCGTGGCGTTTGATGCCGCCAGCAAGCGCAGCAACAAAGTCACCTCGATTGATAAAGCCAACGTGCTGGCGACCAGCGTGTTGTGGCGTGAAGTGGTCAGCCGCATCGCCAAAGACTATCCAGCGGTCACGCTCGAACATATGTACATCGACAACGCGGCGATGCAGCTCATTCGCTCGCCACAGCAGTTTGACGTGCTGTTGTGCGACAACCTGTTTGGCGACATTTTGTCCGACGAACTGGCCGCGATTGCCGGCTCGCTGGGCCTGCTGCCATCCGCCAGCTTAAACGGCTCCAACTTTGGTTTGTATGAACCCGCCGGTGGCAGCGCGCCGGATATCGCAGGCCTTGGCATTGCCAACCCGGTGGCGCAAATTCTGTCGCTGGCGCTGTTGCTGCGTTTTAGCTGCGGCGAAGAACAAGCTGCGCGCGCTATCGAAGCGGCCGTTGAGCAAAGCCTGGAACAAGGCATTGTCAGCCGCGACATCAATCCACAATCCACTTACCGCACTTCGGATATCGGCGACGCCATTGTCCGTTTGATCCAAGCCGCTTAAGGAGTCAACCATGGGCCAGACCTTATACCAGAAGATTTACCAAAGCCATGTGGTGGGCGCGTTAAACGGCAGCACCGATTTATTGTTTGTCGACCGTCATCTCATCCATGAAGTGACCAGCCCGCAGGCGTTTGCCGGGCTCAAACAGGCCGGCCGTAAAGTGCGCCGGCCGGATTTAACTTATGCAACGATGGACCATAACACTTCGACGCAAGTACGCAGTTATGACGCCGCCGGCGAAACCTCACGGAAACAGTTAGAAGCCTTAGCCGCCAACTGCAAAGAACACGGCATTGAACTGCTGGATTTACATCACCCGGATCAGGGCATTGTGCATGTGATTGGCCCCGAGCGCGGTTTGACGCAGCCGGGCATGATCATCGTCTGTGGCGACTCGCACACGTCCACCCACGGCGCTTTTGGCGCGCTGGCTTTTGGTATCGGCACTTCCGAAGTCGAGCATGTGCTGGCGACCCAAACGTTGCCACAACAGCGCGCCCGCACCTTAAAAGTGGAAATAACCGGCCAGCTGTCGCCTTTTGTCACACCCAAAGATGTGATTATGGCGGTGATTGGCGCGCTCGGCACCGCCGGCGGTAACGGTTATGTCGCCGAATTTTGTGGCGACGCCATCAGCGGCATGTCGATGGAAGGCCGCATGACGCTGTGTAATATGAGCATCGAAATGGGCGCCAAAGCCGGCCTCATCGCGCCAGATGCCACCACTTTTGCCTATTTACAGGGCAAACCTTTTGCCCCGAAAGCCGAGCACTGGGACGCCGCCGTTGCTTACTGGCAGAGCCTGTTTTCTGACGCCGATGCGGTGTTTGATAAAACCGTCCGCATCGATGGCGCCAGCATCAAGCCGCAAGTGACCTGGGGCACTAACCCTGAGCAGGTGATGGCGATTGACCAAAGCGTGCCGGCACCGGAGTCATTCAGCGATTTAATCAAGGCGGACGCTGCCCGCCGTGCATTGTCTTACATGGGGCTGGAACCGGGCCAGAAGCTGACCGATGTCGCGGTCGATGTGGTGTTTATCGGGTCCTGCACCAACAGCCGGATTGAAGATTTACGGGCCGCCGCTGCCGTCGTGGCGGGCCGCAAAGTGGCCGCTGGCGTGCGCGCTTTAGTGGTGCCGGGCTCCGGCATTGTCAAGCGTCAGGCCGAGGCCGAAGGCTTAGCCGACACCTTCAAAGCCGCCGGTTTTGAGTGGCGTGAACCGGGCTGCTCGATGTGCCTTGGCATGAACGACGACCGCGTCGGTGCCGGCGAGCGCTGCGCCTCGACTTCTAACCGCAACTTTGAAGGCCGGCAGGGCCGTGGTGCCCGCACCCACTTAGTCAGCCCGGCGATGGCCGCAGCTGCGGCAGTGGCCGGTAAATTTGTTGATATTTCAAGCTTATAAGGAGACCCACCATGAGTGACATTTTTGCCAAAGGTCTGGTGTGTCCACTGGATAAAAATAACGTCGACACTGACCAAATCATCCCGAAGCAGTTTTTAACGTCGGTCAGCCGTGATGGGTTTGCCGAAGCGCTGTTTTTTGACTGGCGCTACTTAAACGACGGCGCGCCAAACCCGGATTTTGTGCTGAACGAGCCACAATATCAGGGCGCCTCGGTTTTGCTGACCCGCAGCAACTTTGGTTGTGGTTCGTCGCGTGAGCACGCGCCCTGGGCCATTCAGCAATATGGTTTTAACGTGATTATTGCCGAAGGTTTTGCCGATATTTTCTTTAATAACAGCGTCAACAACGGCATGTTGCTGATTAGCTTAAGCCCTTCAAATATCGAGTTTTTGTTTAACCGCTGCAAACAAGGGCCGCAGCAGTGGCAAATCGACTTGGCCAATCAGGAAATTCTGCTGGGCAATAACGCGGCGATTGGTTTTAACATCGACCCCGACATCAAACAGCGGCTGTTAAGCGGGCTGGATTTTATCGGTGCCAGCGAGCAGCTCAA
>CBINNO010000051.1:0-19869 GCA_966252055.1 uncultured Rheinheimera sp. | reverse complement strand
GCACGGCAGCATCCGGCGAAGCCTCGCCTTTGGGTTTAAACCGTGCGGCCAGCCCCATCACAAACACATAAAAAGCGGGCACAAAGCCGACCGCCAGCACAGTGCCGCTGATCATGCCGCCAAATACGCCCGTGCCGATGGCATGCTGTGTTTCGGCACTTGCGCCGGAAGCCAGCACCAGCGGCACCACGCCCAATGCAAATGCCATCGATGTCATCACAATAGGCCGCAGCCGCAGCCGGGCTGCATTGACCACTGCCTGCAACAGCGGCTGGCCCTCACGCTGTAACTGACGGGCAAACTCGACGATTAAAATGGCATTTTTTGCCGATAAACCGATGATGGTGATCAAGCCGACTTTAAAAAACACATCGTTCGGCAAGCCACGCCACATCACGGCGATCACCGCGCCCAGGATCCCAAGCGGCACCACCAGCATCACCGACAACGGCACCGACCAGCTCTCGTACAAAGCCGCCAGCACCAGAAATACCACCAGCGCCGACAACAACATCAGCGCCGGCGCCTGCGCGGCCGACTGACGCTCCTGCAGCGACTGCCCAACCCAGGCCAGCATATAACCCGGCGGTAACTGGCTGACCAGCGACTCCATTTCCGCCATCGCATCGCCGCTGGACACGCCTGGCGCGGCGCTGCCACTGAGCCGCAGCGCCGGGTAGCCCTGAAAACGCATCAGTTGCTGCGGCGCTTCTGTCCAGACCGGCGTCACCACTTCACGCAGCGCAACCATGCCACCGGCCGTATTGCGGACCCGCAGATTTAACACATCGTCCAGCTGCATACGGGCCGCCGCATCCGCCTGCACAATCACCTGCTGCATCCGGCCATTGTTGGGGAAGTCATTGACATAAACCGACCCCATCGCTGCCGACAAGGTGTTGCTGACGGCGCTGAACGGCAACCCCATCGCTTCTGCCTTGGCCCGGTTGATTTCCAGCCGGATACTGCTGCCCCCCGGCAACCCGTCCGGGTACAAGTCCCGCACCCGCCCGCTTTGTGCAGCCAGCGTCAGCAGTTGTTGCTGTGCCGCCTGCAAGGCTGCGTCGCCCTGTTGCCGGCGGTCCTGCAGATAAAACGTAAAACCCGACGACGTGCCCAGCTCATCAATAGACGGCGGCAACAGACTCACCACAGTTCCTTCGGTGGTCTTGCTCATCGCCTCCTGCGCCAGTGCCGCTTCTGCACTGGCCGTAGCTCCGTTCCGTTCACTCCAGTCTCTGAGCATGGTAAAGGCCATCGCCGCATTCGGACCCGAGCCGGCAAAACTAAACCCCTGCACCACCAGATTCGTTTCCAGCGCAGGTCTGGACGCGACATGCGCTTCATAAGCTTTGACCACTTCCAGCGTCCGCTCAGCCGTTGCACCGGTCGGCAACTGCACGGAGGTCATGAAATAGCCCTGATCTTCTTCCGGCAAAAAAGACGAAGGCAATTGCTGCAGACTGAACGCCAACAGCAGGCAAAGCAGCGCAAAAATGCCCATCATCCGGCCACTGCGGCCCACCAGCCCGGCCAATTGACGGGCATAGCCGGCCGTCAGCCGGTCGAACATCTGGTTAAAACGGACAAAACCAGCCGGCTTGCGATGCGCAGCAGGACGCAATAACGACGCACACAAGGCCGGTGTCAGCGTCAGGGCCAGAAATGCCGACAACAGCACCGACACCGCCATCGACAGCGTAAACTGGCGGAAGATCACGCCCACCGAACCACTGGCAAAAGCCATCGGGATAAACACTGCCGTCAGCACCGCTGTAATGCCGATCACCGCGCCGCCGATCTCATGCATCGCCCTGATCGTCGCCTGCTGTGGCGACAGGCCTTCGGCCATCAGGCGCTCCACGTTTTCGACCACCACAATGGCATCGTCGACAATAATGCCGATGGCCAGCACCATGCCAAACATGGTCAGCGTATTGACCGAAAAGCCGGCCAGTAACATCACGGTCAGCGTGCCCAGCAAGGCAACTGGTGCCACAATCGCCGGGATCAGCGTGCAGCGCATATTCTGTAAAAACAGATACATCACCAGAAATACCAGCAACATGGCTTCTGCCAGGGTTTTCAGCACTTGCCCGATGGAGATTTTGACAAAAGGCGCAGTGTCAAACGGCACCGAATACGCCATGCCGGCCGGCATCGCAGCCGCCAGTTCAGCCAGCCGTGCCCTTACGGCTTCGGCAGTCCGCACCGCATTGGCACCAGGCGCCAGCTGAACGGCCGCGCTGGTCGCCGCCAGCCCGTTCTCCCGGTTGGCAAACGCATAAGACTGGGCGCCAAGCTCCACCCTCGCCACATCCGCAAGCACCACTTTGGCGCCATCTTCGCCTGCGCGCAGCACCACGCCGGCAAACTGCTGCGGGCTGCTGAGCTGGCCATCGACGGTCAGCGGTATTGTCAGATGCTGGCCCGCCAATGTGGGCTCATCCCCGAGCCGTCCCGGCGCAATTTGCACATTCTGTTGCTCGATTGCCTGCACCAGGTCCGCCATGGTCAGGTTAAAAGCGGTCAGCCGCGCCGGGTCGACCCAAATCCGCATCGCCTGCTCGGCGCCAAACAGCTGCACCCGGCCCACCCCTTCCAGCCGGCGCAGTTCCGGCACCACATAACGCGCCAGATAGTCGTTGAGCGCCACTTCGTCATAACGTCCGGTCGGGGCGGTCATCCCCACCACCATCAGAAAACCGGCAGCAGCCGACTCCACCTGCAGGCCATTCTGCCGCACCACCTGTGGCAGCCTGGGCTCTACGGCCTTGAGGCGGTTCTGGACGTCGACCTGTGCCAGTTCGGCGTCAGTGCCCGGTTTAAAGGTTGCCGTGATCTGAGCAGTGCCAGAACTGTCCGCCGACGACTCAAAGTACAGCAGGTTTTTCACGCCAGACAGCTCGCGCTCAATCAGGCTGACCACCGCATCATTGATGGTTTGCGGGCTGGCGCCCGGATAAGTCGCATAAAGACTGACCGACGGCGGCGCCACCGACGGATAACGGGCCACCGGCAACTGCGGAATAGCCAGACAGCCAAACAACACAATGAACAACGCGATCACCCAGGCAAATACCGGGCGCCGGATAAAAAATAATGACATCTGAAACTCCGGATTAATGGGTGCTGGCAGCGCCAGACGCGGCGGTCGCCGGTGGTTGCCAGGCTTCGGTCATCACCGCAGTGCCCTCGCTCAGCCGCTCAGTACCGGCCACCACCACCTGCTGACCCGCACTCAGTCCGCGCAACACCGGGTACTGCTGCCCGACCAGCTCACCGAGCGTCACGGCTGCCAGCCGCGCCTGCTGCCTGGTATCCAGCAGCCAGACATAAGTTTGTCCGTCCTGCCGGATCACGGCCTGCTGCGGGATTGCCAGTGCTGACGCATAACGCACGCGCGGCAGCCGGGCCTGTACATACATACCCGGCAACAGCTGACGATCGGGGTTGTCGACCAGTATCCGCAACTGCACATCGCCGGTCCCGGGGTCGACATTGACGCCGGTAAACAGCAACTGGCCCGACAGCCCGGTGGCCTGGCCACGACTGTCCAGGATCTCAGCCCGCAGCCCCTGCTGTCGCAGCTCCTCACTGAGCCCCTGCAGCAAGGCGGCTGATTGGCGGACATCGACATACACCTGATCAATTTGCTGCACCCGCGTCAGCGGCTGACTGTCGGTCGCGCTGACCAAAGCCCCTTCAGACACCAGCGTCTGGTCAATGCGGCCGTGGATAGGTGCCACAACAGTGGCAAAATTCAGGTCCAGCCCCCGCCGTGCCAGTAAAGCGCTGGCTTGCGCCACGTCAGCTTTGGCTTTGGCATGCTGAGTCAGCGCTTCGTCATACAATTGCCGGCTGACCGCGCCGGATGCCTGCAGCGATTGCAGCCGGTTCAGTTGCAACCGGGCGCCGGACAGCGCCGCCTCAGCGCTTTGTAATGCCGCTGCGGCAACTGCAACCTCGGCAGCAAAAGGTGCCGGCTGGATTTGAAACAACGCCTGACCCGCAGCCACTTCTGCGCCTTGCTCAAACAAGCGCCGCTCGACAATGCCCGTCACCTGCGGCCGGATCTCCGCCACCCGCAGCGCCGCCACCCGGCCAGGCAACACGTCAGACAATTCCAGCGGCTGCGCCTGCAGTTGCAGCACCGCAGTCAAAGGCGGTACCGGAGCTGGCGCCGGCGGCGGTTTGTCACAGGCCGCTAACCACAAGGCGCACAACAAGGCACTGCCACGCCCAAGCATCATGTTCATAAAAACTGCATCCTCAAAACGACTGCTGTCAGAAAGGGCGCCAGTTTAAAGATGGTCTTTGCCTGTTGTGCTGCGTTACTATGGAGATTCGATGGAGAGCTTCAGATGAATCACAATCCGCTGGCCGCTGGCCCCGCCAGAACCGCCGTTGCAGATCCCACTCAGGCGCTGGTGCTGATCGCCGAAGATGAATATGAAATCGCCGAGATCCTGGCGGCTTATCTGGCGCGCAGTGGTATGCGCAGCGTGCATGCCGCCGACGGCCAGCAGGCTCTGCAACTGCACAAAAGCCTGAAACCGGATTTAGTGTTACTCGATGTGCAGATGCCGCGTGTCGATGGCTGGCAGGTGCTGGCCGAGATCCGCCACAGCGCCACGACGCCGGTTATCATGCTGACGGCGATGGATCAGGACATCGACAAGCTGATGGGGCTGCGCATCGGTGCCGACGATTATGTCGTCAAGCCATTTAACCCGGCCGAGGTGGTCGCCCGTTCCCAGGCGGTGCTGCGCCGCACCCAGCGCCACAGCGCCCCGCAGGCAGCCAGAGTGCTGCGGGTCAGTCCGCTGGAAATTGACTTAGATCAGCACGAAGTCACAGTGCAAACTGCCACAGGCCGGCAGTCACTGGCGCTGACGCTGACCGAATTCCGTTTGCTGGTCATGCTGGCACGGGCGCCAAAAAAAGTATTCAGTCGTCAGGAACTGCTGGCCGGTTGCCTGCCGGAGGGCGACGCGCTGGAGCGCACCGTCGACAGTCACATCAGCAAACTGCGCAAAAAACTGGAAGATGCCGGGGTGGCGGGTGTGCCGGCCGGTGTGCGCGGGGTGGGCTATAAATTGCTGGTGACCCCATGAAACTGACCGGACTGAGCCGGCAGATCGGGCTTTCGATGATGTTCATCGCGGTCGGTGTCGCCTTACTGACCAGCCTCAGTTCCTATTTGTTTTATTACCTGTGGCAACGCTTCTGGCCGCAGCAATTTCCGGAAGAACTGGGTTATCTGCCGGCTGGCGCAGAGTGGATCTGGATCCTCGGCACCCCAGTCGCCGGCGTGCTGGCCGCCATTGTGGTCGCGATGAAATTATCCCGCCAGATCCTGACGCCGCTTCATTCTGTGGCGGAAGGCATCCGGCGGGTGGCGCAGGGCGATTTGGCCGCGCGCGCCATTCCCGGCAGCCAGGCCCCCGCTGAAGCGGCGCAACTGGCGGCCGATTTTAATCAGCTGGCCGGCAAACTACAGCAAATGACCGATGAGCAGCGCTTCTGGAATGCGGCCATCGCCCACGAGCTGCGCACACCTGTCACTATTCTGCGCGGCCGGCTGCAAGGGCTGGCCGAAGGCGTCTTTACCGCCGACGAAACGCAGTTTCGCAGTCTGCTCAATCAGGTCGAAGGCCTGACCCGGCTGATTGAAGATCTGCGGATAGTCTCTTTGCAGGAAAGCGGTCATCTGAGCCTGCAACGAAGTGAACAGGACCTCAGCCCCGACATCAGTGCAGTACTCAAATGGCTGGAAGCCAGCTTGCAGGCGGCCGGTCTGCACATTGAGCTGTCATTGCAGCCACACAAAGTCAGCGCTGACAGCGCCCGCATCCGCCAGGCGTTGCTGGCGCTGCTGGATAACTGCATTCAACATGCAAACCCCGGCACTATCCGTATCAGCACGGCCGTGCAGCAAGGCTGGTTTGAATTGACAGTCGAAGATGAAGGGCCTGGTCTGCCGGCCGAATTTCTCGCTGAAGCATTCACCGCCTTTCGCCGCGCCGCCGGCGCCAGCGCGGGGGGCAGTGGTCTGGGTCTGGCTGTAGTCGCTGCCATCGCACAGGCGCATGGCGGTCAGGCCAGCTGCAGTGCGGGCCAATATGGCGGCAGCCGTTTTCTGCTGCGCTGGCCTGTCGCGCCAGTCAGCCACTGACTGCTTTGCTCTCATATGCCGGGCCTTGACCGGCATCACCCTGTCGGCGCTGGCTTCTTCGCGTCTGTTAGTGGTGTCCTGCCGCCGCTACAAACAAAGCCGGTAACCGACACCGGCTTCGGTTTTTAAATGTTGTGGCGCGGCCGGATGCTGTTCCAGTTTTTGCCGAAGCCCCGCCATATGCACGCGGATGTATTCAGGCCTGTCCTGATAATTTGGCCCCCAGACCGCGCTGAGGATTTGGTTGTGCGTCAGCGCAGAACCGGCATTTTTCAGTAAAAACAGCAGGATATCGTACTCAGTTTTGGTCAGATGCACGGCCTCGCCGGCGCGGCTGACCTGACGCTGCACCGGGTCGACCTGCACCTCCCCAAAAGCCAGCAGCGGATGATGGCCGTGGCGCGGCCTTAACGCCGCCCGCAACCGCGCCAGCAATTCAGCCGCACTGAACGGCTTGGTGACATAATCATTGGCGCCGCTGTCGAGCGCCAGCACCTTGTCCTGCTCCTTGCCTCGCGCCGAAATCACAATCACCGGCAGTTCCGACCATTGCCGCAGCTGACGTAATAAATCAATGCCGTCGCAATCGGGCAACCCTAAATCCAGCAGCAATAAATCAAAAG
The DNA here is from genome assembly GCA_966252055.1 of uncultured Rheinheimera sp. GTDB lineage: Bacteria > Pseudomonadota > Gammaproteobacteria > Enterobacterales > Alteromonadaceae > Pararheinheimera. The sequence goes on along the minus strand of CBINNO010000051.1, from coordinate 13,068 downwards.
ACTGCTGACTGAGCAGCTGCAGCGCACTGGCACCTTGTGCACAAATCTGCAGCTGATACTGCTGGCTTTGCAGCAAGGTTTGCAGAAAACTCTGCAGGCCCGGGTCGTCTTCCAGCAGCAAAATTTTACCGGTGCTGTTGTTCATGTCCCTGCGCTCCCAAGAGCAGGCTGCGCGCTGTCAGGCCTGAGGGTTTCGGTCATTGACATACTGGCAGCAGGCGCCTGCCAGCGCAGCCTGGCCCTGGCCTGCATGGAGTCCAGTTGCAACTCGCAACTGCCCTGATGCAGCGCGGCCACCGTCTGGCAGATTAACAACCCAAGCCCGTGACCGCTGTCCGCCTGCGGTCTGGCCCGCACTGCCGGCATGGCATTTTGCAGACAGAGCTGATACACGCCCCCCGCCGACACCGAGAAATCCAGCTGATAAGGCGATGTTCCGTGCCGCCAGGCATTTTCCAGCAGATTGGCCAGCGCCATTTCCAGCAAGGTCAAATCACCGGCCAGCACGCATTCACCCACCTGCTGACACAAAGCGGCCAGTTGTTCGCTTAAATCCGGCCGGCGCGCCAAAGCACCCGCCACCAGTTCAGAGCTGCTGAAGGTGCTGACTTGTAACGCCGCACTTTGTAGCTGCGCTTTGGACAGCTCCAGCACTTTTTCAAAATGATTGTTCAACAGCAGGCTCTGCTGATAAATATTCTGCGCCTGCTGCTGACGCTGACTGTCGCTGAGCAGCATGGCCGGATCGGCCAGCATGCTGGAAGCACCCAGAATGGTCGACAGCGGCGTACGCAGGTCGTGCGACAAGCTGCGCAGCAGCGCGGCTCTTTGTTGCTCGCGCTCCACGGTCAGGTGCTGACGGGCATTTTGTTCCTGCAGTTGTTGTAACTGCCAGTGCTGACTGAGCAGACTGCAGGCCGCGTTGACCAGCGTTTGCGCCGCCGGATAGGCGGTGTTGGGCAGTGACAGCCAGCCCGCTGGCGGTGACCCCAGCGCAAACAGCCGCTGCTCTGCGCCGGCCGGCGGGGATTTCGCGCCGCAGCTGATCTGCACAGCACAGCGCAGGCGCCGGCTCAACAGGCGGGCGGCATAAGCACATTGCGACGGCCAGTCCGGCTGGCGGTTCAGCCCGGTCGCCAGCCGGTACATACCACGCAGCTGCGACATCAGTTGCCGCCTTTTGGCCAGCTGCAAGCGTAGTCGGCCAGCTAAGTAGCTGATAAAAAACCCAAAAGCAGCCATCAAGACAAAGCTCAGCAGGTTGGCGCTGTCGTGCACATCCAGCGTGTTGTAGGGCGGCACAAAGTTCCAGTTCAGTGCCAACACGGCGCAGACGGTGGTCAGCAGCGCGGCCATCGCGCCACGGTACAACGCCAGCAGACTGACCCACAGCAGCAGCACCATCGCCACATCCGTCGGGCTCAGATAAGGCCGCAGCGGCAACAACAGCAGACAAATCAATAAGGGCCCGCCGACTGCCGCCAGAACCAGCATGGCTCTGGCCGACAGTCGCGGAATATCACCGATTGCAACCATCGAATCCTCTGCCTAATAGCGCCAGTATGCCGGCGTGAACAATACCAATAGCGTCAAAATCTCTAATCTTCCTAATAACATACCGAAACTTAACCACCATTTGGCGCCATCCGGCAAAGTGGCAAAATTACCGGCCGGCCCGATGATACTGCCAAGGCCGGGGCCGACGTTGGCCACCGCCGTCGCCGCACCTGTCACGGCCGTGACTAAATCCAGCTCATAAAACGACAACATCAACGCGATAAAGCCAATCGAGGCAAAATAGATAAAACAAAACGCCAGCACGTTGCCAAGCAACTGATCGTCCACCGTTTTATTACCATAACGCGCTTTCCACACCGCTTTGGGGTGGATCAGCAGTTTCAGCTGCTTGGTCAGTAACATCGCCGCCAGCTGGATGCGGAAAATTTTCAGCCCGCCAGAGGTTGACCCCGAACAGGCGCCGGCAAAAGTCAGATAAAAGAACAACATTATCGCCATATTGCCCCACAGCGTGTAATCCTCCGAGGCAAAACCGCAGGTGGTGATGATGGACACCACGTTAAACAGGCTGTGGGTCAGCGCCTCAAAAGCATCGCGCTGATTGTGCCGGACCTGATACAGCGTCAACAGCAAGGTACAGCACAACACAATCAGCAAAAAAGCCCGCACCTGCGGGTCACGCCACAAGGCTTTGCGATCGCCTTTGACATAACTGATAAAAAGCACAAACGGCATGGCCGCAATCAACATAAACAGGCTGCTCAGCCAGTAAATCTGCGGCATCTCTTTATAAATACCAAAAGAGGCATCGTAATTGGCAAAACCGCCGGTGGCGACCGTCGCCATCATATGGGTGATGGCGTCAAAGCCATTCATGCCGGCCAGATAATACGCAATAGCCGTGACCAGGCTCAGCACCAGATAAACGCCGCCAATCGCCGCCGACATTGAGGAGCTGCGCGGCAATATTTTTTCCGAGGTGTCCGAACTTTCGGTTTTAAAGAGTCGCATGCCGCCGATTTTCAGCGCCGGCAAAATCGCCAGCGCCATCACGATAATGCCGATACCGCCAATCCAGTTCAGCACCGCACGCCAGAATAAAATGCCTTTGGGCAGATTTTCCAGCCCGGAGTAGACAGTACTGCCGGTGGTGGTGATCCCGGACACTGTCTCAAACCAGGCGTTTGCAAAGCTCGAACCCGGCACAATCAGCCAGAACGGCAACGCCGAAAAAATGCAGATCACCAGCCAGCTCAGCGTCGTCAGCAAAAACAGCTGGCGGCTTTTCATCTGCTCAGCGCCGCGGCCGTAATAAGCCAGCGCATACCCGCAGCCGGCCGTCAGCAACGCTGTGCTGATAAAAGTCCAGAAACTGGCTTCCGCAAAAAAGAAAGACACCGCCGCGGCTGACAAATGCACCAGTGATAACAGCAACAATAAATAACCCAGCACTTTGGCGATTAAATGACGACCGTCGGTGCGGCGATTAACGAAGAAGTTCACGGCGAGGTGCAGCCCGGTTCAGACTCAGTTGGCAGTATGCAGTGTAAAACGCGGCACAGCACCCGGTTATAAAGATTGCATAAGGAATCAGTGCGCGGGCTTTGCCACCTGTTGCCGCTGCAAAAACAGCGCTTTGACAGCCGGATCTAACAAGGGGCCGCCGGCCAGATAGTCTGTCAGCTCGGCAACCTGTTGCGCCTGCACATAAGCGGCGGGCTCCACGCCCAACAAACGCATGCGTCGCTCGACGTCTTCGCCGGCCGCCGCGATAAAATCAACCCGGCGTGCCAGCAGCAACCGCTCGACGCTGTCCTGCTCAGTCAGCCGCACCGGCATCACCTGCTCCGGCCTGAAGCCGACATGCAACAACATCTCACAATGCGCCGACTGCGCCGGGCAGGCTATCCGCAGCTGCGGTTGCTGTTGAAGCGCCACCAGGCTATGGCTGCGCAGTGGCTGCTCCGCCAGCGTATAAAGATGCAGTTGTACCGGCGGCCCCGGCACCAGCCAGCTGTAATGCGGTTCTCTGGCCGGTGTGCGCAACAGATTAACGACCAGCGCATCCGGCTTTTTCGCGACTTCTGCGAGCGCCTTGGGCCAGGACACATAATGTAATCTGTACTCCAGTTCGGGAAAATCTGCCATCACCCGGCGCACTTCCTGCGCCACCCGGCTTTCAGGCCCATCCGGTGCCGGCATTTCGTCCGTCAGCAGATAGATATGCAGCAACGGATAAGTGTTGGCCTGACCGGCTGCGGTCAGCGACAACATCAGACTCAGCAATGTCCACCACAGCCAGCGCCAGCTTTTCATGCTCTTCCCCACTTTTTCCATGGTGTTATCAGCAAATTTCAGCTTAAGCCGCTTTGTCCGGAAAAGGCAGCCTGACGGCCAAAAAAGCCGGTTGAAGGCGCAACTCAGCCGTGCGCAGCGGATATATCGAAAAATTTCATTCAAATACGGATGGCCAGCCATCCAAACATCTGTATACTTGGCCGTATTGGCTTCTATCAGAGATCCTTTATATGCCACTCAGTCTGCAGCAAAAAATTCAGGACCCACGCCAGGGTGTCTATCTGGTCGGTACGACGCCGCCCAAAGCCGGTACTGATGCCGCCAAGACCGAGCGTATTGCCAGCAAATTATTGAAAAGGCTCAATGAAATTGAGTTTGATGGCTTAGTGGTTTATGACATTCAGGACGAAAGCAGCCGGGTGTCCGTCGAACGTCCGTTCCCTTTTCACGCCACACTGGACCCACGCGACTACAGCCTGCTGCTGCGCAAATTGGCAAGGCGTGACGTGATCACCTACAAATCAGTGGCACAGCGTGATGCTGCCGAGTTTCGTGACTGGCTGGGCGAAACCAGCCGTGACTATCAGCTGGAAAATCTGGTACTGGTCGGCAGCCCTTCTTCCAACGGCACCATCCGGCTGAGCCTCGCCGACGCTTACCGCGAGCTGGCGCAGCACAGCGACGATTTTTATCTGGGCGGCGTGGCTATTGCCGAACGTCACGCCAGCAAAGGCAATGAACATCAGCGACTGATCGAAAAATCAGCGCAGGGCTGCCAGTTTTTTATCACTCAGGCGGTGTACAACGCACAGGCCACCATCGATTTGCTGACCAGTTATGCCCGCAGTTGCCGTCAGCAAGGCCTGCAGCCGTCACGGGTGATCCTGACTTTTACCCCTTGTGGCGGCGAACAAACGCTGGATTTTATGCAGTGGTTGGGGATTTCTGTGCCACAGGCCGCGCGTTACCGTATTCTGGACAGCGAAAACCCGCTCAATGAATCGATCCGCATCTGCCGCGACAATCTGCAGCAAATTCTGCTGCACTGCGCCAGCCTCGATATTCCGCTCGGCCTCAACGTCGAAAGCCTGACCAACAGACGGGAAGAAATCGACGCGTCGATCCGGCTGTTCCGCTTACTCAAAGCCACCATGGAGCTTTGTCTGGCAGAAAAACAGGTGGCTTGAACTACTGAGCCCACTATTTGAGCCCACCACCTGAATGAACCTGCCGGGTCAATCATCCGGCAGAACCGGCTGACAACTGGGGCGGGTTGCTGCAGCCAGCCAAATCCGCCGGTCACCAGCAGCCGTGCTGCGGTCCGGCATTCGCAGCGGCTTGTTACTCGCAGCGGTTTGGCATGACAGACCTTTGCCTTAACAAGCTTTAGCCGCGAGACGATAAAAACCTGCTGACAATTCACTATTGCTACAGATATAATGAGAATAGTTCTCATATAGATTCTTAATACCTCATGACCCGCGCTTCCCTGGCTGTGTTTTCTTTGTTGCTCTGCCTGCATCTGGCGGCGATTGGCTGGGCCATGCAGACCGATGCGCCGACTCCACCCGAGCCTGTCGTGGAACCGCCGAAACTGCAGGGCATGCTGATAGCGCCTGAACCAAAAATCGCCAAAGCGCCGCCGCCACAACCGCCCGAGCAGGTGAAGCCGCCTGAGCGCGTGCAGCCGCCAAAAGCTGCGCCGCAACCTGTTAAACCTGCGCCGCGCCGAAAAGCGCCGCAGCCTGAACTCAAACTGGCCAGCAGCCAGGCCCCCAGTGCTTATCAGGCGCAGCCTGCAGCCAGCAAAGCCGAGCCGCCAAAACCTGCGCCGGCCAGACCAGCCGCAGCAGCGCCTGCCACGACCGCCAGCACAGAGCTGCCAAGCGCCGATGCGGCAGGACTCAATAACAAAGCGCCGGTGTACCCATTGCTGTCACGTAAACGCAAGGAACAAGGCACGGTCTGGCTGCTGATCCTGGTCAGCAAAGACGGCGTCGTCACTGAGCTGAAACTGAAAACATCCAGCGGTTTCCCACGGCTGGACGAAGCGGCCGAACGGGCGGTCCGCCACTGGAAATTCCAGCCGGCGCGCCGTCAGGGCGAGCCGATTGATTATTGGTATGAGCTGCCGGTGAAGTTTTCACTGCATCAGGCCGCAGGTTAACCGGGTCCTCACCCGCTTTTGGAGTTCACAATGGTCGAAAATCCGTACGGTATCGCGTATATGCTGCAGCAAGGCGACTGGGTCAGCAAAACGGTGGCGCTGCTGCTGCTGTTGATGTCTGTCGCCAGCTGGACTGTGATTGCCCGGCGCAGCTGGGCATTGTGGCGGCTGCAGAAACTGCAGCGCGCCGGCCGCGAATTCTGGCATGCCCAGAATTTTCAGGACGGGCTGCAACTGCTGATTGATGCCGCCCCTTACAGCGGGCCAAAAAATCCATTTTATTATGTGGCGGTGCAAGGCCAGCAGGCGCTCAGTCATCACACCAGCCACCGCGACGACCTGCACGGCCATCTGCCGCTGTCAGACTGGCTGACCTCCAGCCTCAAAGGTGCGATTGATGAAAGCGCTGAACAATTGCAACGCGGCCTGGCGATTCTGGCATCTGTCGGCTCTGTCGCGCCTTTTGTCGGGCTGTTTGGCACCGTCTGGGGTATTTATCACGCGCTGGTCAGCCTGGGCGCCAGCGGCCAGGCCAGTATCGATAAAATTGCCGGCCCTGTCGGCGAGGCGTTGATCATGACTGCTTTTGGTCTGGCGGTCGCTATTCCCGCCACACTGGCTTTTAATGCGTTTTCGCGCAGCAACAAAGGCATCGTCGCGCAGCTCAATCGCTTTGCTTTTCAGCTGCACGCCTATTTCATCACCGGCGCCGCGCCTAAAGCCAGCGTGGCCACTGTGCACGGAGCCGCCTGATGGCCTTTCAGAACGATTTTGATGACGACAGCGGCGTGATCAGCGAAATCAATATGACGCCGCTGGTCGACGTGATGCTGGTGTTACTGATTATTTTTATGATCACAGTGCCGGTGCTGACCCACTCGATTCCGCTGGAGCTGCCAAAAGTCAGCAACCAGCCGGCGCAGCAGAAACCCGACACCGTCACGCTGGCCATTGCGGCTGACGGCGCTGTTTACTGGAACCTCGACAAAATCAGCCGGGAAGATTTGCAACTGCGCCTGCAACAGGCGGCTGCAACACAACCGCAACCGGTGTTCCAGCTCAAAGGCGATCGCAGCGTGGCTTATGAACATGTGGTCAGCACGCTCGCCGCAGTGCAGCAAGCTGGTATCACACAACTGGGTTTTCTGACTGAACCCGCCGGCTGAAAATCCCGGGCCTGTTGCCAGACAATGCCTCGGCCGTGGGCACAGCTTCTGTCTGAAGTGGCCAGGCCTGGCAGCGGGTATTTTGTCACGCTGCCGGCAGCGTCTGCCCCGCGATGAGGTTAAACGGCTTCGCAGCTGTCATCGCCGCTTCGCTACATTCGCTTACAGATTTATGCTGCCTGGTGCGGAAAATTCAGTTAGAGTCAAAAAAGTTTCAACAAAAACAGGAGCGTCCAGATGGCAGGACAAGGTTCAGGCGGCAATGTTGTCGCCGCATTATGCAGCTTTTTTATCCCGGGCCTGGGCCAGCTGGTACAAGGACGACTGCTGCCGGCCATTCTGTTTTTTATCGTCTGCGGTGTGGGCTATTTCATGTGGTGGCTGATTATTCCGGCGATAGTAGCCGGCCTTGCGCACCTGTGGGCTATCCTCGATGCCGCGACGTTCCGCAGCCGGGATTACTGACAAGCCAACATCAATAAGGCGCCAGACGGCGCCTTGTTTTTTGCAGCGGATTCAGGCTTTGCGGACAAATTCCGATTTCAGCTTCATCGCGCCAAAACCGTCAATTTTGCAGTCAATATCATGGTCGCCATCAACCAGCCGGATGTTTTTTACCTTAGTGCCGATTTTGACCACCAGCGAAGAACCTTTCACTTTTAAATCTTTAATCACAGTGACAGTATCGCCGTCCTGTAACAGGTTGCCGCTGGCATCGCGGATCTCGCGGTCCGTATCAGCAGCAGCCGCCACACCGGCCTGCCATTCGTGGCCACATTCCGGACAAATCAGCTGGCTGCCATCCTCGTAGGCATAAGGCGACTGGCATTGTGGACATGGGGGTAAACTGGACATAAGCACTCCAAAGCGGGAAATAACCCTGAAAAAAGTGCGGCATTATAGCGCCTGACTGGCAAAAAGTGCGGATTATTGCTGCCCCTTATTTTGCGACTATTTTTGTTGCCACCGTGCGACATTTTTTGAGTCGCCAGCGCCCGGCTGGTAAGCATGTCCCGAATTTTATCCCGTTAAAACAGCACTTTGCTAACTTGCTACCGGTAGCGCTTCCAGCGTCATGGCGCTGGATCTTTTAGTTGAAAGATCGATAACCAGCTAATATGCTTACTGTTCTTCCTTCGTCAGTACCTGTTCTTCCATATCAACAGACAGTATTTTTTGTCACCTAACAGAACAGATTCAGGGATTTCAAGCTCTCGTTGAGCTAACTCAAAAAGGAGTTGTTGTGAGTCCACGCGCAAGCCGTACTTACCATGGGTTACTGCCCCTCTACACCGCCGCTGGCGCGATACTGCTGATATTGCTGCTATTCCCACTGCAACTGTCAACGGCCATTGCTGCGGCACTGATATTGGTGGGAGGCGGCTTTGCCAGCTGGCTGCTCAGCGAGCACCTGCAACAGATACAAGCCACCGCCTCGCCAGCCAAGCTCGCAACAGGCAACCGGCATTCCGACAGCGACATTGCCACTTTTTATGATGGCCTCGCCGGCCTTGAGGATCAGGTTACTGCGATCTGGGCCCGGCAGATTGAAACTGGCCGCAGTTATTCAGAACAGGCCATCGTTGAACTGATGACCCGCTTCACCGGCATAGTACAAAACCTCGACGACGCCATTCATGCCTCAGACGCTTCCGTCAGCGACCACAGTGTCAAAGCCGTGCTGCAAACCAGCGAAGTGAAACTCAAATCTGTGGTCGAATCACTGGAAACCGCCATGCAGCACCGCGATGTGCTGCTCAAAGAGGTCGGCCAGCTCGTCGGTTACATCGACGATTTAAAAAATATGGCCACAGCAGTGGCCAGTATTGCTGACCAGACCAATCTGCTGGCCCTCAATGCAGCTATCGAGGCCGCCAGAGCCGGCGAAAGCGGCCGGGGTTTTGCCGTCGTCGCTTCCGAAGTCAGGGCTTTGTCCAACAGATCCGGCGAAACCGGCCGCCGGATCAGCGAAACTGTCAACACCATCAGCAGCGCCATTTCAGGCGCTTTTTCATCTGCAGAGACCTTCGCCAGACAAGACGAAGTGCGGGTTGGCAACGCCGACACCGACATCCATGCCGTGCTGGCAGATTTCAGCCAGCTGGCCGACTACCTGGAGGCGTCTAATGCCGCGCTGCGTGAATCCGGCGTTCGCATTAAAGACGATGTCTCACAATCGCTGGTGCATTTACAGTTCCAGGACAGGGTCAGCCAGATCCTGAGCCACGTACGCGACAATATCCTGCTGTTGCCGGCGGTTCTGCAGCAAAACCAGCAGTATTTCCAGCAGGAAGGCCGGCTGCTGCCGCCAGACTGGACGCCGTTGATCAACGCACTGAAAAAATCTTATGCAACCGAAGAGGAGCTGGCTAACCATCACAGTGGCAAGCCGTCCGGTTCGGCCACGACGTCTGCCAGTTCAGACGATTTAGTATTCTTCTGAGGAGTATCGCTGTGGCGAAAACAATCATGATCGTAGATGACTCGGCCTCTTTGCGGCAGGTCGTGGCTATTGCCCTGAAAGGCGCCGGCTATGACGTTATCGAAGGCTGCGATGGCAAAGATGCCCTGAGCAAACTGACCGGCCAGAAAGTCCACCTGATTGTCAGTGATGTCAATATGCCGAATATGGACGGCATCACCATGGTGCAGGAAATCAAAAAATTGCCGGCGTACAAATTTACACCAGTCATTATGCTGACCACCGAAGCCAGTGATGACAAAAAAGCAGCCGGCCAGGCCGCTGGTGCCAAAGCCTGGATGGTCAAGCCGTTCAAACCTGAGCAACTGCTGATGGCGGTTTCCAAACTGGTTTTACCCTGAGGTCACCGATGAGCGACACCGCAGCTGAACCTGTTCATTTTTGCCCGCAAGGCGAGCTCACCATTTATACCGCTGAGCAGCAAAAAGCGATGCTGATGGCTGCTATCGAAGGCCAGTCGGCGATAGTGCTGGATTTATCGCAGGTCAGCGAGCTGGACACGGCAGGTCTGCAACTGCTGATGCTGGCCAAGCTGGAATCAGAACGCCGCAACCTGCCCTTCAGTATGACCGGCCACTCGCCTGCCGTGGTCGAAGTGTTTGATTTATGTAATCTGGCCAGCTTTTTTGGCGACCCGCTGTTTATCCCCTCTGAACAATCCGCCACACAATCCGCCACAGGTCGTGCGTCATGAATCTCGAACAGGCATTTCAAACCTTTATCGCAGAAAGCTGCGAACTGCTGCAGGATATGGAAGACAAGCTGCTCGGCCTCGACAGCTCCGACGACCGCACCGAATCCGTCAACTCGATTTTTCGCGCCGCTCACACGATCAAAGGTTCAGCCGGTTTGTTTGGTCTGGACGAAGTCGTCAGCTTTACCCATGTGGTCGAAAGCGTGCTGGATGAAGTGCGTGCCGGTCGCCTTGAGCTGGCAGATCCGCTGGTCAACCTGTTGCTGCAATGCAAAGACCAGATCGGCAAAATGGTCGATTCCATCAGTGACAATCAGGTATTGCTGAGTGCCGAAGACCAGCAAACCGGTGCCAGACTGGTCGTTGCACTGGAGCAATATCTGCAGAAAAAAAGTCAGCAAAATTTGCCAAACGTGCTACCGGTAGCATCGGAACAGCAGGAATACAACCCGCTGGTGGTCGAAAACAGCGAACAGGGCTCCAATGAAAACTGGCATATTTCTGTGCATTTTGGTGCCGATGTGCTGCGAAATGGCATGGATCCACTGTCTTTTCTGCGCTACCTCAATACGTTCGGCACTATAGCCCATATCAGTACTGTCACCGATAAAATACCGCCGGCCCAACAGATGGACCCGGAAAGCTGTTATCTCGGTTATGAAATCAGCTTTAACAGTGCAGCCTCGAAAGAAACCATCGAAAGTGCTTTTGAGTTTGTCCGCGATGATTGTCAGTTGCACATCATGCCGCCTTTTGCCCTTATCAGTGAATTTATTGCTTTTATTGAACGGATGCCCGGCGAAGACCTGAAACTGGGAGAAATGCTGGTGCAGTGCGGTACCCTGACCCATTATGAGCTCGACAACATTCTGCAGCGACAACGACAGAATCAGCCCGGCTCCCGCCGGCTTGGCGAGATGGTGGTGGAAGACTGTCTGGCCAGTCCAGAAGTCGTCAGCGCAGCCATTCACAAACAGGCTTCTGCCAAGAAAGCCCGCGACAAACAAGCGCAAACCATCCGGGTCGATGCCGACAAACTCGATCATCTGATCAATCTGATTGGCGAACTGGTAATTGCCGGAGCAGGGCTCGAGGCGGAAGCCCAGCTCGCCAGCATAGGCCGCTTGCAGGAATCGGCCCAGACTCTGACCCGGCTGATTGAAGATGTGCGCGAAAGCGCACTGAACCTGCGGATGGTACAGATTGGCGACACCTTCAACCGCTTTCAGCGGGTGGTCCGGGATGTGTCAAAAGAGCTCGGTAAATCGATTGACTTGCAGATCCACGGCGCCGAGACCGAATTGGATAAAACCGTGGTGGAAAAAATCAGCGACCCACTGATGCATCTGGTACGCAATGCGATGGACCATGGCATTGAAGCACCTGAGCTGCGCGCCACCCGCGGTAAACCGGCACAAGGCTCCGTCAGGCTGAACGCATTCCACGAATCCGGCAGTATTGTCATTGAAGTGTCCGACGATGGTGGCGGTCTGAACCGCCAGCGCATTTTGCAAAAAGCGGTGCAGCAAGGGCTGGTTGCCGCTGAGGCGGAACTGACCGATGCCGAGGTCTATCAGCTTATTTTTGAAGCCGGTTTTTCGACCGCCGATGCCATCAGCAATATCTCCGGCCGCGGCGTCGGCATGGATGTCGTCCGGCGCAATATTGAAGCACTGCGCGGCAGTATCGACATTGACAGTGAACTGGGCGTCGGCACTACTATCCGCATCCGCCTGCCGCTGACGCTGGCTATTATCGACGGCTTTATGCTCAAGGTCGGTGGCAGTTTTTATGTGATCCCACTCGACATCGTCGAAGAATGCCTGGAACTCAACAGTGTCCCGGAGCAAACACGCGAAGGCCGCAACTACATCAATCTGCGGGGCGAAGTGCTGCCTTTTGTCCGGCTCGCCGAGCATTTCCAAAGCCCGGAAAGCCAGCATAAACGCGAAAATATCGTCGTGGTCAAATACGGCAATCTGAAAGCCGGTTTTGTCGTTGACGAACTGATGGGCGAATTCCAGACCGTGATCAAACCGCTCGGTCCGTTGTTTGAACGGCTGCCCGGCATCAGTGGCTCCACCATTCTGGGCAGCGGCGAAGTGGCGTTGATCCTCGATGCACCTTCGCTGATCAACATGGCTATCCAACGAGACAATAAAAACGGTGTGGCAATGCAATCCTTGCTGCACTGAATATTCAGGAATGAAAACAAAAACTTAATGCGGAGCGAGATATGAAAAACTTAACGGTCAAAGCCAAGCTGAGTCTGCTGATGATAGTGGCGGTGCTGGCGCTGCTGATCACCAGTGGTGTTGGCATCCTGGGCTTAAAAGACACCACCACGGCAATTAATGAGATAGGCCACAAGCGTTTACCTTTTGTCCTGAACCTCGGCGTCATGAAAAGCTCGCGGGTCGCCGCACAGTCGATGGCACGGCGGGTGGCATTTTTTGAAAATAACTACAAAGCGCACGACCAGTTCCGCGAAATGCTCACCACCATGAAAGAACGCTGGGACCTCTATGACGATGCCTTTAAAAACTATGCGGCGCTGCCACGCAGCCCACAGGGTGAAGTGCTGTACCAGCAATATGTGGAGGCTAACAACCCCTATCGTGCTCAGTTCGACAAAATCACCGGCATCGTCGAGCGTTTAAGCCGCAACACCAGTGAGGACGAACAAAAAGCGCTGTATCAGGAGTTTTATGCAGAGATGGCGACTGCCCTGCCGATGTTTCAA
>CBINNO010000050.1:0-19924 GCA_966252055.1 uncultured Rheinheimera sp. | reverse complement strand
GCGCTTAAGGCCGGTTTATGGCCAAGCGCAATGGCGACGCCGACGATGACGATAAAAAACGGAAAGACAAAATCGGCAAAGGTGATGCCATCCCAGTAGGCGTGCGAAAAGGTGCCATAAGTGCCGGGACTGTTGACCATGATCATCAACAGGATGGTCAGGCCGCGGAACACATCCAGTGCAAAAAGTCGTTGCATCTGTTTCCTCGGTTCAGCTCGACCGCAGCCAGGCTGCGGTACAGGTTTAAGTCGGTCTGGCGGCTGTGTGCCGCCAGCGCGGGTTGTCGGTGCCGGCGCTTTGCCCAAGCGCTGCGCCAGTGATTTGCGCCCAGTGATTTGCGCCCAGTGATTTGCGCCAGTGCGCTGCGCCGAAGCAATTTGTCGAACACTGCGCCGGCGCGGTCGCTGTTACAGGTTCGACGGCGGCGCTTTGCTGGCCGTAATGAGCGCCTGGATCTCTGCTACTGCAGCGACCACATCCACTGGCGCCGGCTGCGGCGTGCCAAGCGGTTTGTCCAGCCACTGCTGCTCAAAAGCAATCAGCTGCTGTTCCAGCGCCGCGCTGTCGAATGGCGCAGCATTAGCCGACAGCGCGGCGGCACGCTGGGCGGCAAACATCAGTTGCCAGCGCGGCCAGTAGAATTCGCTGTACATGCCGTGCCAGGCTTTGGAGGCGTAGTCTTTGAGCTTGCTGCCACCCCAGACCGTCACCTGCTGGCGGGCATTCCGTTCGTACAAGGCCGCTTCGGCCGGGTTGTCAGCATAAGCCCGTGCCTGCGCCACCCAGTTGTACAAAGTGTCGCGTGAAGTGCCGGCTGGCGTATGCGCCATCAGCGCGTCCACCGCCAGCACCAGCTGTTTGGCCTGGGCCTGCAGTTTATCGCCTTGCGCCACTTTGCCCTGCTGATAAGCCAGCATGGTGTGCTGCAACAGCATGTCGATATGCTGAGTAGCACTATGGCGGGCAAAATCGACCAGATCGTATTGCAGCAGCGGCGCGGCCAGTTCAGCCGGTGGCAACGCCACCAGCGCTTTTAACGCCTGATCCAGCAGCGCCAGATTGCCCGGCGCGCCGGTGTAACGCAGATACTCGGTGTTGGGTCTTTTCATCAAGAGGAATGCGCCGGCCGAATCTTCCCACCAGCGCGGCTCCCAGTAGCGGGTGCTGAACAGCGCTTTGTAGATGTTGTGCCAGGCACTGTAGAGCGCCGGGCTCTGGCTGCCGTAACGGCTGTGCAGGTACTGTTGCAGCCATTGATTGGTGTCCGCCGCCTGCCCTTGCCAGGCCAGGTCAAACATAAATTCATAAGCCGACGAGTTGGAATGAATGCCTTCCGGGAATACGCCAAAACCGGTCAGATTGCCTTTGTCGGCGTGGTGCAGCGCGGTGTTGACTTTGTCGCGGTAAAAATCAAAGTCGCCATACACCGGATTGCTGGCGCCGTAGTTGTGGATAAAGCCAAACACCCACTCTTTGCCGTAAAAACCTTTGGCTTTTTGCCAGACGTCAAAGCGGTCATTGCCGATGTCGTGCACCATCAGGCGGTCCGACGGCACCTTGCTTAAAAAGGCTTCAATCGACGGCAAGTCCCAGAAATGCGAGTCCGAACCAAACATCCAGCCCTGCATCACCCAGGTGGCGTCCGGCACCACTTGTGCCAGCGACTGATAAAGCGCCGCGCCATAACCGGCTAAATCGGCCAGCCGCTGCGAAGTGGAATCTTTCGACACCGGCGGCAGCATCTCGTTAAACGCATCGAGCAGGTAATATTGCTGCGCGCCATACTCGGCGTTGTACAGCTCGATAAAGCGTTTGGCGACTTTGGCAAACAGTGGGTCGGCCGGGTCCAGCCAATAAGTTTCATGTTTAAAACCCGACCATTTCGGCATCGCCGAAATCTTCGCCTGCGGGAATAAAGAGGTGAATTGCTTAGGCACATAACCCGAAAACGCCGGCACGACCGGCTTCATGCCAAAGCTTTGCATTTGCTTGAGAATTTGTTTTTGCAGCTGGCGTTTTTTCTCGATGTAAGACGCCGGCAGCGGGCCTTCGTGGCCTTCGATATTGCCCATCCGTTGCCAGGGCGTGAACGCCGGGCCGGAAAAATACGCACTGAGTTCAGCGTCGGACACGCCAAATTCGCGCCACAGCTGTTGCCAGATATATTCCTGGCCTTCCATAGCCACCGGATTGTTGACGCCATGCAGCGCCATCCAGTCCAGTTCCTGCTGCCAGCGTGTCCAGTCCCACCACGGCGTGCTGTAGCCATAGGCGCAGACATTCAGATAAGCGCGGTTGTTAAACAAAGTGCTGACACGCTGGGCCGGTGCATCGGCAAAACGCTCCGGCAGCGCAATGCGGTTGCCTTCCCAGCTAACCGACATGGCGCCGGTCTGGCGCAGATATTCGTACAAGCCGAAACTGAGCGCGGTCAGCGCATTGCCGCTGACATACAGCTTGCCGTCACGCACTTCCAGCTGATACCAGTCCGGCGCTTGTTGACCGGCGGCCTCACTGACCAGCGCCAGTTCCAGCTGGCTGACCGGTGCGCCCACCACCCGTTCCAGCAGGGCTCTGACCGGCGCGGCCGCAGCAATTTCGGCGGCGCTGAACGCCACCGGCACCAGTTGAGACTGGCTGCCGGCTGCCGACACAGCCGCAGCTGTCGCCGATGTGGCTGCCGCTGGTGAGGCCGCGGTGGGGCCAGCCGACGGTGGCTGACAGGCCGCGAGGGCCAGCAGGGTCAGTCCCAGCGCCGGTCGGCGCCAAATGCTCTGTTGCATCTTGTTGTCCTTATTCAGCAACAGGCTGGCGGCAGTCCCGCCAGCCTGCAGGTGTTACAGATTAAAATTCACGCCCAGATAATAACTGCGGCCGATGATGCTGGTGGTTTGCCAGGCCTGCGTCACTTCATCGCGATAGGCTTCTTCATCGTTGCCGTTGATATTGAGCGCGCCGAAACGCACCGACCACTGTTCGTCGATATTCCAGCCTAACAACAGGTCAATCTGGTTGCGGCCATCGACAGTACGGCCTTCGCGGGCGAAAAATGCGTCGCTGCTGTCCTGCACATAAGGGCTGCGGTGATTGAGCGACAAGCGCGCGCTGTAGCTGTCATTCTCCCAGTACGCCGTGATATTCCAGGTTTGCTCCGACGAGTTGGTCAGTTTAAAACCTTCACTCTGGCCGACCAGAATGCGGGTGTAGTTGGACGTCAGACCAAAACCGGCCCATGGCAGATAGTCGTCCAGCCCCTGGTTCCAGCCCAGCTCATACCCTTTGACCCGCGCAGTGGAGGCGTCGTTGTAAATCGCCGTGATGTCATAGATATTGCCGGCCGCGTCAACACAGTCGCCGCCATTGCTGGACAGCGTTTTGCCGCTGTAACTGTCCGGGCAGACCAGCGCACTGACAGTGCCGTTTTTAATATCTTTCTGGAACAGGTTCAGCGTCAGCGAATCCGAGCGGCTGTAATACCATTCCCAGCCCAGGTCCAGTTGATCCGCAGTCAGCGCTTTGAGTTCCGGCTGGCCCAGATTGATGGTGTAAGTGCGGCTGCCCAGCGAGTTGGCGGCCGAACTTTCGGAAGCGGCCAACTGAGTGTTGGAGGTCAGAATAGGCCGCACCAACACTTTGGCGGCCGCCAGCCGCACCTGCATGTCTTCGTTCAGTTCCAGCACCAGGTTGGCGCTTGGCAGGAAGTTGTCGTAGCTGAAGCTTTGCGTCAGCTCGCCGACCACCAGCTTGATTTCTTCGTTGGTCGGATGATTGGCGCCGGTGATGTAAGTGTTGATATCGCGGTCGGTTTTTTCATAACGCCCGCCGATATTGCCGCGCAGCGCCAGTCCGCCCAGCTCGGTTTCAAAGTTGGTCATCAGGTAGACGGATTTGATGTCCTGCTCGATGCCATAGCTGGACTGCCCGGCAAACAGCGTCGGCACCACCACGCCTTCTTTGGCCAGCGCGTCGCGGTACGCCTGAATATTCGGCGCTATCCAGCTGTGCTGGACAGCCATCTGGTTGTCGAGGAAATCCGTGATCAACTCACCGGTTTGCGCCATTGAAGGCAGCGCCGACGCGGCCGCCTGCCCAATAGTGGCGCGGTCGGTGCGGTAAACGGCGCGGTCCATGGTTTCCCGGCGGAACTTGACACCGGTGTCAATTTGCCGCAGCCAACCCCACTCCAAATCGCGTCTGGCGTCGAACTGCAACGCGGTTTCGTCGGAGTTCATCAACCGGCTGGCGCCGTTCGGATATTCGTTGCGCGGCATCACTGTGGGGTACAAGGCCGGATCGGCCAGGTTGTCGGCGATAGCAAAAATCACATTGGACGGGTCGGAAATATCCAGCCGCGCTTCGGAGATCACTGTTGCCAGAATAGCGGCTTCTTCATTGTGCTCGGCTTCACCTGAGGTGTAATGCGCCACGCCTTTGAAAGTCCAGTCGTCCAGTTCGTATTTAAAATCAAGCGTATAAGCGTCGCTGGTGGCGTCTTTGCTTTCCAGCTGACGGTTGTTTTCGGTGGTAAAACCTTTGATCAGGATATTGTCGTACAGCCCGTTAGTTGCGCTTTCTAAGCGGGTGATCTGATTGGCGTTAAACAAAAACACCTGTTGGTTCAGGTCCTGTTTGGTGTCGTCGCTGGCATACACGGCGGTCAGTTTGGTTTCAAACTGATCATTGGGCCGCCACTGCAGCGTGCCGTTAAACAGATCGCGTTCGGTTTCGCGGTCAATCCGGCGGTAACGCGGCCGGCGCGGCGTGACATCACCGGCGCTGTCGACAAACCAGCGGTCCATCCAGAAGTTATCCACGCGGTCATTCAGTTCCTGATAACCGAGGTTCAGCAGCACGCCGACAGTGCCGTCGGCAAACTGGTCGATATAGGTGATGTTGCCTTTGGGCGTCACGCCGTTGTCCGGCGAAAATTCGGAATACTGCGCTTTGCCCGACAGCAGCAGCTTGCTTTCAGTAAAAGACAAAGGTGCGGCAGTGTCGATATTGATAGTGCCGGCCAGGCCGCCGCTGTCCATATTGGCGGTCGGCGATTTGATCACTTCAATGGTCGACGCCAGCTCGGTCTGGATAATGTCAAAACGAAAGCCGCTGGTGAAGTCGGCGCTTTGCATGGTCTGGCCGTTTAACGTGGTGCGGGCATACTGCGCGCCAAGGCCGCGCACACTGATGGTCGAACCGCGGCCATTGACGTTGGAAATTTGCACGCCCGGAATGCGCTGAATGGCTTCGGCGATGTTTTCACTGGGGAATTTACCGATATCTTCCGTGGTGATGGCGTCTGTGACTTTAGTGTCCTGCCGCTTGATGTCGGCGGCGGCGACCAGACTGCCGCGGAACGTGACGGCGATGACTTCCATCTCCTGAGCCGCTTTTTCCTGACTGCCGGCTTCCTGTGCTACCGCTGGCAACCAAAGCGACGCGAAAGCCGCTGCCAGCAAAGTCTTTTGGGCCGGCTTGCCACCGGAGAAGGGTTGTAACGTGCGCGGGTCAAACTTGTGCTGCTGTAACCTGTTCATGATCTGTTCTCTGCGTTGCCAATCTCTGTTTTGGAGACGCCTTATCCTTGTTAGTCAGCGTTAAACGCGGTGATTTATTCATCACTCTGCGTTCAAGTTATCACCAGCCTGTCAACGTTGTCAATGAAATTCCTGACAACGTTGACATGATAATTAAGTCGATGTTTTACAATGATTTTTAACTTTTCATTGGCAGCACAGAATCCCGTTTCACTAAGTCCAGCACAAAACCTGCACTGCGTTGTTCCTGCGGTTCGTCCAGCATCCAGTCAATCAACAGGCGCGCGGCGCAGGCGGCGATGTCGGCATTAGGCTGATGCACAGTGGTCAGCCGCGGCCAGGTCTGGCGCGAAAACGGGCTGTCTTCAAAACCAACAATGGACCACTGCCCCGGCACCGGAATTTCATGCAGACGGGCGGCGAACAAAGCGCCGGCGGCGATTTCGTCGTTACAGCCAAAAATGGCACTGGCCTGAATATTTTGGTCCAGCAAAGCGCCCGCCATTTCAATGCCGGATTCGAAGGTAAAATCACCGGCGATGACCAGTTCAGCAAGTTGTGGCACACCGGCCTGGGCCAGCGCCTGACAATAACCGCGATAACGCCCCAGCGACGAGCGGTGCGCCGGCTGATAACCCAAAAACGCGATGCGCCGGTGCCCTTGCGCCAGCAAATACTGCGTAATGGCAAAACCGGCCTGTTCGTCGTCGACATAGACAGTCGGGCACAAATCATCCGGCGGCTCGGCACCCGACACAATGCGCACCACTTTGGCCTGCTGCGCCAGCAGTTCCTGCACCAGTGCGGTGTTTTCTGACAAAGGCGGCGTCAGGATCACCCCACCAACCTGATTGCTGCCAATCATAGTCGCCAGCTCCTGGCGCACCTGATCGGAGCCGGAATCGGTCGGATGGATCACCAGTTCCACGCCTTTTTGCCGGCACTGCGACAAAATGCCGTTTTGCATTTCAATCACGTAGTGGCTGTTCGGGTTGTCGTAGACAAAAGCCAGCGCAAATGGCGCGGTGCGCATTAATCTTGCGGTGCGATTCGGTTGGTAATGCAGCTCAGCAATGGCCGCCTGTACCCGGCTTTTGATGTCGTCACTGACCCAGGCTTCATTATTGACGACCCGTGAAACGGTCTTGAAAGAGACACCGGCCAGACTGGCGACATCTTTGATGGTTGGTTTTTTCAATGCGTCTTTCCCTGCACCTGATGTTGGTCGTGATGTCACGACTTTACCCACAGACAGGGCGGAATACCACAGGCAAAACAGCCGGCCTCAGACCGGCTGCTTTGCTGTAGGGTCAGCGTCAGAACTTGTAGCTGAATCCCGCCATGAAAGTCCGGCCACTGGTGGTAGTGTTGTAAGGACGATCATTGGAGTCACTGTACTGCTCTTCGCGCTGATTGGTCAGGTTGATGCCTTCGATGGTGAATTTCAGGTTTTCAGAGAACTGATAAAACGCTGAGAAATCAACGAAAGTGGTGGCGTGGAAGCCGCGTTCGTCTTCGTCACGTAAGCCGCCTTCCACCACGCTGATGTAATCGGCGCGATGGGCTGCCGAGATGCGGCCGCCGAACTTCTCAGTTTCGTAGTAGAACGTCAGGTTGTAGCTGTTTTTCGACAGGCCCGGGAAGCTCTTTTCCTGAGTCTGGCCGCTGCCCTGCACGTTGCGGTAGAGCGCTGTGCCGTCCACCCAGGTGTAGTTGGCGATCACACCGAGATTATTAAAAGGCTCCGGCAGGAAATCCAGGTCACGCTGGAACGCCAGTTCGGCACCTTTGATGGTGGATTTGTCAGAGTTCTGCGGCGACGTCACGTCAAACAGCGAATCCATGGTCGCGCCGTTTGGCAGCAAAGACGCTGGCAGGCCGGTGTCGCTGTACTTCACAGTCGTCACTTCGGTCACGATAAAGTTGTCGATGTCCTTTTTGAACACCGCAGCGGACAAAGAACCGACGCCTTCAAAATACTGCTCAACAGCGAAGTCGAAGTTAACCGACTCAAACGGCTGCAGATTTGGGTTACCGACCGTGATTTTACCCACTTCGCCCGGTGAACCTGTCATCTGGGCCACGTTGGCCGACACCGAAATCGCACTCAGCGAAGGCCGCGTCAGGTTTTTGCTGGCGCCAAAACGCAGCAGCAAATCGTCGTCCATTTCATACACCAGGTTCAGTGTTGGCAGTACACCAGAGTAATCGCGGGTGATTTCGACCGGCAGGCCTTTGGACACGCCGATGGACGTCAGGTCGGTGGTGTAATAACGGGCACCGATGCTGCCGCGCAGTGGTTTGCCGGCAATCATGCTGTCCCAGGCGTATTGCGCATACAGGCTGTTGCTTTCTTCTTCCACTGTGTAGGAGTTGGTCTGGATGATTTTGTCTTCGCCGAGTTTCAGGTCATAAATGCCATAAAACTCCTGCAACGCTTTCACATCCGCCTGCAGCCAGGACATATTCGGGTGATTAAACACGTTCACCACGCCCGCCGACACTGTTTTCACACCATTGTTGAGCGGTGTGGCTTTGTTTTCGACATAACCGGCATCTTCGCGGTTGTCGCCGACGTTAGAGAATTTTTTGTAGTTGGCGCCGAAGGTCAGCACGCCAGCGTCATCCAGCGAATAGTCAAAGTCGATTTTGGCGTTGTCAAAATCGCTGGTGATGTAATCTTCGCGGAAATACAGGTCTTTGACTGTCCAGCCGGTCATCGCCGCCGGGTCAAAATCATAGGTATTGATGCCGTAGAAGCGGTCCTGCGTGAAGTCAGTGGTCAGCGTGCCGCCGGTGCGGGTCAGGTTGACCTTGTCCACCCGTGGCTGATCGTAGTCGGACGAGCTGGTGCCGAGCTGGAATTTAATACCCAGCTTGTCGGTGGCCTGCCAGTCGGTGCTGAACGTCACCTGGTCAAAGGTGGTGCTGTTCAGGTCAGAGCGGTTTTCGGTGCGGGTCACCACGTTGCTGAACTTGGCATAGACCGCTTCGATGTCGCCGTTGTTATTGTTGGTTCTGATTTCTTCCAGCCGGCCCAGCGCCGTGCTGCTGGAACCGCCGGTGGAAATGTGATGTTCGTCCAGCTCGTTTTCCAGTTTGCCGTGCATCACATCCAGTGCAAATTTCAGGTCGTTGCTCGGCCGGTATTGAAACGCGGCGGTCACGCCCAGGCGTTCCTGGTCGTTGTTCCATTCTGAATAACGGTTACCGCGGGCAAACCAGACCTGACCGGCTTTAACCTGAGCGGCAGTCGTCGCATCCACGCCAGTGCCAATGTTGCTTGACGCCACCTGACGCCAGCGGATGGTGTTGTAACCCACTTCTGAGGATTCTTTCTGGCTGTAGGCCACTGAAGCCAGCGCACCGAAATTACCCCAGGTGTTAGATGCCATCGCGGCAAAACGTGGTGTGGTGCTGTCGGTGTTGCTGTTGGTGCCAACCTGACCGGCCACAGCGCCCTGCAGGCCGTCATAGTCAAACGGCTTGGCGGTGCGCAGGTTTACGGTGCCGCCGATGCCGCCTTCTTCCTGATCGGCTGAATAAGATTTTTTCACGTCGATTTGATTAAATAATTCTGAGGCGAAAATATTGAAGTCAAAAGCACGTGAGCGGCCAACGGCACCGCGGCTGTCCATCGGCGAGGATGAAGTGCCCAGCGCTTCCATGCCGTTCACCTGCACCCGGGTAAAATCCGGGCCTAAACCACGCAAAGAGATCTGCCGGCCTTCACCGCCTTCGCGCGTGATGGCAATGCCCGGTACCCGCTGCAGCGAGTCGGCTAAGTTCTGGTCCGGGAAATCGGCGATGTCTTCAGCGACGATCGAATCCTGCGCCACCATCGCTTCGCGTTTTAAATCTTTGGCGCGGATCACTGAGCTTCTGAAACCTTTGACTTCAATCACTTCGGTTTCTTCAGCTTTGTTTGCGCCGGTATTGGCTTGCTGCGCCGCCGCGGCAAAGCTGCTGCCAAGAGCCGCCAGTACCGCCAGCGACACCGCTGTTTTCTGATAAGTCTTCATATCTACCCCGTCTGTGTGTTTTCTTCTGTGAGAATTTTGCCAGACTGACACCGGTGTCAGACCCGACCTTTTTTTACTTCAGTCTTCCGCTGTCGCCAGACCGGCCAACAACGCTGGTTTCGTGGGGGTTCACCGTTAAAAAGACTGAGGACTGCTTTCTCTCAGTAACTCCAGGCCATCGGCCAGGCAAACACCACAACAAGCTCGCATGCAGACTTCTCAGGCCGGAACCGCCGGCCAGCCTGCCAGTACATCCAGACAAGCGCACAAGGTGTGGTAATCACACTTGGCGCCGCTGCTGCTTTTTTCATCCGAAAGCCGCTGATTCTGCCGGTTCAGCAGGCGATACCAGGCGCCATGCTGATGGTCGACAAAATGCTGCCAGCTGTATTGCCACAGCTGGCGATATGCCGTCAAAAAGCGCGGCTCGCCGCTGCTCTGATACAGCAAGGCGGCGGCTGCCATCGATTCGGCCTGCACCCAGAAATATTTGTCATCGTCGCACCACTGGCCGTCCAGGTCGTAGCCATAAACCAGCCCGCCGTGTTCGGCGTCCCAGGCCAGCGCAAAAGCGCGGTCAAACAGCGCTGCGGCACGCTCTAATAACGCCGGATCTGGCGCTAACCGATGCAGTTGCAGCAGCAACTTGGCCCATTCGGTCTGATGACCAGGCTGAAAACCCCAGGGCCGGTACAGATTTTTCGGGTCGTCTTTGTTGTATGCAAGGTCAAGTGCAAAGGCAGGCGTGTAATGCTCCCACACCTGACCGCCACTGAGCGCAGCCTG
The DNA here is from genome assembly GCA_966252055.1 of uncultured Rheinheimera sp. Lineage (GTDB taxonomy): Bacteria > Pseudomonadota > Gammaproteobacteria > Enterobacterales > Alteromonadaceae > Pararheinheimera. Next base: position 9,582 of record CBINNO010000050.1, on the reverse strand, counting down.
ACGCGCGGTGATGTTGTGCGTCAGCAATTGCGCGCGCGCCAGATAATGCGCTTCACCGGTCGCCTGATAAGCCGCCAGCATGGCTTCACATAAATGCATATTGGCGTTCTGGCCGCGATAATCGCTGAGCACGCCATCGGCACTCATTTCGTCGGCGTACAGACCAAATTCGCTCTGCCAAAAACGTTGTTCCAGCAACTGCCAGGTTTGCGCCAGTTCAGTCTTAACATCCGCCACACCGGCCCACTGCACATGGGCATATGCCAGCAGCACAAAGGCATAGCCGTATGCCTGCTGGGTCATGCACTGCGGCTGATGGTCCTGTAAAGTCCAGGCATATTGCGCTGTCGCACCCTGGTAATGCACCTGCTGCAGATACTGCAAACCGTGGCGGGCCACAGCGCGGTACTGTGCTGCTTCGGCCGGCGTTGCCGCCAGTTCGCGGCTCGCCCGGGCGTAATTGACGATGATGCGGGTGCTGCTGACCAACTGGCGAAAGCCGCGCTGAAACAGCCGGCCGTCGTCATAATAATTCTGAAAATAACCGCCTGCCGGGTCGACCACCCGGGGGTTATAAAACGCCAGAATGTCGCGGCAGTGCTGGCGCAGAAAATCTGCGCTATAGCTTTCTGGCAAAGGTGGCAGCGGGGTCGGCATGATGTCGGCTTACCAGTTAAACATAGTGCCGTCTTCCAGCCGGTTGACCGGCAGGTAAGCGCGTTTGTACGGATATTTCGCCGCCAGTTTTTCGTCGATATCGACGCCATGGCCCGGTGTTTCGCCGGCGTACAGATAACCGTTGGCAAAATGGTAGTCATGCGGGAACACTTCGTCGGTCGCCGGCGTATGGCGCATGTATTCCTGAATCCCAAAGTTCGGCACCCAGGTGTCAAAATGCAGCGCCGCGCCCATGGTGATTGGGCTTAAGTCCGTCGCGCCATGGAAACCGGTGCGCACATGATACAGCTCAGCCAGATGCGCGATCCGGCGCAGATGAGTAATACCGCCGCCATGTACGATAGTGGTGCGGATATAGTCAATCAGCTGCTCGCTGATCAACTGCTGACAATCATGAATAGAGGCAAAGACTTCACCCACCGCAATTGGCGTCGTGGTGTGATGACGGAACAGGCGGAAACCTTCCTGCAATTCGGCCGGCACTGCGTCTTCCAGCCAGAATAATTTGTACGGTTCCAGTGACTTGCCCAGCTGCGCTGCTTCAATCGGCGTCAGCCGGTGATGGGTGTCGTGCAGCAGATGGTGGTCATAACCGTAAGTTTCGCGCAGCACTTTAAACAGTTCCGGCACGCTGTTGAGGTACTTGCTGGTCGACCAGACGTTTTCGGTCGGCAGGTCATTGTCAGCCGGTTCGTAATACATTTTGTCTTTGGACACGCCATAAGTGCTGGCCAGGCCCGGCACGCCGGTCTGAGCACGAATGGCTTTGTAGCCCATCTCAATATAACGGCCGACTTCGGCCACAGTGTCAGCGATGGTATTGCCGTTGGCATGGCCATACACCATCACCCCGTCGCGGCTGCGACCACCGAGCAGCTGATACAGCGGCATATTGGCGGCTTTGGCTTTGATATCCCACAAAGCGACGTCAATGGCGGCGATGGCGGTCATGCCGACCGGACCACGGCGCCAGTAAGCCCCGCGATAGAAAAATTGCCAGATGTCTTCAATCCGGCTGGCATCACGACCAATCAGACAGGGGATCAGATGGTCCTGCAGATAGCTGGCAACCGCCAGCTCACGGCCGTTTAAGGTCGCATCACCGATGCCATACAAACCTTCATCTGTGGTGATCTTCACCGTGACAAAATTACGGTCCGGGCAGGTCACTATCACTTTTGCATCAATGATCTTCATCTTTATCCTCAGAAGTACATGCTGTCGGCTATTGCCACCGCTGGCATTTGTAATCGCTGGTCTTGGTCACGCGGGCTGCAGCCATGGGATTCAGCAACAGCCTGATCGGCAATACCAGCGACTTGGGTGGCCTCAACTGGTCTGACCGCTTACGTTCTGGCGCGTCATCAGTTGCGTCTGGCCGGGCTGACAGCTAAATTGGTCAAGCCTGTTGAATTTAACTTACATCTGGACAGGCCAATTTGCAACCATAAATTTTTGGTCAAACCACTTCTGCAGGAACTCATGAACGACAACACTCCTTTAACGCTGGTCAGCAGCCGCCAGGCACCGGCAGCCAACTCCCGGCTTTACCTGCAGATCGCCGACAAACTGGCGCAACAAATCAATGCCGGCCAGCTCAAATCGGGCGAACGGCTGCCGGCGGAACGCGAGCTGGCGCAGCAATATGATGTCAGCCGTCAGACCGTCCGCGAGGCGCTCATCGCGCTGGAAGTGTCAGGTTTAGTGGACATTAAGCCCGGTTCCGGCGTCTATGTTTTACAAAAGGCCAGCCTGAAAAGCTCAATCCTGGCCGACAACGCGCCAGGCCCGCTGGAAATTATGGAAGCACGACTGTTGCTGGAAGGCGACGCCGCAGCGCTGGCCGCTGAACGCATCAGCAATGAAGAGCTGTTAAAGCTCAAAGCCTATTTAAATCAGATGATTAGCCTGGTTGCCCAACAACGTTCGGCCGAAGCCGAGACTTTTGACGGCAAGTTCCATCAGTTGATCGCCAGCGCCACCCGCAACAGCGCGCTGCAATCGATGATTGAATGGCTGTGGCAACTGCGCGAAAGCTCGGAGCTCAGCCAGTTGTTTGCCGAAAAAATCCGCCGTCAGGTGGCCGGCCCCAATATCGAAGCGCACGAAGCCATTTATCAGAGCCTGAGCCGGCGCGACGCCGCGGGCGCTAAAGCGGCGATGCAGTCGCATATTGCCCAGGTGACGGAAGCTTATGTGTTGCTGATTGGCGATTAAGCCCGCGTCACTGTCGCACGCGCTTTCGTACGGCTTTTTGTGCCCTTTTGCTCTGCCGCGGCGTGGTTTTTTCCGGCCAGCGGTCAAACCAGATTGAAATTGGACAGGCCGGTTTGTTATAACACAGACTGACCCAGCCACGGAGCCCCCTGATGCCTGTCCTCCATCTCTTGCGCAGCCACCTGCATAAGCGCCCGAACAATCACCCGAACAGTCCCCCGCAATGCAGCCGCGAGTCGCGAGCTACGCTGCAACGGCTGATGCCCGCCCTGTTCGCCTTGTGCCTGCCGCTGCAGGCTCTGGCGTCGCCAGCGAATGTCAGTGCTGCTGACGCCACCAGCAGCCCTGCTGTGGCCGGCCCGTCGCCTGCGTTGCAGCCGGCCGCGCTGGTGTATCCACAACTGGATACAGCCAACAGCCGCTGGTTTTATTTTTCCTCTGCGGCGCGCCCTTTTGGCATGGTCAGCTTGTTTCCGGATACCGCCATCGATGGCGAATGGGGCAGTGGTTATCGTTATCACGAAAAAACTATCAAAGGATTCAATCACATCCACGAATGGCAGCTGGCCGGTTTGTCGCTGATGCCAATCTCGGACGAGCGGCCACTCAGTGCGCAAAAAGCCGATTACGCCTCAGAGTTTTCGCACGACGACGAACAGATAAGCCCTGGTTTTCATCAGGTGCTGCTCAAACGTTATGGTATCAATACGCAGCTGACCGCCACCGACCGGGTCGGTTTTTCGCAGTATCAGTATCCGGCGCAGATGCCACAGCAACTGCTGTTGCAACTGGGCGGCGTGCAGGGGCCGTCCCGGCTTGGCCATGCCGAAGTCTGGCAAATCGATGATGTCAGCCTGGCCGGTTTTATCACCAACCAAGGCACTGAGCGGCGGGTACGTCCGGTGCGGGTGTATTTCCATCTGCAGTTTTCCGCGCCCATCAGCCGCATCGACGGCTGGCGTGGCGACCAGATTTTCAGTGGCGTCAACGGCATCAGCGGCGATGACGCCGGCGTGCGGCTGAGCTTTGCCAACAGCACCACCCAACTGCAGGTCAAAACCGCCATTTCTTATGTGTCGGCGGCCAATGCGCAGCTGAATTTACAGCAAGAGCTGCCGGGCTGGGATTTTGCCGCAGTGCGCCAGCAGGCGTTTGACCAGTGGAATGGGCTTTTGGGCCGGATCCGCATCAAAGGCGGCAGCGAGCAACAACAACGGCGCTTTTACACCGATTTATGGCATGCGCTGCAAGGCCGCCGGCTGGTGTCGGACGTCAATGGGCAATATATGGATTTGTCCGGCCCTGAGCCCAAAGTGCGCCAGCTGCCGCTGACAGCCAACGGCAAGGCGTCAGGCGCTGGCCCCAAGGTGCAGGCCGCTATGCACAACTCAGATTCGTTCTGGGGCGCCCAGTGGACCATCGCGACTTTGTGGCCGCTGGCGTATCCGGAATATGCCAGCGCAATGGGCGAAAGCCTGATCCAGTACGGCCGCGATTTTGGCCTGATCCCGCGCGGGCCCTCGGGCGGCCAGGACACGCTGGTGATGCCGGGCGTGCCGATGACGCCGTTTTTAGTCTCGCTGGCGCAAAAAGGCCTGCTGCGTACGCCGGCCACTGAGCTGCTGCCGATGCTGCAAAAAAACCACAGCCCGCACGGCCTGATGGCCAAAGCCGGTTATGAGCATTACAGCGCCACCGGCGGCGGTCTGGCGTATTACCAAAGTCGCGGTTATGTGCCCTACCCGCTGCCGGAAACGGAAAGCAGTTATGGCAGCCACCGGCGCGGCGCCGGCCAGACGCTCGAATATGCTTATCAGGATTTTGCGCTGGCCCAGCTGGCAACCAAGGCCGGTCAGCCAGACATCGCCAGCGAATTTCAGCAGCGCAGCACCAACTGGCAGCAGTTGTTTGATAAAAGCAGCGGCTTTATCCGGCCCAAAGAAGTCAGCGGTCAATGGCGCACGCCGTTTGACCCTTATGAATATGAAGCCGGTTTTATCGAATCAAACGCCGCGCAGGCAACCTGGTTTGTACCACATGACATTGCAGGCTTAGCCGCGGCTATGGGCGGTAAAAGCAAGTTTATCAATCGGTTAGAGCAGGCTTTTGTCAAAGCCGAACAGCTGGGTTTTACCGCCGGCACTGCCCATGCGCAGGAAGGCCATCCAGAATATCGGCGCATTCCGGTCAACTACGGTAATCAGCCCAGTATTCAGACCGCTTTTATCTTTGCGGCGGCCGGCGATCCGGCCAAAACCCAATACTGGTCGCGCAAAGTGACCGACAGTGTCTACAGCCATTTGTCGCCGGAGCGCGGCTACAACGGCGATGAAGATCAGGGCCTGATGGGCAGCCTGGCGGTGTTGCTGAAGCTGGGGCTGTTTCAGTTAAGTGGCGGGCTGGAAAAAGACCCGGTTTATCAGCTCGGCAGCCCGCTGTTTGATGAAGCCTGTCTGCAGGTGGCCGCTGGTCGCGACTTCTGTATCAGGGCTGAGCACAACGGCCCGACGCGGCCTTACATCGCCAGCCTGACGCTCAATGGCAAACCGCTGCAACGTCATTATTTGCTGCACAGCGAAATCATCGCCGGTGGCAGCCTGGTGCTGCAGATGTCGGACCAACCGGCCGGCAGCCAGCCATGACGGCGCCGGCTGCTGGCTCCCCGCCGCTGCGCGCCGTGTTATTTGACAATGACGGCACCCTGGTCGACAGCGAGCGGCTCTGTAATCTGGCACTGCAACAGCAGTTTGCCGGTTATGGCATCGAACTGCCGCTCGCTGAATTGCTGGCGCATTACCGCGGCGGCCGTTTGCACGACATCTTCAGCCGCTTGTGCGCCGCCCATCAGCTGAATTTACCGGCCGACTATGAAACCGAATACCGCGCCAGATTGCAGCAGCTGTTTGCAGCGCAGCTCAGCCCGGTTGAGGGCGCAGCAGAACTGCTGCAGCAGCTTCAGCAGCAGGGCCTGACGCTGGCCGTGGTCAGCAACGGGCCGCAGAGCAAAATGCGTTTTACCCTTGAACACTGCGGACTGCTGCCGTTTTTCGCGGCCAACAGCCAACCAGCAGAGCAGGCGTTATTCAGCGCTTATGACTGCGGCCTGTTTAAACCAGATCCTGCGCTGTATCTGCACGCCGCCGCAGCGCTTGGCGTGGCTCCAAAGCAATGCATCATCGTCGAAGACAGCCTGCCTGGCGTGCAGGCAGGCCTTGCTGCCGGCATCCGCACTTTTTTTCTCAATCATTATCAGGAAGCCTGCCCGCCCGGCGCCATCGAACTGAGCGGTTTGCCCGACTTGATACCAACGCTGCAGCAACTAGGGGCTGGAGGCGTTGATTCGTTGGTGGTTTAAGCCGTTTCAGCAACTGTTCTCATTGAAATCAAAGAGAAATGGCCTGGAGATCTGTCAGTACAAACATCAGTGGTTCAAACCAAGGGGGCTTGCTACATGACAATGTCAGGTTTCGTCCTGCGGCAAAATAAGTATTCTTTCACTGCGCCAGATCCGCACTAAACTCACCACCTCTGGATGGCGCAAGTACACAATACGAAACGGTGGATAGATCAATTCACGAATTTGCTCTTGGTCAAATTCAGCAACCTTTCTGCCAGAGTCGGGATGCACTGTTAGTCTTTGCACCTTCTCCAGCACAGTTCTGACAAAGTTTTGCCCGACCTCCGGCACACCCTGCCGAAGATAATAAGCCTGAATATCCTGCAAATCTCTGAGCGCAGAACGTGCGATATTCAGTTTCACTCAGAGCACACCGAGTATTCTTTTCGCTTCATCCAGGGTGACAGTATCGCCCTCGCGAATATCAGCAAGACCGCGGGCCACTGCTTTGACGAACAACAGCTCTTCCGCAGTTTTTTCATAATCTTCAAGACCTTGAACTACTGCAACACCACGCCCGCGACTGGTCACCAGAATGGGCCTGTGCGTTTCACTGGTGCGGCCCACCACTTTGCCCGGATTGACCTTTAGATCGGATAGCGGGATCACGTCCTCAGAAAATTTGCTTTGCATGTGTCATGCTCCATCGTGGGTGGCATTTCCGTGCGGCACTCGTTCAAAGGGCCGTCAGAAACCTGTAGTGTCATACTAGGCTACTGTTAATAGCACCTGTTCAGTGGTGCCGTCAACGACCCCAACTCAAACCCATGGCGCTGCGTAACCACAATAGAATCAGCTCAACGGAATATAAACCAGCGCATAACTCGCCACCCCGACCACCACGGGCCAGCCGAGCGAGCGGGTTTTGCGCCACAGCAGCAGTGTGGCGACACAGCCGGCCACAGTGGCCAGCAGGCTGGCCGGTGCCGGCTCTGCCGGTAATAACGACACACCGAGCATCGCGGCAATCATCGCCGGCCCCAGCACCGTCAGCCACCAGGGGGCGTTGGTCGGCTGCTCTGCGCTTTGTTGTTTTTGCAAATGGCGCTGCATCCACCACAGCGGCAGAGCGCGCAGCAAAAAAGTACCAGCGGCGATGGTCAGTAACACCAGCCAGACTTGCATACCGTCAGCCATGGGGCACCTCCGCTTGTTGGCCGCCAGCAGCCTGCCGTTTTGGCTGCAAAAGATAAAACAGCACGGCGCCGCACAGCGCCGCCAGCGGAATAGCGGCGTTAGGCAGTTGCAGCCATTTCAGCATCAGCGCCACCAGCAAGGTCAGGCTCAAGGTCAGCGTCCATTGGCGCGAGGTAAACCTGGGCGCCAGCAGCACCAGAAACAGCGCCGGCAGCGCAAAAGGCAGCACTTCGCCCAGCAAAGGCCAGCGACTGGTGATTTGCAGGCCAGCCACAGCACCAAGCGTGGTGCCCAAGATCCAGCTCAGCCAGGCGATCAGCGCCGCCGCGCAGTACCAGCCCAGCCGCTCACGTTCCGGCAACTGCGGCAGCCGGGTGTGCGCTAAGGCAAAAATCTGGTCGGTCAGCCCGTGCATCAGCCAAAGCCAATGACGCCCCGGCGGAATATAAGGCGCCAGATTAGGCGCATAAACCAGATGGCGGGCGTTGATCAGCAACGTCATACCAATCACCAGCCAGAGCGGCGCACCGGAGGCCATCATGGCGACAAATAAAAACTGCGAAGCACCGGCGTAAATCAGCGCCGAGATCAGCGTGGCTTCCAGCGGACTGAAACCGGCCTGCACCGCAATCAGACCAAAAGAAATCGCCACCGGAATATAGCCGCCCAGCAGCGGCAGGGCATCGCGCACGCCCAGCCGCCAGCCTGCTGACGTGTTGGCGACAGCGCGGGTGTTTTCAGTCATGGCACGGCTCCTCATTCCGGGGCTGGGCCTGATAAGTGATGGTCAGCAGCGCCGTCACCCATTGCTCAGCGCTTTGGTAAAGATGCGCCACATCGGCGGCAAACTGATGGCTGTCGCCGGCCCGCAAGGTGGCCGTGGCATGCGCATTGCCAACCGTCAGCGTGCCGCTGATCAGCGTGATGCGCTCAACAGTGCCCGGCGCATGTGGTTCGGCGAGCCGCTGCGTATTGGGCGCAATACTCATCCAATATGCGTCGACCGGCGGCTGGTCTTTGCCCTGATCAAGCAGCCGCACCTGCACGCCCAGCTCACCAACCGGGCTGCCGAGCGGCGTGATCAAATTGCCAAACGGCACCTGCAGCTGCAACGACAGCCGCCACAAAGTGTCCAGCGTCGGATTGCCGTCGCCCTGCTCGAGCCGCGACAAATTCGATTTGGCAATGCCGGCATCGGCCGCCAGCTGCGACAGCGACACCCCGCGCGTGAGGCGCAGCTGCTGAATATGCCGACCCAAAGTGGCAAGACTGGGTTTATCCAGCAGGCTCTGATCAGGCTGCAACCCGGCAGCCGGCGCCTGCTGATGGGGCTCGTTTTGCGCGGCGTCATCGTCCGGGACGGCTGCTTGCACCGGCGTGGGAACTGGCTGAGTGGTCATAAATCTCCTGTGGACATGCCTGCTGCTGCGCTGACTCTAAGGCGCTGACTCTAATGCGCAGGCTATGGCGCGGACTGCTTTGGCGCGGACTGCAGCTGCCGGCCCAGACCCGCACAGCGCTGCGGCCTGAGCAAACCGCGCGGCAGCATCTGCCTGGCCAAAGTCGCGCTTCAAATGGCGTTCCATTTAAAGAACGTTCTGTATATGGAACGTTTTAGAGAATAGGCCGGCGATTGTCAAGCGACAAACCAGTGACAAAAACAGCGGAGTACACAGAAGATCAGGCGCCGGCAGCAACACTGGCAGTAAACACAGCGCAGCGCTCAGACAAAATGCGCAGACAAAAGCCGCAGAAAAAATACGCAGACCAAGCGCCCGGCCGCATAAAAACGCCGCGCTCACTGAATTGCGACAGCCTCAACGAGCAGGCAAATGCGTCGCAAGATGACGCTCACGCAGCAACAAAAAGAGCGGCAGCGCCAGTGAGGGCCCCACCAGCAAACCGCACAGCGGCAACCAGACGCGACGCATCGCCAGCCGGCGGCTTTCGCCGATAACAAACACCGCAACCGCGATACCGGAAACCAGCACATCAGCCCAGGCGAATGCCGCTATCTGCCCAGCGGTCGCCTGCTGCAGCAGCAATGGCACGTTGAGACTGTGCTCAGCCAGCCAGGGCAAAAATTGTGAAAGGGGTAAAGCCGTGCCGGCGAGACAGAGAAGGAGATAAATCAGTTGCACAAGAGCTCCTGC
>CBINNO010000049.1:0-20115 GCA_966252055.1 uncultured Rheinheimera sp. | reverse complement strand
TCGGCAGGCGTCGCAAGCTGCACCGGGTCCAGCCGACCTGTCGGGTCCAGTAAATAACCAAGCGCGCTGCGCTCTTTCAGTGGCGCCAGCGCGACCCAGCAATAATGCCGGGCCCGGGTCAGTGCGACATAAAGTTTGCGCAGATCTTCGCCAAGCCGCTCCTGCTCTGCCTGCGCAAAGCTTGATTCGTCATACGCCGTTGCCAGATGGCGCCGGCCATCAGGCGTATGCCAGACATACGGCAAGCGGCCCGGGTCCAGTTCGCGCGCGCTCAGCAAAAACGGCAAAAACACCAGCGGATATTCGAGCCCCTTGGATTTATGGATAGTGACGATGCGCACCAGCGCTTCATCGGATTCAAGCCGCAGCTTCAGTTCGTCGGCGCCAAGTTCACCAGCGCCGCTCAGATGTTGCTGCAGATAACGCAGCAACGCTGCTTCGCCGTCGAGCTGACGGGCCGCCTGCTGCAGCAGTTCTGCCATATGCAGCAGATCGGTCAGCTGACGCTCGGCGTCCGGCTGGCTGGCCAACAAACGCACCAGTTCAAAATCCTGCAACAACCGGTGGACCAGCGCCAGCACGCCTTGCTGGCGCCAGATGCTCTGATAGTTGAGAAATTGTTGCTGCATCTGCTCAAGCGCCCAGTCGTCCTGCTGCAGCCTGAGCAATTCGGTATAACTGCGTGCCAACGTCGGCGTCGCCAGTGCGGCCCTCACCAGCTGGGCCTGACGCGGCTGCGCGCAGGCACTGAGCCACAGCCACAATTCGCTGGCGAGCGGGCTGTCAAACACCGATCCTTTGTCAGACAAATAGACGGCGCGCACCTGATAACGCATCAGCTCAGTGCGGATCAGGCTGGCTTCCTGCTGATTGTTCACCAGCACGGCGATATCGGCGGGTTTGAGCGGCTGCAGGCCGTCTTTGCTGGCAAAACCAGCACGCCCGGCCGCGCCGGCGTTGAGCAGTTGCACCAGCTGCCGCGCGCATTGCTCCGCACTTTGCTGCAGATAAGCACTTTTGCTCAGAGGTTTATCCGGCGTTGCCAGCAGTTGCCACTGCAGCGCCGGTAACCCGACATCCTCCAGCACCAGCTGTTCAGTGCGGCCCTTGGCTGCCACCGGCAAAAAGGGCAATAGCTGGCGATCATCGCGGAACAAAAAGGCGCCCTGGCCTGCTTCGCGCTGCTCGGCCAGCATAAACAGCTGATTGACCGCAGCCACCATCGCAGTGCTTGAGCGAAAGTTGGTGCCAAGCGAATAATGCCGGCCCAGTGTTTGTTGTTTGGCCGCCAGATAGGTGTAGATATCAGCGCCGCGAAAACCGTAGATCGCCTGCTTAGGGTCGCCAATCAGTAACAGACCGGCGGCTTGTTCTGGCGCACTTGCTGCGGCGCTTTCGCCGGAGTTTTCTGCCACACCCGCAACCGCACTCGCAGCAAGGTCGCCCGCTGCTGACCCGTCAACTGGCCGTTTCTGCGCCGGCTGCGGCTGATAAATCCGGCTGAAGATCCGCCACTGTAACGGATCTGTGTCCTGAAATTCATCGATGAGCGCAAGCGGATACTGACGGCGCAGCACCGCGGCCAGCGCGTCGCCTTGGCTGCCATGCAGCGCGCGATCCAGCTGGCTGAGTAAGTCATCAAAGCCCAACTCGCCCCTTTGTTGCTGCAAATGCTGAAACTGCGCTCTGATCTGCACCAGCGCATGCGTACGCAGCGAAAAACTCACATCCGGCAATGCGCCAAGTGCCGCCGGCAATTGTGCGATGGCATCCAGCGCCGGATGTGACGGCGCCGGGCCTTTCCAGGCTTGCGCCAGGCCATCCGGTGTCAGCCGCTCCAGCCCCTTGCCAATGTCCGGCCAGATGCTGGCAGGGTCATCCCGCCAGGCAGCCAGCCCCTGCAGCCATTTGTCGACATAATCAGGCCGCAGTTTACGGTTGTCGGTGTGGCCGTTGGCGCGCCCGCTCGCCAGCAGCTGGGCCAGTTCTTCCAGCCAATGCTGCCAGGGCGCTTTAAGTGCCTGCAGCTGCAGCGCTCTGGCCTGCTGCTCTTGTGCAATCAGTTCGGTCAGGCTTTGCGCCGGCGCGTCCAGCGCTTCACTCCATAGTGGCTGCAGCGCCTGCCATAACGCCGCTGGCGTGGCAAAACTTTGCTGGTAACGGATAAAAATGTCGGTTTGAAGCGGATAGACATAAGAGCGCCAGTAATCCATCACCGCCTGTTGTTGCAGACGGCTGACATCGGTCACCAGTTGCTGACTGAACTGGCTGGCACAATAAAAGGCGTGCTCGCTCAGCATGCGGTTACACCAGCCGTGGATGGTCGCAATGGCGGCTTCATCCATCCACTGCGCCGCCAGTTCCAGCTGCATCGCACAATCGCTGTGCTGCGCGGCCGGAAAAGCGTCCAGCAGCGCACAGAGCACGGCATCCGGCGCGGCCAGTTCACCGCGAAACGCGGCGGCGGCTTCACTGAGCCGGCTCTGGATGCGGCCTTTGAGCTCAGCGGTGGCGGCTTCGGTGAAGGTCACCACCAAAATCTGATCGGGCCTGAGTGCTGTCGTCAGGCCATGTCCCAGCACCAGTCGCAGGTACAGCGCCGCAATGGTGTAAGTTTTGCCGGTGCCGGCACTGGCCTCAATCAGCGAAGTGCCATTAAACGGCAGCTGCATAAAATCAAGCGGTTGCATCATGACGAGCGAGCGCCTCCTCTTGGACAGCTGCCGTAAACTGGCTTTGTGACAGGCACTTAAGTAAAGGCCCCAGTAAAGTGTCGGCGAGCGCCACCGACCGCTCGCTCCAGAACAAGGCAAAGTGCGGATAAGCCCGCTGCAAAGCGCGGTTATGCTGCACCAGGCCTTGGCTGAATTCAGTACCGTCATAACTTTGCTGCAATTTTTGCAACTGACGCTCATCCTGCTTGCTCTGCAGCCAGTCCGACGCCAGTTTCAGCTGATAAGGCAAAGGTTCACACAAAGCGTCCAGATAACAGGCGGTCAGTTGCTGCAAGATAGCGAGCGCTTCGTCTCTGCCGGGGCTTGGCAGGATCAAATCGCCATCCGGCGCCACGATGTGCTGCTGCACCACTTCGCCACAAGCGGCGGACAACAGCAGCGCAAGCCAGGGTAACAGCAGTGGCCGGCAGCGCCACTGGCCGTCTTTTTGCAGCGTTTCCGCCTGCAGATGCAGCTGCCACAAAATGCCGTCGTGACTCTGATACACAGTGCTGAGCCAGTCCTGCAGCGGCACCGGTGTGGTGGTCAGCTGACAGGCGAGAAAATCCCGGCCAAGCCGGCGCTTGCCTGCCAGCGCGCTGACAAAACGCTGCAATTGTGCCGGCAGCTGCTCCCGCAATTGTTGCTCAGTCAACTGACCGGCAGCGCCAAGCGGCAGCACCTGACGCTGGCGCAGTGACTGCAATGCCGCGACGGTCAACGCCTCGACATCGGCCGGACTCAGGCTGGCGCGCTGGCGTAAACCGTCATTGAGCTGGCGAAACAGTTGCTGTGTCAGTTGCCAGTGCGCCAGGCCATCAAGGCTGAATGCTTCATCATCCTGCAACAACTGATCGGGTTGGAAAAACTGCACTTTGAGCCGCTGGCGGAAAAATAAACGGATCGGATCAGCCGCCAGCTCCGCCAGATCACGCAGTTGCAAAGGCCACTGCGGCGCTTCCGGGCTCAAAGGTTCATTGGGGGCCGGCTGCACCGCGGGCAGATAAAAACTGCGCCACTCGCGCTGATAGGTGGTCAGTTCACCATGCTGATAACGCTGGCTGTACGCTTTGAGCGGAAAATCCGTGGTGAGCGCCGCCAGCAACGGCTCGCCGCCCACCAGTTGCCAGCCCCGCGCCAGATGGTCACGCAACTGGGCGACCAGCACGCTGGGTTCGCGCGGCGAATTGTCGTGCACACTAAACCCCAGCCAGCTGATGCGCAGCCGCTCACGGGCCGACAACAAGGCTTCCAGCAACAGATAGCGGTCATCTTCGCGCCGCGAGCGGTCACCGGGGCGGTACAGCTGGCCCATCAGGTCAAAATCCTGCCGCCGGCTGGCACGCGGGAAAGCGCCATCCTGCATGCCCAATAAATGTACCTGCTTAAACGGAATGGCCCGCATCGGCAGCAAGGAGGCAAAATTGACCGCCCCTGCCAGAAATCGTTGTTGCAGACTGTTTTTTTCAAAAGCTGCCAGCCAGGCATCGGCGACCACGGCTAAATCGAGGGCGCTGCAAAGCGCTGCCTGCTGACAGCCCTGTTCGCATTGGCTCAGTTCAGCCAGCAGTTGACTCAGCAACTGCTGGCTCTGCTCGTCGGCTGGCAGGAAAAACTGCTCAAGCAAATCACGCAGCAAAGCAAACCACTCGGCCGGTGGCCGTGGCGCGGCCGCCTGTTGCCACCAGAGCTCCAGTTGCTGCAGCAGCTGCGCCAGCGCGCCGGCGGCTTCAGCGGCGATGCCTTCCACTGCAGGCAGTGGCGCCGGCAAATCAGCGCCGGCTGACTGTGCCCCACAGGCATATCCGAGTAACATCCGGCAGAGCGCCTGCATCAGACTGTATTCGTCAAACGGATACCGGATGCCAAGGCTCTGACGCTGCGCGCTGTGCAGTCCCCAGTGTGCCCCAGCCTGCTCCAGCCAGTCAGTCAGCATAGTGACATCAGCGCTGCTGAGCGCAAAACGGCCGGCCAGTTCCGGCACCTGCAGCAAATCAATCAGCTCACTGACAGCAAACCGCTGCTGGCGGATTTGCAGCAGATACTTCAGCGCCTGCAACATCGGCTGCTGCACGGCGGCGGCCTGATCGGCGATGGTAAACGGCAGATAACGGTCGTCATCTTTTTTGTAGCGGCCAAATACCGCGTGAATAGCTGCGGCATAATCGTTGATATCCGGCACCATCACGATGATGTCGCTGAACTGCAGCCCCGGTGACGCCGCCAACTGTTGCAGCAGGTCGTCATGCAGCACTTCCAGCTCACGCACCACGGTATGGCAGCGGGCAAAACACAGGCTGCCGGTCTGCGCCGGTGTCAGTGCCGGCCAGTGCTGGCGGCTCTCTTCGAGGCTGCTCAGCTGCAAAATATCCTGCTGCAACTGGCCGAGCAAATGATGACTGTCGACGTCACTGAACAGGTCAATCCGTTCGCCCTGAAACAACCGCCGGAACTGCTCGGTCTGGTCAAACTGATCGAGCAGCCGGATATAATCCCGTCCCTGTTTGCCCCAGGCCGCCAGCAGCGGATGGCCCGCGTTGCCTGCCGGCCGCGGCTGTTGGCGCTTTTTGGCACAGCGCAGCAAATCTTTGTCCGCCACAATATCCGCCCAGTAATGCTGACAAGGGTTATGCACCGTCAGCAAAATCTGGCAAAAAGGTGCGACAGCCGCTAATGCTTCGAGGGTTTGTTGTGACAAACTGCTGATGCCAAACAGCATCAGTCGTCTGGGCAGCCGCGCCGGCCGGCTTTTTAAAGCGCCAGTCGCCTGTAAAAACTGCTGATGCAGCGCTGCGCGGCTAAAACTGCGCTCAGCCGGTGCCATATCCGCCAGAATCGCGCGCCACAAGGCCGGTTGCCACAGCAGGCCGCTTTCCAGCGGCAGTGTCTGGCCTAAGGCATCAATCAACACGTCGCGCCCTTGTTGCCATGCCAACAACCAGTCCGCCCGGTACACCTGATACTGGTCAAATAAGTCAGCGAGTTTCAGTGCCAGCTGGTCTAACTTTCGCTGCGATTCGTCGTCCTGCAGATACTGAGATAACGGCGCAAATACCGCAGTGGTCAATAACGACGGCAACAGCCGTAACAAACGCCAGTGCAACTGATCTTTGTCAAAAGCGCACTGCTCTGGCACCGCCAGGTCCGACAGGACACTGCGGTACAGCTGCCAGACAAAGCGCTGCGGCATTTGCAGCGTAAGGCCGGCGGCAATGCCAAGCCCGCCACCACCATCTGGTTTTGCTTCAGCCGCCAGCGCCAGCTTCAGCCACTGAGCGATGCCATTACTTTGCACCAGAATAGTTTCGGCTTCGAAGACATCCAGCGGATAAGCCGCCATCCAGTGCGTGCACAGAGCCCGCAGTTGTTCGGGCAAATTAGCATGCACCACCAAAAAACCGGGCGTCAGTTCTGTCTGAGTCAACACGAATAGTCCTTGCTGCGGATTAGCTGCTTTGCACCTGATTGCGGCCGTTGGCTTTGGCCCGGTACAACGCCTGATCTGCTCTTGCGATAATTTCCCGCAGTTCCTCCCGCCGGCCGGCCTGCGTCAGACCAATACTGATCTGCACGGCCAGACCGGGAAACCGGGGAAACTGTAAAGCGGCCACCCCCGAGCGCAGCCGCTCAGCGATTTCCAGCGCCTGAGGTTCTGAGGTGTCGGGCAATACCAATAAAAACTCTTCACCGCCACTGCGGCCGATCCGGTCCTGGCTGCGCAGCAACGACTGCATCAGCGCCGCCACTTCGCACAACACTTCATCGCCGGCTTCATGGCCATAGCTGTCGTTACACTGCTTAAAAAAATCAATGTCCACAATCAGCAGACACCAGTGCAACGGCTGGCTCAGGGCCTGCTGGCGCACTTTTTCGCAGTAAGCCAGGATAGCGCGCCGATTGCCGACCTGCGTCAGTTCGTCCGTCAGTGCCAGCTTCTGCAGCCGTTTGTTGCGCCGGATTTGTGATACGGCGTAGACGAGTGCGCTAAACGCCAACAACACAAACAGGACAATCGCGATGTATTGCCAACGCTGTGCCGCTTCTAACACCGCCAATTGCTGACCGGTCAGCTTATTCTGTGCCTGTAACTGGCTGTTTTTCTGCGTTTGCAAATCGGTATCAAACTGATAGCGCAATAAGGATTCGCGTTGCAGCTTGGCCTGGGCGTTTTGCTGCTCACGCAAGGCATTGGCTTCCTGCAGCAGCTGATAGGCTTTCTCGTAGTGACCGGCGCGGGCTTCGGCGCGCGACCAGGCTTGCTTGAGCATCAGCAAATATCGCGGATTCTGGTCGGCCTGCATCGCCTGTTCGGCGACGGCAAACTGCTGAAGTCCGCGGTTCAGCTCGCCATATTCCGCCAACGCTTCGGCCTGATACAACTGATAAAGCACGTCGTTAAAGGGCCGGAACTGTGGGTCCTGCTGGCGCAGACTGGCGATTTCGCGCTCGATTTCGCCAATCATTTCCATCGACACCGCGTACTTTTGCTCCAGATTGTTAATCCACAACAAGTCGATCAGCGCAGCCAGCGCATAAGGGCGGTTTTGCACCTGCTGATATATTTGACGCACCTGTAACATCAGCTGATGCGCCTGCCTTGTTTTGCCCATTTCGCCAAACACAAACGCTTTTTGTTGCAGCACAAAGGCCAGCCGGTAACTGTCGTTGGCCGCGACAAATTCACGCTCGCTGGTTTCAAGATATTCAATGGCTTTGTCGTACTCGCCCATCCGGCGAAAGGCGGTGGCGATATTTTCAATGGTGAGGCCAAGCTGATGCCGGTTACCAAGCTGCTGATACAGCTCGTAAGCCTTAAAGAGGCGGATCAGCGCTTCGGCGTGCTGGCCGCGGGTTGAGTAAAACTCAGCCTGGCTGCCCAGCACATCTGCCTGTGCTTTGACATTTTCACTGCCGTTGGCGAGCGCGAGCGCCTGTTCCAGATCTTCCTGCTGGCGTTTGGTCTGGCCAAGCGCCCCCAGATGATTGGCGCGGCACTGGTAAAAATAGCTCAGGCTCAGATAATCACCGGCCAGCGCCGGGTCCTGCAGTTGCCGGCTGGCAAAAGTGACACCGGCAGCCGGCTGGGTCAGGTATTCAATCAGGCAACTTTCGCGCTCCAGCCGGCGCCGGCGTGGTTCATCATTGGCCGGCAGCTGCTGTTGCAGTTCTTTGACAAACTGGCGGGCGGCCGCTTCATCATAAAACACCCGTTCTCCCTGTTCGTACTGACGCAGTAACTCGTCAAAACCGTCAGAACTGGCCGTCAGCGCAGGGCTGAACACCCCAAGCAGGCTGAGGCAGACAAAGATACCCAGATGGCGCATCAAACCTCCGGTTTTCAGTGGTCAGTCCCGATAGCCATTCGGATTTTGTTGTTGCCAGCGCCAGGCGTCTTTGACCATGTCGGCCAGCGTTTTCTCAGCCTGCCAGCCCAGCAACTGACGGGCTTTGGCCGGATTGGCGTAACAGGTCGCCACATCGCCGGGCCGGCGGGCACTGAGCTGATATGGCACAGCGCGCTGGTTCTCACGCTCAAAAGCAGCCACCATCTCCAGCACACTGTAGCCCTGGCCTGTGCCGAGATTAAAGGCATCAATTCCGGCGTTTTGTTGCAGATACAACAACGCCTTCAGATGACCGTTGGCCAGGTCCATCACGTGGATATAATCCCGCACTCCGGTACCATCCGGCGTCGGATAATCACTGCCGAACACCGACAACTGTGCTCTTTTTCCAACCGCCACCTGACTGATAAACGGCATCAAATTGTTTGGAATACCGTTGGGATCTTCACCTATCAAACCGCTGGGATGGGCACCGACCGGGTTAAAATATCGCAGCAGCGCAATCCGCCACTGTGGATCTGCCGCCGCTAAATCCTGCAGAATGTGCTCAATCATCAACTTGCTCTGACCATATGGATTGGTCGCAGAGCGTGGACTGGTCTCAACAATAGGCACTTCGGCCGCTGCGCCATAGACAGTCGCCGACGAGCTGAATACCAGCTGCTTCACGCCGGCATTAGCCATCACCCGGCATAAGGTCACGGTACCCGCCACGTTATAGTCGTAATATTTGAGCGGCATTGCGGTAGACTCGCCTACCGCTTTGAGGCCGGCAAAATGCACCACGGCACTGAAATCACCGCAGGCGAATACGTCCGTCAGCGCGGCTTCATCACGGATATCCACTTCAATCAGCGGGACCGGCTTGCCGGTGATTTCGGCCACTCTTCGCAACGACTCCGCTTGTGAATTACACAGATTATCCAGTGCAATGACGTCAAACCCGGCCTGTTGCAGCACGATGGCCGTATGACTGCCGATATAACCCGCACCGCCTGTTAACAAAACCCTGGTCATCGTTTCACCTCAAGGCAGTACTTTTTTGAATGGCTTGACCTTGCTGCTGGCATAAACACCGTTGAGGATAAACGGGTCCTGCGCCGCCCATTCCTGCGCCTGCTGTAAGCTGTCAAACTCAGCAATCACCAGAGAACCGGTAAAGCCGGCAGGCCCTGGATCAGCGGAATCAATCGCCGGCGTGGGTCCGGCAACTAACAGTTTACCGGCGTCAGCCAACATCTGCAGGCGGGCAAGATGGGCAGGTCTGTGTTGTAAACGAAGCGGCAGGCTGTCGGCTACATCTTCAGAAAAAATCAAATAATACATCGTGTTTCCTGCAGAAAATCTGAAAGTGACTGCCTGCGAAGATAACAGATAGCCAGCCGCTTTTCCAACGGCGACAACGTTTTGCACCTTGTTTTATCCAGCAGTTTCAGGAGCGCCAGATAGCAAAAAACCGCCTTTTATGGCGGTTTTAAAATCAGCGATTGCTGGGCCAAAAATCTGATCAAAGCGGCATTGGCGATGTCCGTGCCTGAACTTGAGGCAGGTTTAACAGCTTGCCGCAGCAAGCTCTTTCAGCACGGATGTCAGGCGGCCTGACCCAGTCGCTCTTTACGCGCATTGTAGAAATCGACCATTTCCTGCATCTGCTCAGCGTTATATGGCACCAGACTGCCAAGCACCAGACGCTTTTCACCAACCCCCAGTACACCTGCCCCATCAAACAGTTCAAAGGCCAGCACCGCTTGTGCTCTTTTACCTTCCTGTTCCAGCACCGATTTAACCAGGCGCAGCTGTGGGCATTCCTGACTGAAGCGGCTGAAGTGTAACGCCATACTCTGATAAATCACCAAAGGGCGCTGCGGATTAATCATCACACCGTGTTGTTGCATCAGCGGCTGCAGGATGTGCGGGAAGTTCTGGCCGGAAAAACGGACATAATCGCGCACCAGTTTTTCGATAAACTGGCATTGCACCTGCCGCTCACCGGACTGGCGTAATGACAGATAAACTTTACCGCCGGCATCTTCGATGCGTACTTCATCACCCTGCTCGACACATTGCAGCAGCGTATCAGCACCAACCATACCTTCAAACCGGCAGCTGAGTTCAGCAGCCAGGCCATAGCGGCTCAGTAAAAACGCAAACAGCAAGTCACCGGGCACGCAAAATCTTTTGCTGTCGGCATCATGAATAGGATTGAAATCCTCAGCGATTTCTTTAGCAAAACGGCTGGCCTGAGCGGCGCTGAACGAAAATTGCTCACCGTGACGACTGACAAAAGCATCCAGAAACATCTGAAACCCACAGAAAAAAAGACAAGCCAACATTTTAGCGCAACGACATTGCGCCAATGGTAGAACCAGTCTGCACAAACGCAGATACCGGCAAAAGACAAAGCACTGTATATTTTCACAGTTAATGCTTGCATATCGCACAAACACTGATTACTGTATAAGCATTCACTGTATATTTAACCAGTTAAGGTGTCTTATGCGTCAGCAAGTCGGATCATGGTGGCAACATTCGCGGCAGCAGACCGCCGGTCAGCTCAACTGGCCTGAATATTTTCAGCAAAAAGAAGAGCACGGCGTGGCTGCGGTTTGTCAGACGCTGCAGCACCTGAATCAACAAAGCCTGCAAGGTTGGGTACTGGTCATCGCGCCTCCGTTTGGTTTGTCCAAGCAATTGCTGGAACAATGTCAGGTTGATTGTCAGCGGGTGTTATTGATCAATGCGAGGCAGGTTCATCACTATGACAATCTGATGCGTGATGCACTGACATGTTCGACCTGCAGCGCGGTCGTCAGCTTTTTACCAGACGATAATGAAGCGCTCGATGATTATCAGTATCTGGCGAATAAATATCAGACGTTGCTCATCAATCACAATAGTGCAGGCGCGGTGCAGCAGCACTAAGGACTGATTGTCATTAGCGCTGGTAATTAGGATACATGAGCACGGCTGCGATTTAGCACAAGCTGTGCGCACCACAAACGATTATCGGCCGGATTAGGTTCCACAGACAATCTTGGCGCAAAGCAGCCTGCATGCCTGAAGTGAGCGACTTTTCCCTTCAGTACCATCGTGTTGCGGATGATTGGTGTTGCCAGATAGCAAACCATCAAGCAACGACAGCCGAAGTCGCAAGGCAATGACCGAAACGAAAGCAGTTTTGCCAAGATCAGGCGCATCGAAGACTTGGCCGGTCAGGTCAGTCCATTTACAATGCCGTGTGTCTGAGCCTGCCTGAGTAAACGCTAAATGCCTTGTTTTTGTGGTCAAATAACCGAATACGCGCAATGTTGCGCGCCTTTTCATCAGGGGCTGCGCCAACCCACTCACCCTGAGCAGTTAATGCGCGCCCGTTTTAGTGCTTACGTGTTAAAAGACATTGATTATATTGCCCGGACTTATCATCCAAGCCAGCAATCAGCCAGTGCAAAAGCTGAAATTAGTCAGTTTGCAAATCAGGCCCGTTTTGTGTCGTTAAAAGTGGTTGATATTGAGGGCGCTGAAAGCCAAAAATTGTTGGCTGCAGCAAAATGGTCTGTGGCACCTGCAGCTGAGCAAATTGGGTTTGTGCATTTTATCGCGACTTTTTTGCTCGCTGAGCGGCTGGAAACCCTCGAAGAAGTGTCCCGTTTTGTCATGGTGCAGGGTGTCTGGAGTTACCTGGACGGTCAGTTGTTACCACATTCGGTGCGAAAGCCTGGCCGCAATGAACTCTGCCCTTGTGGAAGTGGCCTTAAATTCAAGCAGTGTCAGCTGCACTGGCTCAATGGCCGCCCTGTTCAGGCAGCCTGAGTCTGTGCATTGAGTTGTTGCAGCATGTCATACAACAACGTTGGTTGCGGTTCGAGCATGGCTGGCACGCCGGCCTGTGTCTCTGTGTCAGGCTGCAAGCCCCCGGCCGCCCCGCCTTGCGACAGCGCACTCCGTTGTTTCGCCTGCTGCAAATGACGCAACACATGCAAAGAAACATTGTCCTTCACGTCAGCATGTAACTTACCGGCGCTGTGCTCCACAACGACAGGCGCAGGCTGCAGCAAAGTTGCCAGTCGCAGTGCAGCGAAACCACCTTGTTGAAAAAGCTGATTATGGTGTTGCATCAACTGGATATCTGTCGCGGACATAGCCGCGTTACGGGGCTCTGCTAACTGCAGCTGGCGGCGTAAGTCAGCCATTTTAGGGGTGGCGGTAGCGTCAGCCAGACAAAACTCGGCTTGCTCTTCAATCGCCGGCGATAAAGCGGCCAGCCATAACTGAAAATCTGCCCGACGCTGCTGGTGAAGCGCCTGGTTGAGTTCTGTGCCTAATTGCCATTCATTAATCAGCATTGCAGAGGTCTGTAAGATCCAATTGCTGAGAATATCGGCAGTCAGCATCGCAACTTGAGAGATTTACTTTACAAGCCAACATATTTTGATAATATGCCCGCCACGTGGAGGGGTTCCCGAGTGGCCAAAGGGATCAGACTGTAAATCTGCCGGCACTGCCTTCGAAGGTTCGAATCCTTCCCCCTCCACCATCTAAGCCTTCTCCATGCTCTTGCCGAAATGCTCAAATCGGTTTTGTTCTGATAATCTCTCTTTAAACATTCTTGTTACTTGAATTGCAGTAAAGACTGACATATCAACCAGATTTTTCACCCATTGCTTGCACCACATCCTTTTCTTTCCCACACTGATTTTCTGTGATCTCAATGCCAGCGCCAGGTATGCCGAGTCAGTACTCACAACATGTCTTAGTGGTGGATGATCAGCGCCCCTTTCAGCTGATGATGAAAGGCATCCTGTACAGCCTGGGCTATCGGCTGCTGGATTTTGCCTACAGTGGCGAGCAGGCACTGCAGCGCTGTCAGCAACAGCAGTATCAGATTGTTTTTATCGACTACAACCTCGGCTCAGGAAAAAACGGCCGGCAGTTGCTGGAGGATTTACATCAGTTTGAATTGTTGGCACCAGACAGCATTTGTATGTTGGTCACCGGTGAAAATACCGTCCCGATGGTGATCAGTGCCGTCGAGCTTGAGCCCGACGATTATCTGATCAAACCCTTTTCACAAAGTGTACTGCGCAGTCGTTTGCAGCGCATCCAACAGAAAAAGCAGCAACTGCTGCCACTTTATCAGGCGATGGCCGACAAAAACTGGCTGCAGGTCCGTCAGCAAGCCCAGCAACTCGCCGGTCGTTATCCCCGACACCAGAGCTATCTGCGCCGGACAGGGGTACAAGCACTGCTGCATCTGGGGCTTTTTGACGAGGCCGAACAGTGGCTGCAGCAGTTGTTACAAGACCGCAGACCTGCCTGGGCGATGCTACAGCACGCCCGCATCGCCATGGAAAGAGGTCAGCACCAAAGCTGCCAGTCTTTGTGTCAGGAAGCGCTGAGCCAAAACCGCTATCTGGTAGAAGCCTATGATTTACAGAGCGAAAGTCTGGCCCGAACCGGCAACTATGAAGAAGCGCAGCAGCTTATTAAAACCGCGCTCGAGATTTCGCCATATCAGTTGCAACGATTACAGAACTTTTTTCAGCTGAGTCTGAGCTGTCAGGCGTTCACTGATATGCTGCTGGCGACCCGGCAAATGTATGAGCTGACCAAACGTGCCGGTCAAAACGACCCCAAACACCTGCTCAATTATGTCCGCAGTCTGCTGAACGCGATCAGTCAGTCGGAAGAAGCCAGCCAACGGAATCGCCTGCAGCAGGAATCTATCCTGTTGCTACACCGTGCCAAACGCGACGAGCATTTGTTGCGCAAAATCAACTACGAACTATTTGAGCAACTTTGTATGGCGAGGCTCGAGTCTGTCGACGGCCGTATACAGCAAGCCTGGAAAAGTTGTCAGCAGCTGTCTGCCCAGCTTGACCCCGATGATCCGGTCTGTATCGACCTGGTGATGCTACTTAATCAATTGGGTGAATTTGAGGAAGCCCAAACACTTGCCAGTCAACTGCCGCCACAAAGCGGCGACGAGGTCCTGCAGTCCCTGCTGCGCCAACAGGCCGAGCAGCTGGCGCCGAAACAACAGTCTTTTAAAGCGCTGAGCCGCCTGGGGCATGACAGCTATCAGCAGCAGGATTACCTGGCGGCAGTGCAGGCTTATGAGCAGGCTTTGCAGCTGGCGCCGATGAACAGCGCCACCTTACTGAACTTACTGCAATCCTTGCTGCAAGCGATCCCCGCCGCCGACAAACACCAGCAAAGCGAGCTGTGGTTTAAAACCCGGCAACTGGTCAAACAAATCGCCGCATTGCTGCTGACCGGTGTCCATCAGGAGCGTTTTCAGATGCTGACACAACAATATGACGAATTAAGAACCACCTACAAAATTCCCATCTGAACTCGTCTGCTGAAACCGTTGTTATCCGCGCCCAGGTGCGGACAACAACTCCAGCAATTCGGTCAGCAAAGCCGAAGCCCCGATCCGCATACCACTGGCCTGCGCCAGTTCACCGGTGATCTCTTCATACAATTGCACCAGTTCGAGGGCTTGTCCGACGGTCCGCACGCCGCCAGATGCTTTGAAACCGACAGGCCGGTTGGCGGCGGCGATCACGGTCAGCATCAGACGAGCGGCTTCGTTCGTGACGCCGACCGCGACTTTACCCGTCGAAGTTTTGACAAAGTCGGCACCTGCCGCAATAGCCAGTTCGGTTGCTTTGACAATTTGCTGCGCTGTTCCTAACTCGCCGGATTCAATAATGATTTTCAGGCAGGCATCACCGCAGGCCTCACGTACACCCGCCAAAAACGCCTCAACTTGCTGATGTTCGCCACGCAGCAAGGCCTGATAGGGCAACACCGCATCAATTTCGCCGGCGCCGGCGGCCAGCGCTTCCTGGATCTGCGCTTTGACAGCAGTCAGTGACATATCACCGGTGGGGAAATTCACCACAGTCGCGACTGGCAGCGCCATTTGCTGCTGTTGCAGCCACGCCAGCGTTTGTCCAATAAATTGCGGGTAGACACAAAATGCGGCGGGCTGCGCATCTGATCTTGCCGTTGTCTGCAACCAGGCAGCCATTGCGCTCTCGCTGTCCTCTTCGGTTAATCGGGTTAAATCCAGCAACTTGAGCAGTTGCTGCAGGCGAAGTGGATTGATTGCTGACGGTTGCATGAGTAGGGTCCTTTCGATTCACAGCCGGTTGTTCACACGGCGATACTGGAGTGATGGCTGCGGATTAAAGCAGAAACACTGCTGCTTGCAAAGAGCCCAATCTACAGCGGGTGTCACGCCAGTACTTGCCTCTTTTTTACGCTGAATTCGCTCATCATCAATAACAAAAGGCCTGGGTTCAACTCACTGGGTCTGTCGTCAGGCACAGTTGCTGCTGATGGTGTCTCAGGTAGGCTTTGGCTTGCTGCCAGTTGGGAAAATGGATGGCGACCAGTTGCCAGAACGCTGGTGAGTGATTCATTTGCGCCAGATGTGCCAGCTCATGCACCACCACATAATCACCAATCCAGCCGGGCGCCAGCAGCAATCGCCAGTTCAGGCAAATCAGACCATCGCTGTGGCAGCTGCCCCAACGGGTTTGCCAGCTTTTGATCTGAAGGCTGCGGTGAGACAATCCCATGCGCTGACCAAAGTGCTGCAGCCGGCTGCCAAACCAGACTTCAGCTTCCTGACTGTACCAGCTTTCCAGCAATTGCAGGATCTGACGGCCCCGATTTTGTGGCTTGACCCGGCGGGACAACTGCACCCAGAGCGTGTCCCCTTCCAGGGTGACGGCACTGACACTGTCATCCACCACTTTTAACTTCAGCGGCCGACCAAACAATGCCAGACTGTCACCCAATACCGAGTAGCCCTGTTGGGGCCTGTTTTCTTGCTGATGCTGGTGCGTGCGCACCCAATCGGCTTTTTTGGCAATAAACTGGTCGATAGCCAGTTTTTCCAGATAGAGCGGCGCCTGAACCACCAGTCCCTGCGGCCCCATTTGCAGTGCCAGCGTGCGTCGCCGGCTGGAACGTTTCAGCTGATAAGGTATCGCGCTGAACTGACAGACTTCACTCACTGCCTGCTCCGGTTGAAAAGCTAAAAACGGCCCGAGCATACCTAAACGAGCCGAAGTGCTGCAAGCCGCCTTTAGACACAAAGCGCTCACCGGTGCTATGATGCAAACCGGTTCTGCCAGTGGAAAAGCCCCCAACTATGAAAATCATCTCTTTTAATATCAATGGACTACGTGCCCGCCCTCATCAACTGCAAGCGCTGGTGACACAACATCAACCGGATTTCATCGGCTTGCAGGAAATTAAAGTCCATGACGACGAGTTCCCGCTTGAGGATGTCAAAGCCCTGGGCTATCAGGTGTATTATTTCGGCCAGAAAGGCCACTACGGGGTCGCTGTTCTCAGTAAAACGCCGGCAGAACAGATGTTGTACGGATTTCCCGGTGATGCTCCTGACGCGCAGCGGCGGATGTTGATCGGCCGCTGGACTTTGCCAAACGGCAAACACTTTACGTTGCTCAATGGTTACTTCCCGCAGGGCGAAAGCCGTGACCATCCGGTGAAATTCCCGGCCAAACAGCAATTTTATGCCGATCTGCTGAATTACCTGGAGCAACATCATCAACCGGACGATTATGTCGCAGTGATTGGTGACATCAATATTTCGCCGATTGATCTTGATATTGGCATCGGCGAGCCGAACCGTAAGCGCTGGCTCAAAGATGGCAAATGCTCTTTCCTGCCGGAAGAACGTGAGATGCTGCAAAAGATTAAAGACTGGGGCCTGATCGATACTTTCCGTCAGTTGCACCCCGAGCGCACCGAGCGCTACAGCTGGTTTGACTACCGCTCCAAAGGCTTTGACGACAACCGGGGCCTGCGCATTGATGTGGTGATGGCCACAGCCCCATTAGCGGCGTTGTGTCGTGAATCAGACGTGGACTACGACATTCGCGCCATGGAGCGGCCATCCGACCACGCGCCAGTCTGGTCTGTATTTGCCATCGAATAACATGACGTTGTACCTCGGCGCGTTGGCCCTGCTCTATTATCTGGTGCTGGACCGCAAAGTGTTGCCGCTGCTGCAACAGCCGCTGGTACAGGCGCTGTTTATCGGCGCCATTCTGGTGCAGACCGTGCTGTGGCAACTGAAAGCGCAGTTGCCCGGTTTTCCGCCGCTGCATTTTCTTGGGGTCACCTGCGTCACGTTAATGCTGGGCTTGCGTCTGAGCCTGCTCAGCATTCCGCTGGCGCTGACACTGCCGCTGGTGGCAACCGCGGTTTATCAAAGCTGGCAAGGTATCGCTGCGCCCGGCTGGCCCGATAGCCCTTTTTATCTGCAGTGGCTCGCCCTGGCGTTGGTAGCCGTGCAAAGCTATCTGAGCTACCTGCTGATCGCCCGCTATTTACCGGCACATCTGTTTGTGGCGATTTTTGTCAGTGGATTTCTCAACAGCCTGCTCTGTGGTGCGGCCTTTGTGCTGTGGCAGGGACTTGGACAGTTTGTGTTGGCTGAACAGGCAAGCACCACGCAACTGAGTGAATATTTGCTGATCATGCCACTGCTGGCGATGCCGGAAGCCCTGTTAAACGGGATGGCGCTGACCTTACTGCTGGTGTACCGGCCACACTGGGTGGCCGCATTTAAAACTGATTGAACCGCCGACTAAAACCACTGACGGAAAAAAGTTTTATCCAGTTGGCGAAAAGCCGCCTGTAAGGTATCAGCCAAATCCAGGTAACGGGGTTTGCCTGCGCCGGCCTTGGGCGTTTGCACCCCGGCCTGCTGCATCTGTTGACGGACTTCCTGATACCAGCGATGCAGTGAAGGCGGCAACGCACTTTGTGCACGTAGCCCAAGCCAGTAATAACACTGCAGGGGTAAAGCGAGCAGAAACAGACCACAAGCGAGCGCAGTCCACAGATACTGCCAGCCAAAATACTGCAGCTGCACTGTCACCGACAGCACCGCCAGCGGCGGCATCCACTGTTTGAGTAATAAAGTCAGCCGAATCATCCGGTTTTCCGGGAAAACCGCGCCTAATTCCAGCTGCACAGGCCAGGTTTTACTGTACAAAACTCCGGTCTGCAGCGTGGTACGAATAGCAGTATTCATGGCCTGACTCCAAAACAAAGGCATTGTGGCAACACTAGCATAAATCCGCCATCCGGACGCGGTTGCTGCAGAAAATTCCGCTGAAGTCCTGTGTCAGCCGGGGCGGCTATCTGCATAAATATCTGCATAATTAACAAAGTTAGTCAGCACAACCTGACAAACTACCAAATTCAGCCATTTAAGCACATTCATCAGAATGTCATAAGGTAACAAAATTTGTGCCACCAGCATTTATCTATGCATTTCAAATAGATAAGCAAGATAAACACAATAACACACAAAGTTATCCACAGAATCTGTGGACAACCTCAATGCAGATAATCCGCAGTATCCAGCGCTTTCATCACTAAACAAACCATGAAAAACAAGCTCTTTTCACTACTTTTCGGGCTAAATAGATTTTTTTGATATTTTCCTGCAATTTTGCGCGAACCATTGCCGGTTTTTTTTCAACATCAACACCGCTTGGCGGCAAGACTTTGTTACTATCAGCCTATCAACGCAGGTCTGGAGTTATCAGATGCCTTCAGTCTTCAGTAAATTGACACTGCATACCGACATTTTCCCGGTGCATGGCATGGAAATCAAAAGCCCGCTCAGCGGTTTAGTGAGCTTGCCGGATGCGCAGGCACCCGCGCCTTATCAGGCCGGCTTGCTGCCAGACAGCGTGCAGATCCAGCTGCAGGACAATCAGGTACTGGCGCCTTTTCAGGGCAAGTTGCACCGGGCCGATGCCGGCGGCAGCCAGATCCTGCTGCTTCACCCGCAAGGGCTCAGGCTTGAGATCCGTTTCCCGCCCCAATGCCAGCAACTGACACAAGGTTTTCGCTGGCTGGTCGCCGACGGTGCCACGGTCAGGGCCGGCCAGCCGTTGCTGCAGCTGGATATTGCACTGTTACAGCAATGGTTCAGCCCGTTGTGTTGCTGGCTGACGTTATTAGATCATCCGAAAATAGCCCGGCTGCACAGCCGGGCCGGTTACGTTGCAGCAGCGCGCGATACTTTGTTTTGGCTGGAATTGCACACTGCTGTTTCTCACTAGGAGTTTTACAATCTTATGTCTTTGGTTATCTACGGCATTAAAAACTGCGACACCATGAAAAAAGCCCGCAGCTGGCTCAGTGAACAGTCCGTTGACGTGCACTTTCATGATTATCGTGCCGATGGCGTCCCGCTGGATGTGCTGGCCGAGGCACTGCACCAGCTCGGTGTTGCGCAGCTGATTAATCAACGCGGTACTACCTGGCGTGCCCTGCCGGAAGCTGAGCGGCAAATCGACACCGAAGCCGCCGTGCTGGCGCTGATGCAGCAACATCCGGCGGTCATCAAACGCCCGCTGCTGCAAAAAGGCGACCGCTTTTTAGCCGGCTTTTCGATTGCCAGCTATCAGCTATTCTGCGGAGTGGAAGCATGAATCAGCACTCCGAAGTTTTAGCCCTGACCGAGGCCTTGATCCGTCGCCCGTCCGTGACGCCACTGGATGAAGGCTGCCAGCAACTGATGGCCGATCGACTCAGCAAGCTTGGCTTTCATATCGAGTCGATGTTTTTTGAAGATACGCTTAATTTATGGGCGCGCCGTGGTCAGGGTAAACCGCTGTTTTGTTTTGCCGGTCACACCGACGTCGTACCGACAGGCCCGCTCGACAAATGGCAGAGTGCGCCGTTTGAACCCCAAATCCGCGACGGTTTTCTGTATGGCCGCGGCGCTGCCGACATGAAAGGCAGCCTGGCGGCGATGATTGTCGCCACTGAACGTTTTCTGGCGAAAAATCCAAAGCTGACCGGTGATATCTCATTTTTGATCACAAGCGATGATGAATGCCCTTTTATCAACGGCACCAAGCGGGTGATTGAAACGCTGGAAGCAAGGCAGGAAAAAATTCGCTGGTGTCTGGTCGGTGAACCTTCCAGCACTCATCAGGTGGGGGATGTCATCAAAAATGGCCGACGCGGCAGCCTGACCGGCTACC
>CBINNO010000048.1:0-20513 GCA_966252055.1 uncultured Rheinheimera sp. | reverse complement strand
TGGCATGTGCAGAGGCGAGTGGCGGGCCATTGTTTTTCAGTGGCGGGCTGGCAGACCCCAGCAGACTGGCTACGCTGTTAAGGCATTTTGTTGTTCTTATTGAGACAAGGAAACCAGGATGGTGCGGTTCGTTTTATACGCTTTGCTGATTGTAGCCTGGAGCTGTCTGGCGCGTACGGCAGATCATGAAGGGGCTGCACCGAACGCAATCTGGCCGGTGGTCAGCAGTGATTTTGTGCCGCATAACGGTGAAGGCTTACCTGGGCAGGGCCCGGCGGTGGCGTTAACTCAGGCGATTTTTCAAAGCCAGGGCGTGCGGACGCAAGTGCAGTTTTTGCCCTGGCCGCGGGCTTTGAAAATAGCGCGCAGCGGGCAGGCCGCGGCGATTCTGACCTTATGGTATGACGATGAACGCAGTCAGGATTTAATTTATCCGACGCCGCTGTATCAAAACGAAATGGTGTTTTTGCAAAACAACCGCGCACCGTTGCTGGCCACGCCACTGGAAGCCCTGAAAAATTCAACGCTGCGACTTGGGCTGGTAAGGGGTTACAGTTATCCGGCGGTGGTGCGTGCGGCGCAGGCGCAGAAAATCGAACTGCTATCGGACCATGAAACGTTAGAAATGCTGGTCCGTCAGCGCGTTGATTTTGTGGTGGCAGAGCGCTGGGTCGCCGACCATATTATCCGCACCGAGCTGCGTGCGGAAAAAGCCGCGATCAGCACCGTTGGGCCGGTGCTGGAGCGCAAGCCGATGTACATTGCCTTTTCCCGTCATTATCCCGGCATTGAACAACTGGTCGCGCAATACGAAGCAGGGCTGCGTCGCCCGGAGGTGCAGCAGCTACGACGTCAGTTGTTAAAAGCCGCGCCTTACCCGCCTGAATAAGAAGCGGGTGACTTGTCCGGTTTCAGCTTGCAATCGCTGAAGCACAAGGCTGGCTTTTTCCTGTGCTGCGGGCCCTAAAAAAATCCCCCGGTCAGGACCAGGGGATGGGGGAAACAAGGCAGGCGGTCAACGCCTGTTTGTAGTCGGCTGTTGGCGCTTGTTAATCACCAATAATCAATGGCTTAATCAGCTGGAACAGCTCGCGGAAATATTTTGGCGGCTGGTTCTTTTCCTGCTCTTTTTTCGCGTTGCGGATCAGGGTGCGCAGTTGCTGTACGTCGACATCCGGGTACTCGGCGATAAACTCGGTGACGGCGTCATTGTTGGCCAGCAGCTTGTCACGCCAGTCTTCCACTAAGTGAAATTTGCGGGTGGCCGCCTGATTGGTGTTACGGATCAGTGCTAAAGCGCGTTCAATCGGCTCCAAATCTTCGTTGCGCATCAGCTTGCCGATAAACTGCAGGTGACGGCGCAGCGCTTCGTGCTTTTTCGGCATTTTGTCGGCCTGACGCAGCGCTTCGGTCAGTTCAGCGCTCATCGGGATTTTAGCACGCGACACCGGCGACAAGGCCGCCAGTTCTTCGCCCAGCGCCTGTAGCGCGTGCATCTCTTTTTTCACCTGGGTTTTGCTTTTGCCTTCGCTGCGATCCCAGTCGTCGCCATGGGTAAAATCGGTAATATCTGCCATTTGCCTGCGTTCTGCTTGCTCAAAATCTGACAATTATATCAAAGCGCCGTTGTGAATTGGGGGCAGCCTCAGTTATTTTGCTGTTTTCCCGGAAAAACGCTGAGGCTGCCTGATGCAGATTGACCCAAGTGCGCGTTTATATTACCGCCTGATGGACGACAACGACGCCGGTTTGTTATTTGAACTGGACCAGGACGCTGAAGTGATGAAATACATCAATGGCGGCGTACCAAGCACTGAGGCGGATATTCAGCAGCGGATGTTGCCCCGGATGAATGCATACCGCGACCCGGCCAAAGGTTATGGTCTTTATGCCGTTTTTACCCGCGAACCGCAAACGCTGACCGATGGCGCCATGCTTGCCGCTGACAGCTATATCGGTTGGGTGCTGGTGCGGCCGATGTATTTTTTCACCACCGGCGCTGTGCCGGCAGATTTGGAACTGGGCTGGCGCTTTAAACGTTGTGTCTGGCGGCAGGGTTACGCTTCTGAGGCGGCGGCGGCCGTTTGTGCGGCCGCAGCGCAGTTACCGGGCGTCACGCACCTGTCAGCCATCGCACTGCCGGACAACAGCGGCTCAGTCGCGGTGATGAAAAAGCTTGGGATGCAGTTTGTCCGTCGTTATTTGCACCGGGACCCGCTCGGCGACTTTGATGTAGTGCATTACAGCATGGCGGTGCGCTGAATCAGCACGCGGCACCCGCATGCAACATCCGTACGCGGCAGCTGCGTCTGGCGGACTGCCGGAACCTTTGCAAGGCGCAGCCTGCTGGCCGGATTCGCCACAGTTGGCGCGCTTTGCCGGCGGCTGTGGTAAGCTTGCCCACCTGAATGCCAGAGGACCGACAACCTGATATGAGCCAAACCAATCCGTCAATTTCGCAGGAAATCGAAGAAGTCAAAGCCGCCGTCAGCCAGGTGCTGGCGCATGCCCGCAGACTGGGCGCCAGCAGCGCCGAAGCGTCGATGAACCGTACGCGTGGGCTGAGTGTGGAAACCCGCCACGGCGAGGTCGAAACGATGGAATTTAACCAGGATGGTGGCCTGGGGATCAGTGTCTATGTCGGCCAGCGCAAAGGCTCGGCATCGACCGCCGATTTAAGCCCGGCCGCCTTACAGCGCACCGTCGAAGCCGCCATTGATATCGCCCGTTACACCTCTGAAGACCCTTGTGCAGGCCTTGCTGAAGCCGGCTGGCTGGAATTTAATCCGCCGGAGCTGGATTTGTATCACCCGGCAGAGGTCAGCACTGAACAGGCGACCCGGCTGTGCGCCGAAGCTGAAGCGGCGGCTTTTGCCGTCGACAGCCGCATTACCAACTCAGACGGCGCTTCGTTTTCATCACATCAGGGCCTGAAAGTGTATGGCAACAGCCATGGTCAGCTGGTTGGCTACGCCAGCAGCCGCCACAGCATGAGCTGCTCGGTGATTGGTGAAGACGGCGACGATATGCAGCGTGATTACAGCTATACCGTCGGCCGCAAACTACAGGATTTAAAAGACGCTGCCAGCATTGGCCGTGAGGCGGCGCTGGAAACCGTGCAGCGACTGAACAGCCGTAAGCTGGATACACAAAAAGTGCCGGTGATTTTCCGCGCCGATGTGGCGGGGAGTTTGTTTGGTCATCTGGTGTCGGCGATCAGTGGCGGCAGTATTTACCGTAAATCCAGTTTTTTACTGGATAAGCTCGGCCAGCAGGTGATGGCCACCGGCGTCAACATTATTGAGCGGCCGCATGTGCTGCAAGGGCTGGCTTCCAGCGCTTTTGACGGTGAAGGGGTGAAAACCATTGACCGTGACATCATCACCGACGGCGTGTTGCACAGCTGGCTGACCACCAGTTATTCCGCCCGTAAACTGGGCATGGCCAGCACCGGCCATGCCGGCGGCATCCATAACTGGTATGTGCAGCATGGCGATAAAGATCTGGCCGGCCTGCTGCGCGACATGGGCACCGGTTTGTTGGTGACAGAACTGATGGGACAGGGCGTCAACGGCGTCACTGGTGATTATTCGCGCGGTGCTGCTGGTTTCTGGGTCGAAGGCGGCGAAATCCGCTTCCCGGTCAGTGAGATCACCATCGCCGGCAATCTGCAGCAGATGTTTATGGACATAGCCGCGATTGGTAACGATGTCGACCGGCGCGGCGGCGTGCTGACCGGGTCTGTGTTGCTCAATCAGCTGCAAATCGCCGGGCACTGACAAGTCAGCAAGCGCCCAGTGACACGGACAACGATAACAAAGAGAACGATAACAAAGAGAACGCTGACCAAGAGTCAGTAACAAAAAGCCCGTCATACCGACGGGCTTTTGCTGTAAAGCGATGTCAAACCCGCAGGGCCTGGCCTTATCAGAAACGGTATTGCACACCAACCGCGATGCGGCTGACATGGTAGTCGGCTTTGGTGTCGTCCAGATCGGCAAACATCTCGATGTCTTCGATGGCGTTGCTGGAAAAGGACGCCAGGTCTAAATCAACAGTCAGCGCCAGTTGTTCAGAAAAATGATAGTGCGCAAACACGCCTGCCAGCAGACCGGCCCCACTGTCTGAACCGGACTCACTGAAACTTTGTCCGACTAAAGACTGGCCGGCCTGATTGGATACTGCGCTGATGGTATCTGTCACAGTAAATTCCTGCTTCCAGAAACCTACACCGGCACGGGCACCAAAAGACCAGCTTTGCGGGGCCTGCAGTGTTTGATATTGAGCGGTCAGACCCAGCCAGCTGGCTTTGCTGTCCAGCGTGCGATCAAAATCAATCCAGAGATTTTGTTGATAGTCGGTCAGTTCAGCACTCAGCACTTCGAATTCGCCGGCATCGGTATATTGCAGCCGGACTGACCATTGCTCGTCAATGTGATAGCTGATAGCGATGCCAGGAGCGAACGCGCTGCCGGATTCATGGTCACCGTCGCTGCCGGCTTTATGCCGGGCGTAACCAAAATCACCTTGTACAGAAAAAGAAGATAAATCAGTCGTTTGGGCAACAGCAACTGAAGAAACCAGCAACGCGGCCGCTGCCAGGGATAATTTCAACATAGGATGTCCTTATGAGATGATGGGCTTCAAGCAGTTACCATTGTATCTAATGTGTATTAAATGTAAAATAAAATGTTTGATTTTCGTCTATCTGTTTGATTTTACAGCGCTCTGAGGCGCTGCTTTCAGCCCGGTCTGCCCGTCATGGCCGGCGCCGTTCGGCGGTTGGATTCGCACGACGACATCAATAGGGCAAACCCTGATACAAGTCGGTTCCGGATAAAAACCGGCGCACTCAGTGCAAAGCGCCGGGTCTATTTGGTAGATCCGTTTGCCGGATGCAACCGTCTGTAATGAAATGGCGGCGTTCGGGCATTCAGGCCCGCACATATCGCAGTTGATACAGTCGTCGAGGATCACCAGCGTCATCAGGCGCACCCTGTTTGCGGAACAAACGCAGCAGTGGCCGCTGTTGGCAGCTGGCGGATCAGCAGCATAAAGTCTGGTTTCAGGCCTGCGGGCAGTTCCAGTTGGACTATGTGGCCGGCGCCGGGCGCGCGCGCTATGGCCTGTCCTTGCTTGTCCCACAAGGCCGGGAGTGTCAGCTGCTGATTACCTTGCGGTGACATCAGCACCAGCGTATCGCCGACGTTGAACTGGTTTTTCACCTCGATCACGGCACGACCGCTGTGCGGACACAGCCCGCTGACTTCGCCGACAAACTGTTGGTTGTCGCTGCCGGACGCGCTTTTTTCATAGTTTTGCAGTTCGCTGATTGGGATGTGCCGGCGCAAAAAACCTTCGGTGTAACCACGGGAAGCCAGGCCGTCCAGTTCGGTCAGCAGCGCTGGATTAAAAGGCCGGCCGGCGACCGCGTCTTCAATGGCCTGCCGGTAAATCTGGGCGGTACGGGCGGCATAATAAAACGACTTGGTGCGGCCTTCGATTTTCAGGCTGTGGACTTTGGCACGGGTTAAGCGGTCAACATGCTGCACCGCGCGTAAATCCTTTGAATTCATGATGTAAGTGCCATGTTCGTCTTCAAAGGCCGGCATGGCTTCGGTTGGTTTTTGCGGATCGGTCAGCAGGATAATGTCATCGACCGGTTTGCTGTGATGCAGCGACAAAGGGCTGTCCGCCTCCTGCTGTGGCGCAGCCGGCACAAACTGGCCCACTTCATTTTCCTGCGCTTGGCTGACCTGATAAGGCCAGCGGCAGGCATTGGTGCAAGTGCCCTGATTCGGGTCGCGTTTGTCCATGTAGCCAGACAGCAGGCAGCGGCCGGAATAGGCCATACAAAGCGCACCGTGCACAAAAACTTCCAGCTCCATCGCCGGCACTTCGCGGCGGATGTGTTCAATTTCATCGAGCGCGAGTTCGCGCGACAAAATCACCCGGCTGATGCCATTTTGCGCCCAAAACTGCACAGCGGCCCAGTTGACTGTGTTGGCCTGCACCGACAAGTGCAGTTCTGTATCCGGAAAGTGGCTGCGGATCAAATAGATAACGCCAGGGTCGCTGACAATCAGCGCATCGGGCTTAAGCGCCACCACCGCGGCTATATCGTCAAGCAGCGTATTGAGCTTGGCGTTATGCGGCGCGCTGTTGAGCACACAATAGAATTTTTTACCGAGTGTATGGGCTTCGCCGATCCCGACGGCCAGTGTGGCCAAATCAAACTCGTTATTGCGTACCCGTAAACTGTAGCGTGGCATGCCGGCATAGACGGCGTCGGCGCCGTAAGCAAAGGCATAACGCATGGCTTTTAAGGTGCCAGCCGGTGACAGCAATTCGGGTCTGAACGGTTCGGCTGGGTCCGCTTTGGCTGAAGGAATCGGGTCATGTATGGTTGTCATCGCGGCGCTCCGGCAAAAAATGGTGCGCAGTGTAGCCAGTCTGCGGCGGCTGGTTGTTGATCTGGCGCAAGGGTTGCGCGGCGGCGTTGTTATAACTTTTAGATCTGCCACTTCGTCTTAAATGATTTGTACTGATTGGTATTTAATTGGTAAGCTGGCGGCGTTTTTGTTGTGGTCGCTGTGCTTTTTTCAGGCACAGGCGATGAATAAACCCCGGAGAATAAAAGCATGTCTGCTGTACTGAATTTACTGAACTGGCGTTATGCCACCAAAAAAATGGACCCGGCCAAAGCCGTGCCGGCCGAACAACTGGACACTATTCTGGAAGCTATCCGGCTGTCGGCCAGCTCCAGCGGTCTGCAGCCGTATCAGGTGCTGGTAGTGACAAACCCGGACGTCCGTGCCCGGATCCGTGCTGTGGCCTGGGATCAGGCGCAGGTGACCGACGCCTCGCATCTGCTGGTATTCGCCGCCTGGGACCATTACAGTGCCGAACGCATTAATCAGATGTTTGACCTGGTCAACGAACAACGTGGTTTTCGCAACGAAGGCTGGGAAGCCTACCGGCAGAAACTGCTGGAATGGTATCCAAACCGCACGCCGGAAGAGAATTTCCAGCATGCCGCGCGACAGGCTTATATCGGTCTGGGCAGCGCGTTGATCGCAGCGGCCGAGCTGGGTATCGACAGCACGCCGATGGAAGGTTTCGACCCTGAGCAGGTCGACGCGATTCTGGACTTGCCAGCGCTGGGTTTACGCTCAGTGCTGATGCTGCCGGTCGGTTACCGCGCGGCAGAAGGCGACTGGCTGGTCAATCTGAAAAAAGTACGCCGCGAGCCGAAAGATTTTGTGATTTATCGCTGATTTCGGTCCATGGGTCCAGACCAATAATCCCGGCTGATGCCCGTATGCTCTGCACAAATCCCCCCGCTGTTCAGCGGGGGATTTTTTTGCACCATTTCCAGACAACCTGGGCGGATCCCGGCCTCAGACTTGACCGGTTACTGCGTGCTGACGACCAGCGTGGTCAGGCCGCGATCCGGGCTGGCTTTGACCGCCAGATAACTCCAGCCGACCGGTAACGGGCTGCTGAGCAGCTCTTCGGTATTGCCGCTGTTGGCCGATCTTTGTTGATAATTCGCGGCCGTTGGCCAGGTCTGGTTGCTGAAGTACAAGTCTGCATTCCCACTGGTCCCGCCAAACAACTGCAGTTTCAGTCGCCGATTGGCCGTGTCGTTGTAGAAATAAAAGTAGCTGTAGCTGTTATTGCTGCCAGCGACGATACAGTACTGGCGGCCGGCTTCGACAGCGACGTAATCCACCGGCGCCTGGGTCTGGCAGGCATCCGGCTGGGCCGGCGGTGCGCTGAAGGTTGCAGTCAGACTGACGCTACTGAAGGCGGTGTAGCCAAAGTTGCCGACATACCAGCGACCAGCCGCCGGATTGTTGATGGTGCAGTTTTCAGTGTTGCCACCGACATAAGGCCGGCAGTCATAACTTTGTTGGGTCGGTGCCTGCGCCAGTTTGAGGTATAAGTCGGCATCACCGCTGCCGCCACTCTGGCTGACCACCAGCTTGCTTTGATTGGCCGGTACATCAATGTAGTGCAGCAGCATTTGACCGGCATTGCCGGCAAGGCCTGTCACCGCCTGGCCGTTTTGCAGCGCGGCCGGGTCGTTGCCATTGCCACCGGTTTCGCTGATAGTGCTGACCGGTACTGTGTCGTTACTTTGCACTGTGTCGAGCCATTGCGCCCACTGGCTGTCGAGGCTGGTGCCCAGCCCATTGATCACGCCAAGGTAAGCGTCGTAATCGCCGGCGCGGAAATGGCGCAGCAACGTGGTGACCGTCGCCGGCTGGGTTTCAAACATAAAACGCACGGCCAGATAGCCCCAGCGATACACCCGGTCGGTGCCGCTGTTGTAGGTGTTGGCCAGGATCTGGCTGAGGCTGAACTGCTTGGTGCGGCCAAGTGTGATGGCTTCGTTATTGCGGTTTTTCTTTGAGACATATTCCGCCAGCCCTTCAATCCACCAGACCGTTTTGTGGCTGTCGGTGCGGGCGGCGCCAAAATCACCTTTGAGGTTAAAACGACCGTCCAGGTAATGCACCATTTCGTGGGTCAGGTTCCAGATGTGGAAATCGGGTCTGAGCCATTCGGCTTCATAAGCGATAAAGCGCGCCTGATTGCTGCTGGCCGCCGGGTTGCCCTCGAGGTACATACCGCCGTTGTTGGTGTCGATATCAAAAAACAGTCCGGCGTACTGGCCATAGTCGTCACTGGAATCAAACACCACCATTTCAAGGCTTTGGTTGAAGTCGTCTGCCACTGGCTGCTGGCGGGTTTTCAGGAACTGGTGGAAAAAGGTCTCCTGACTGCTGACTTGCTGGCAGGCGGTGTTAAATTCGCTGGCGCTCATTTGCTGGGCGCGGAACTTCATCGAACTGCTGCAGGCGTGTTGCTGGCTGAGTACTTGTTGTTCGAGCTGCTGTTTAAAACCACAGATCTGAAATTCGCTGCAATAGCCGTAATAATCGGCGGCGCTGGCGGCTCTTAACCAGACAGCCGCACCGCTGCCGGTCATGCTGTACTGGCTGAGCACCTGGCCGACTTCGGTTTTGACCTGGTTAAACACTGGCGCGTTGGGGTACTGAAGAAAACGCGCCAGCTCAGCGGCGGCATTTTCCTGCAAAAAGGCGGCGTCGCTGCCGAGCATCCAGCTCTGACGGGCAAACTGGCCAAGCCGGCTGATAAGCGTGCTGTCACTGGCGGTGGCGCTTTGGAAGCTGCTGTCGTAATGACCACGGAACAGGATAGTGAAAATCTGATTCACCGCGCCGCGCATATACCACTCGCTGGCGTAGCTCTGGTTCCAGCGTTGCAGCCATTCTTTCACCATGTACAGATAACGGCTGTTTTCGCCGGCACTGTCGACCAGCGTCAGCGCGTCCTGGATGTTCATGCCGTTGACGGCCGAGTTCTGATAAAACACCGGGTTGGCAAACAGGTTGTCGAGGCTGCTGCGCACTGCGGTGCGCACGCTTTGCGGGTAAGCCGGGATCTGGCCGTTGCTGTAGTACTGCACGTAATAACCGGCGCGCAGGAAATAATACAGTTTGCCGATGCTGACTTCGTTGCCGGCCGCACTGTAACTGCTGGCCAGTGTCGCGGTAGCATTGGCGACGGCGGCCATTTTGGTCGCACTGAAGGCGGCGATGGCGATGGCGTCGCCACTGAATAAATCGTTTATACAGTTGTTGGGGTTTTGCAGAATATGGTCAACCAGCGCCTGGCCACTTTTACTGCCGTAACCGCTGTAAACATTTTCGCAGCCGGCGGTGGCGAGTAGCTGGTTGGCAGCGGCAGCTTGCTGGCGGCTGTGTGCATCGAAAAACTGCTGCTCAGTGACAGGCCGTGACAACAAGGCGTCTGGCACTGGTTCGACGGGCGCAGGCCGGCGGCTTTCACCGGGTTTTGGCACCCATTGTGCGGTCAATTGTTGCTGTTGCTGCGGCGCGGCTTGCAAAGCGCTCTGGTGCCCGTCATGGGCCAGCACTGTGGTATTGGCAAACAGCACGCTTAGCAATAATGCAATGCGGCGTACACGCAGCGGTGTGGTTTGAAAGTTGTACATAAGATGTCCCTGTTGAATGTTATTGATTGTTTTTTCGCCAAAAGGCCAGCGCATATTAGATCTTTATGAATACTGTATACAATATATCCAAAAGTCTTTTTTATAATATAAATACGGTTTTTAATAATTTAATTGCTGCGTGCTGAGGCGATAGGGTGCGACTTTAGTCGTGCCGGGTTTGACTTCTGTCTGGCTTACGGAAACACTGAAGCGGGAATTCCGGCACAGCGCAAATGGAGGAAGAATGCAGGGGCAACACCGGATAACATGGGCTGGCGGCGCTGTATTGTTACAGCTGTTGTGGTGGTGGTTTGCAGCGCCGGTCTGGGGGCTGGCGGCACTGAATCTGTTGTTATTGCTGGTGGTGCTGAGCCTCGCCGGGCGCGGGGGGGCTGCGCCGTCGGATCTGCCGGCGATGGCCGCCAGGCCGATTGAAACCAAACCTATTGTTGAAGCCACGTCGCGGATGGCAATCGGCGCGGCAGAAGTGTCTTTTTATGTCGACAGTTTAAGCAGTGACATCCGCCAGAGCAGTGAAGACGCCCGCCAAATTGCCGCGGCGACCAATCAGCTGGTGGATAACAGCCAGCAACTGACCGGCAATTTGCAGCAAATTGGCCACAGCGTGCAGCATACGGTGCAGGCCTGTCAGCAGTCTGATCAGCATCTGCAACAATGTGTCGGCCAAATCTCGGCGCTGACAGGCGCAGTCGGCGTGGCAGCCAGCCAGTTACAGCAACTCAAAGATCAGGCGGATGATATTCAGCGCATCACCGAAGTGATCAATCAGGTCGCCAGTCAGACCAATCTGCTGGCACTGAACGCCGCAATTGAAGCGGCCCGGGCCGGCGAGCAGGGCCGCGGTTTTGCTGTGGTCGCTGAAGAAGTACGGGCGCTCGCCGGCAAAACAGCCGGAGCCACTGAGGATATCGGCCGGATGCTGGCGGCGGTGCGTCAGCAAACCAGTCAGACCGCCGGCGACATGACCGCGCTGGTCGGCCTCAGTCAAAGTGTGCAGCAGCAACTGGGTGACGTGGCGGCTGGCTTTGAAGGGATCAACCATGAAGTCAGTCAGACTTCAGGCGCTTTATTGCAGCTCGAGCAGGTCAGCGAAGGGCTGGCCGGTGCCAGTCAGCAGATTGATCAGGCGCTTGGCCGCATCGACAGGGCGCTCAGTACCGTGGTGACCAAAGGCCAGACGGTGGCCGCGCAGGCGGTGGACGTGTCGGTTGAAACCGAAAGTATTTATCTGGCGCTCAGTGATGTCAGCAACGACAGTTTTTACGCACCGATCCTGGTCGAAGCCCGCCAGGCCGCTACCGCCATCAGTACGCTGTTTGAGCGCGCCCTTGGCGAGCAGACTCTGACCGAGCAGCAGCTGTTCAGTGAAGACTACCAGCCGATTGCCGGCAGCAATCCGGCGAAATTTCACACCCCGTATGACCGTTTTACCGACCAGCATTTGCCGGCTATCCAGGAGCCCATCCTGCAACGCCGGCCGGAGGTGTTATACGCCGGCGCGGTGGACCGCAAAGGTTATTTCCCGACTCACAATCTGAAGTACTCACAACCGCTGACCGGCGATTATCAGCGCGATTTGCAGCACAACAGAACTAAACGCATTTTCAGCGACCGCACTGGCAGCCGCTGTGGCAGCAACATTCAGCCGATGTTACTGCAAACCTACAAACGCGATACCGGCGAAATTCTGCATGATTTGTCGGTGCCTATTCAGGTACGAGGCCGGCATTGGGGCGGATTTCGTATTGGTTTTAAAAGAGTCTGATGGCGGGTTGCTGGCCTCTGCAACTGGGAGGCTTTCGTTGATTTGACGCTGGATTTGTGCGCAATCTGCGGCAATCTTAATCGAAAAAGACATTTATGTACCCCAAAAAGCGCCGCCAGATGGCTGCGCTGCACTCTGCCGCAAATGCAAAGTCTGAATACGTATTCATGTTGTCGCCTTGGCTGTCCTGGTTAATTAATAAACGTTGAATTAACAGGTGCTGATGGATGGAAGGCTAATCTTCCACCGCTGCGCCGTATAACAACAGCAGGCGGTGGATGAGCAGTTGATCCCAGCCCTGCCAACGGACCGGGAAAGACCATCATGTTCAGACAGAGACTCAGTGCCCTGACACTGGCTTTGGCGGCTGCCGGCTATTGCGCTCTGCCCGCTATTGCAGCGCAGCAGACCGAAACAGCCGTCACCGACAACAGTGCCGCGAGCAAACCGAAAACCCCCACCAAAGAAGATATCGAAGTCATCGAAGTGCGCAGTTATGCCGGTTCGTTGATTAAGTCGCTGAATTTAAAACGCTATAACGACACGGTGTCGGAAACCTTGTCAGCTGACGACCTGGGCGCCTTGCCCGATGTGTCGATGGCTGATGCACTCACACGGCTGCCGGGTATTTCAGCGGTGCGCACCGGCGGTCAGGCCGCTGAAATTAATATCCGCGGTATGTCCGGTGGTTTTGTGTTTTCCACCTTAAACGGCCGTGAGCAGGTCAGCACCAGCGGCAGTCGCAGCATTGAGTTTGACCAGTATCCGTCCGAGCTGATTTCCTCGGCCGCGGTCTATAAATCACCGAAAGCCTCGTTAATCGAAGGCGGTGTGGCCGGCACCGTCGAGCTGCAAACCGCCAGCCCATTAAAAAATGGCGATAAGCACACCTTTAACGTCAATGCGCGCGGCATGTTTAACGACAGAGCCAACGAAGTGCCGGACGGCCAGGAATGGGGCGACCGTTTCAGTTTCTCTTATCAGGGTAAGTTTGCCGACGACACCCTGGGCGTGGCGGTGGGTTATGCCCGCTTGTATCAGCCCAGCGTCGCCACCCAGTTTATTGGTTTGGCTTACAACACCAACATGGATGTGGATGGCATCAAAGAAACCGAGCCGAACGAATTTGTCAGCGAAGGTTTTGAGATGCAGCACCGTGGTGGTGAAGAAGTGCGGGATGGTTACATGGCCGCGCTGGAATGGGCGCCACATGACGCCTTTACCCTCAAAGCCGATGCATTTTTATCGAAATTTGACTCCGAAGCTTTTGCCCGCGGTTTTCGCGTCAAGCTGGGGGGCGCCAGCAGCGCGGTGGCCAATCCAATCCTCAATGGCAACTCGGTGATTGGCGGCACTTTTAACCGCACGTCTAACAGCTTCAACCGTGTCGAGATCGTCAATGACGACAACCAGGACTTTGACCAGGTGCGAAGTTTTGGTGTCAATGCCGACTGGGATATCAGCGAAAACGTCAAACTGAATGTCGATTTGTCGCATTCGGCGGCTGAGAGTGATTTCCGCAATGGCTTGTTGTGGTCGTTAGTGGCGAAAGATGCCAACGCCGCTACGCCAGTGTTTGACGACAACGTGTCGATTTCTTACAAGCTGAACGGGCTGAATTTACCGGACCTGGGCTTGAATCAGGCGGCGGCGTTTTCCGATATCAACCGGGTGATGCTGAGCAAATACGGCATTTATCCGTACGAAAATAAAGATACCGTCGATGCGGTACGGCTCGACCTGAGCTGGCGGCTGGACAATCCGGTGCTGGCGTCGCTGGAAGCCGGGGTGCGTTATTCTGACCGCGAATACAGCAATGACCGCTCGGTATTTGAATATGGCAATGACGGCGCCTTTTCCGCCAGCCAGCGCCCGCTGAAACTGACGCAGGACATGGTCAGTGTGGTGAATTTTAAAGGCAAATTCAGTTACTTCCCCAGCTATCTGGCGATTGACCAGCAAAAAGCACTGAGCGCCTGGTTCCCCAATGGGATTCCGCAGCCAGTGAAAACCTGGGGCACCGGCAATCCGGGTGTGCTGGAAAGTCAGCGCGTCAACGGCGGGCCCGATACCGGCTGGTCGATGCTGCAAAGCGGTGAAGTCTATGAAAAAGTGCTGGCCGCTTATCTGATGGCCAATATTGATACCGACGTCTGGGGTATTCCGTTGTCCGGTAACTTCGGCGTGCGGATGGTGGAAACCGACCAGTCGGCCACTTCGCTGCAAAACGTCGGCGGTGACCCGAAGCTGGGCGCGCAAAATATTATGGACGACGCGGGTCTGATTAATAACCAGTACGCCCGCGCCATTCTGGGCGAGACCTACCGCGATTATTTGCCGAGTATGAACCTGAATTTCCGCGTGACTGATGACGACCAGCTGCGGTTTGCCGCCGCCCGCGTGATGTCACGGCCACCGATCAACCGACTGGCGTCTGACACCAGTACCAACATCAGCGATGACGGTATTATTTCCGGTTCGAGCGCCAACAACCCTTACCTGCGGCCGTTTTATGCCGACCAGTATGACCTGTCCTGGGAGCGTTATTTCAGCGAAACCGAAGGCGCTTTAGTGGCCGCCTTGTTCTACAAAGACATTAAGTCCTTTATCAGTACCTTCAGCATTGCCGAATTCGACTTTAAAGGCGCTGGCTTCTTTGTGCCGGACCAGATTATCGACGAAGAGAGTGGTGTGCCTATTCCAGTTACAAACGGAACTTACACCACCGCAGTCAATAATGACAAAGGGGGTTATATCCGGGGCGTGGAACTGGCTTATACCCAGATCTTTAA
Organism: uncultured Rheinheimera sp.; assembly: GCA_966252055.1. GTDB lineage: Bacteria > Pseudomonadota > Gammaproteobacteria > Enterobacterales > Alteromonadaceae > Pararheinheimera. Next base: position 5,887 of record CBINNO010000048.1, on the reverse strand, counting down.
GTTCCTGCCGGGCATCTGGCAAGGGCTGGGGGTCAGCGGCAGCTATTCCTACACCGAAAGCGAAATTCAGCAGCCAACCAGTCTGGGCGGTTCGACGGTCAACATCAGCCTGCCGGGTCTGTCGGAAAACGTCTTTACCGGCACTGTGTTCTGGGAATACGACGGTTTTGAAGCGCGTCTCAGCGCGCGTTACCGCGACCCATTCGTTTCTGAACAAGTGGCGGTGAACGAGCAGATCGTCAACTTTGATGGCGAGACTGTCGTTGATTTCCAGACGTCTTATCAGCTGAACGATCAGTGGAGCGTGCTGTTCCAGGTCAACAACCTGACTGACGAACCGACCAAAAGTTATTTCGGCGACACCGCGCAGACCGGCACCATTCAGTTTTTTGGTCGCCAGTATTTCCTCGGCGTGACCTATTCGCTGTAACTGAGCCAGATTGGAGAATTTTGATGACTAAGTTAAAAATGATGCTGCAGGCGCTCGGTAGCGGCCTGTTGCTGGCGACCCTGGCCAGCTGCGGCGGCAGCGGTGGTGGTAGTGCCATTGATGCCGGTAAAACCCTGTTAACCTGTAACGTGCCGCAAGTGCCCAACGAAGCCGGCACCGCCTGTGTGGCGCCAAAACCGATCAAATGCCCGGCGCCCACAGTGCCGGATGCCCGCAACGAAAGCTGTGTGATTGGCGTCGACCCCAATGCACCAACGCCCACCGTAATGGCCGGCCCGCAACAGGCAGTGCTGTATTACAAAAGGGCGGACGGCAACTACAACGGTTACCGGCTGCATACCTGGAACAACGAAAGCTGTGATGCCTATCAGCAAAGTTCGCTGGCGGCCAGCTGGGATAATGGCCTGCAGCACAATGGCGTCGATCCGAACTACGGCGCTTACTGGTTGCTGAACCTCAAAGAAGGGGTTGGCAGTAAAGCCACTGACTGCGCCAACTTCCTGATCCACATCGGTACCGACGATGCCGGTAAAGAGCTGGGCGGCGGTGACATGAAACTGCCACTTGGCGCCAAAGAGGAAGTGAAGTTCTCCCGCATGGGCTGGACATTCTCAGGTGTGGCTTCAGTCTTTGCTTATCCGGTGGTGTCGCTCGGTGTGCAGGTCAGTGACAGTGCAGCGCACTGGCTGGACCGCAACACGCTGGTGTGGAATGCACCGGCCGGTGGCGTTGCCAAGTGGAAACTGCACCACAGCGCGGCAGCGGATTTAGCCATTGATTCCGACACGCTGACCATCAATGGTGAAGCCGTTGAAGCGACGCCAGCCAGCCTGACCGATGAGCAAAAAGCCAAAGTGCCACACCTGGCCAACTGGGCGGCTTATAAACTGAACTTAACCGCAGAGCAGGCCAAAGCCATCGTCAAAAACCAGCTGGTGCTGGCTTCTTATGATTCGGCCAACAAAGTGATGGCGGCGTCACATGTGCAGGCCGCCAAAGTGCTGGACGACCTCTACACCAGCGGTGCCAACGACGCCGATGAAGCGACTCTCGGCGTGCAGTATGACGCCAGTAACATCAAGGCTTCGGTGTGGGCACCGACGGCCCGCAGCGTCAAACTGAAAGTCTACAATGCGGCGAAAACAGTTACTGCGACCCACAACATGACGCAGGACACCGCGACCGGCATCTGGAGTTACAGCGCGGCCAAAGCCACGTTGGACCGTCAGTTCTACCGTTTTGAAGTGCAGGTGTATCATCCGCTGACCAAAAAAGTCGAAACGGTGGAAGCGACAGATCCCTATTCGGTGAATACCTCCACCAATGGTCGCTTTAGTCAGTTCGTCAATTTACAGGATGCCGACACTAAGCCGGCCGGCTGGGATACTCATGACATTCCGGTGGTGGACAAACCGGAAGATATCGTGATTTATGAAGGCCATATCCGTGATTTCTCGGTGCGGGACACCACCGTCAGCGCAGCCAACCGCGGCAAATATCTGGCCTTTACCGAAACGGATTCTCAGCCGGTGCAGCATTTAAAAGCGCTGGCGGATGCAGGCCTGACGCATTTCCATTTGCTGCCGACTACCGACATTGCAACCATTAACGAAGACGCCAGCAAGCGGGTTGACCTGCACCAGACCGTTGGTGATTTGTGTAAGGTCAATACCAAAGCGTCGGTCTGTAACCTGAACGCTGCGTCGGTGCTGCTCGATGTGATGAAAGGCTTCCAGAACTCCGGTGAAAATGCCCAGCAACTGGCCGGCGACATGCGTGGTACTGACAGCTTCAACTGGGGTTATGACCCGCATCACTTCAACGTGCCGGAAGGCTCTTATGCATCCAGCCCGGAAGGCGTGGCCCGTATCAAAGAAATGCGTGCAATGAACCAGGCGCTGCATGGCATGGGCCTGCGGGTGGTGCTGGACGTGGTTTACAACCACACCAGTTCATCGGGCCTGTTTGACAATTCGGTGTTCGACAAAATTGTGCCGGGTTATTACCACCGTTATAACCCGACCACCGGCAACATCGAGCGGTCCACTTGTTGTGAAAACACCGCCACTGAGCAGCGGATGTTCGACAAATTTGTCACCGACTCGCTGGTGCTGCTGGCGCGCGAATACAAGTTTGATTCCTTCCGTTTTGACATCATGGGCCATCACCCGAAAGCCTCGATTCTGGCCGCCCGTGAAGCAGTGAAAGCGGTTGACCCGGACACCTATTTCTACGGGGAAGGCTGGAATTTTGGTGAAGTGGCCAACGACGCCCGCTTTGTGCAGGCACGGCAGGCCAACCTGAACGGCACCGAGATTGGCACTTTCAACGACCGCGAACGCGATGCGGTGCGCAGTGCTGCCTTGTTCAGCGGCGACAGTGATGTCGGCAAACTGAAAGAGCAAAACTTTATCGAAATTGGCCTGGCCGGCACCTTAAAAGATTTTGTGCTGAAGGATTACCAGGGCAATACCGGCAAAGCATCCGGCATCCAGTGGAATGGTCAGCCGGCCGGTTATGCCGATGACCCGGCCGACATCATCAACTATGTGTCCAAACACGACAACGAATCGCTGTGGGACAAGCTGCAGTTTGGCTTAAGCGCCACTGTGACCATCGACGACCGCGTGCGGATCCACAACATGGCGCTGGCGATCCCGCTGCTGTCACAAGGCATTCCGTTTTTGCAAATGGGCGACGATTTGCTGCGTTCAAAATCAATGGACCGCAACAGCTATGACGCCGGCGACTGGTTCAACTTTGTCGATTTCAGCAAACAAACGAATAACTGGAACGTCGGTCTGCCACTGGCGCAGGACAACCAAAGCGCCTGGGACAGCATTAAAGGCATCGCCAATAACCCGAATACCAAAGCTTATCCGGAGCATATCGCTTTCGCTGGCGACGTGTTCCGCGAGTTCCTGCAGATCCGTCAGCAAAGCCCGCTGCTGCGTTTAAGCACGGGCCAACAGGTGATGGACCGGGTCGGTTTCCATAACATCGGTAAAAACCTGACCCAGGGCCTGATTGTGATGAGTCTGGACGATGGTCTGGGTCTGACCGATCTCGACCCGGCGACCGATGCCATGGTGGTGGTACTGAACGGCACTGCCAGTGAGAAAACCCACAAAGTGCCGACTGCACAAGGTTTTGTGCTGCATCCGGTCCAGCAGATGTCGGCGGATAACCGGCTGAGCAGCGCGCGCTTTGTCACTGAAGGCGCCGACGGCAGCTTTGTGGTGCCGGCTTATACCGCCGCAGTCTTTATCAAACCACAGCAGGGCGCGCAGGGCGTGGGCCTTAAAGCTGACGCGACGATGGGCGCACCGGATATCGCGCCATATGGCCTGACAACTGTCTATGTGCGTGGCGGTATCAATGGCTGGGGCGAAGTGGATGCCTTCAGTTATGTCGGTGCCGGTGTCTATGAAGCGAAAGTGATGGTGGGCAGCGCCGGTGAGCAGGAGTTTAAAATCGCTTCCGGCGACTGGTCGACTGTCGACTTTGGCGCCCGCTCCGGCGAGCAGAATGTGCAGTTTGGTGTGGCGCAGACACTGCAGCGTCAGGGCGCTAATATGAAAGCCAACTTTGCGGCCGGCACTTATGTGTTCACACTGAACGCAGCCAACCCACTGGCGCCGGTGCTGACGGTCAGCGAATATGTGCCTTATGGCGCAACCAAAGTGTTCCTGCGCGGCAGCATGAACGGCTGGGGCGAAGCCAGTCAGTTTGTCTATACCGGTGGTTTGTACCGCTACAGCATGGAGCTGGATGCCGGCGACTATGAGTTCAAGTTTGCCTCCGCCGACTGGTCAACCGTCAACTATGGAGCGGGCAGTGATGGTCAGACGGTGACAGTCGGTCAGGCCAAAACACTGGCGCAGAGCAACGACAACCTGAAGATCAGCATCGCCACTAAAGCGACCTATCAGTTCAGTGTCGATGCCAGCACACCAACAGCACCGGTGCTGACGGTCAGCAAGCAATAACATTGTCCATTCTCTGATGCAAAACGCCGGCAACCGCCGGCGTTTTTTTTGTCCCGCCCGCTCCAGCAGTGAGCCCGCCAGCTCCGGCAGTGAGCCTGCCAGGTTCCGCCACAGGAAAAGCCGGCACTGTGGCGCACCGACAGGTTTTGCTTGCTAAGCGGGCGCTTCCTTTTGACAATAGCCGCAGGAGTTTCCCGGCAGCACAGATGTCAGAGCAGCGCGATGAATTACGAACAGGCACAGCAATTACTCAGTCAGGTGTTGTTTCCGTTGGATTACGACACTTTTTTTCAGCAAGTGGTTGGTCAGCGTCCGGCGCTGGTGCGCTCAGGTGCCGCCAATCTGGCCAGCCGGCTGATGCTGGGCGACGACCCGCGTCAGCAGGTGCTGGCGGCCTATCAGCAGTATGCCGACAAGCTGACCTGCCATGCGCTGCAGCCGACCGGCCCGGCGCCGGCGCGCCAGCAGGTCGACAGCGCAGCCGGATTTGCCAGCTTGTTGCAGCAATATCATCAACATGGCCTGACGGTGCGGGTGCCGGATGTGAACGAACTGACGCCGGCACTGGCGGCCTTTAACCGGGCTTTGACCCAGCTGTTTGGCAACCCGGCCGGCACGGTGATTTTCTGGAGTCAGGCTGGTGCCAGGGCGCCGGTGCATGACGATGAAGTCGATGTGATTGCGATTCAGCTGTACGGCAAAAAACGCTGGTTTATTTCTGATGACGCGCCACGGCTGAGCAACAGCTGGAAAGCCATTGGTGCCGGTGTGCCGCCGATGGGGCCTTATTCGGTCTACGATGTCGGCCCCGGTGATTTGCTGTATATCCCGCGCGGGACCACCCATACGGTTGAATCGACCACTGAGTCGCTGCATTTATCGATAGGTTTTGTGCCGGTGACCGTGCGGGAAGCTATGTGCGCCAGCGTAAACTTTCTGGCCGATTTTGACCGCCGGCTGCGGCAGGATTTAGGCCAGCGCGCTGACGCACCGGCTGAGCGGGCCGATTTGGCGCTGTGTGAACAACAAATCTGTGGCGCGCTGGAAATGCTGTTGCAGCAGTGCCGCCAGCCCGGTTTTATTCAGGCAGCGCTGGCACACCGCCAGGCGCAAATGTTGCTGGAGCTGCCGAAGTTGCCCGCGCCAGTGGCTGATGTGAGCGCAGGGCTCGGACTGCACAGCCGGCTTTGCCATCATCCGCTGGCGATCAGTCAGCTGAACGCCGGCCAAGACATGCTGGATTTGCGTATTCCCGGCGAGCAGCTGTTGTTGCATCCGGGCGTCGGCGAAAGCCTGGCGTTTATCAGCCAGACGCCGGCCTTTACGGTGAACCAAATCCCTGGAGCTGTGACTGACGAGGTGCGGCTGGCGCTGGTGCAGCGGTTGCTCAGCAGCGGTTTTTTACAAAGAGCGGATGCGCAAGTCACCAGCGAACAGTGACGGTGAA
>CBINNO010000047.1:0-20804 GCA_966252055.1 uncultured Rheinheimera sp. | reverse complement strand
CACCACTTTTACCGCTGAATTATCAGCCACCGGGCCCTGAGTGGCCGAAATTGCTCTATCAGGACAAAGATGTGCTGGGGGTGGAGAAGCCGTCCGGTTTATTCAGTAATCCCGGCAAAGGTGAAGCGCTGTCAGATTCAGTGCAAAGCCGGCTGGCGCAGCGTTTTGCCCAGGTATTTCTTATTCACCGTCTCGATTTAGCCACTTCAGGTGTGATGGTGTTTGCAACCCGAAAAAAAGCTGAAGCGGCGCTCAAACAGCAATTTGCCAGCCGACAGGTGCAAAAAACCTACCTGGCAATGGTTAGTGGCGTGCCAGAGGCACGCGCTGGCACTATTGCACTGCCGCTTAGTGCCGATCCGCTGCAGCCCCCCAAAAACAAAGTCTGTCTTCAAAACGGCAAAAGTGCGCTGACGTATTACCGCACGCTGTGGCACGACAACGAGCGGGCCTTGCTGCAATTAAAACCGGTGACCGGCCGCTCGCATCAGCTGCGGGTGCATTTGCAGGCCATCGGCCACCCCATTCTCGGCGACGCGCTGTACGCCCCCCCTGCCCAGCAGCAGGCGGCCCCCCGCTTGTTGCTACATGCCTGCCGGCTAAGCTTCAATCAGCCTTACAGCGGCGAACTGCTGGAATTTAACTGTCCACCCAGTCTTACCGACTTTGCGCTGCCAGCGCTTCCTGTGCTTTTCAGCGACGCAGAGATGCTGGAGGCAGACAGCAAAAAAGCCTGAGCGTTAAGTCAGGCAGCCACAGAACCAGGCGTGGGCTGCCTGCCTCACCTGCATAAAAAAGCCACTGAAAACAGTGGCTTTTTTTCACTTTGGCTTCAGACCATGCAATTACAGCGTACGGTCAAACAGTTTTTCGATGCGGCGGTACTCGTCCAGCCAGCTGCTGGGCTGGCGGAAACCGTGCGGTTCGACCGGGAAAATCGCCGTTTCAAAACTGTTGATCTCCTGTTCAATCAGTCGCTGCACCACGCGTACCGAATCCTGGAAGAACACGTTGTCATCGACCATTGGCGAGTTGATCAGCAGCTCACCTTTTAAGCCCTGGGTGAAATAAATCGGCGAGCTGCGCTCATAAGCGATCGGGTCCACATCCGGCGTATTGAGGATGTTTGAGGTGTACGGATGGTTATAGTACGCCCAGTCACCAACCGGCCGCAGTGCCGAACCGGCTTTAAACAGCTCTGGCATTTTGAACATCGCCATAAAGGTCATAAAACCACCGTAAGAGCCGCCATAAGTGCCGATGCGGTTGCGATCGACATTGGCGTTCGCCACCAGCCAGTTTACGCCGTCGGCCAAATCTTCAATTTCCGGTGTGCCCATCTGGCGATAAATGGCGGTACGCCAGTCGCGGCCGTAACCTTTGGATGCCCGGTAATCCATATCCAGCACCACATAACCTTTTTGTACCAGCAGGTTATGGAAGAAATGCTCGCGGAAATAACTCGACCAGCCCAAATCGCTGTTTTGCAGATAGCCGGCGCCATGGTTAAAAATCACCGCTTTGCGTTTCTCGCCCTGCTGGTAATCTTTGGGCAGATACAGCTTGGCATAGACCGGCTGTTTGCCGTGGCTGGACGGGACCGCGATGACCTGCGGCGCCTGCAATGCCATTTGCTTGAGCTCAGCAGAAACCGTCGCCGTTTGCTGCATCAGCGGTGCATTCGGCTGATTTTTCATCACATACAGTTCTTCCGGCTGCAGCGACGTCGAATAACGCACCAGCAGTTGTTGTTCGTCCGGTGACAACTTAAAGGTCAGATTGCCGGTCAGCTGGGTCAGCGTCGTTTGCTCACCACTGTCGAGCGCCACTTTGTGCACGTTATAAATACCCGGATGCTGCATATTGGCACGGAAATAGACGGTACGGCCGTCTTTGCTCAGTTGTGGCTGACTGACTTCAAAAGTGCCGCTGGTCAGCTTTTTCGCTTTGCCATTGAGCGCTTTGACGTACAGGTGCGAGTAACCGGATTCTTCTGACAGGTAATACAGCTGGTTGTCAAAAGCCCAGCCGAAGTTGTTGAAATCGTAGTTGATCCAGGCATCGTCATGTAAGCGGTGTTGTTCCTGTAACTTCGCTTTGGCAAAGTCAACCGTCACCAGCCAGCGGTCTTTGTTGTCCCAGGCTTTGAGCATCATCGCCACCTGCGAGCCGTCTTTGTTCCAGCGGATGGCCGACTGATCCCAGCTCCAGTCGTTGATCAGACCAATAGCACGGGCTTTTTTCTCGGATTTATAACTTTTGCCGTCCCGCTTGGCGTTTTCCGCTTTGACACTGGCCAGCACGTCTTCGTCAAAGCCGCTCAACACCTCTTGTTTGAGTTCAGTCGCGGTGGCGGCTTTGAGGTCAATCAGGAAAAACTGCTCAGGTTCAGGTTTTTGGTCATGCACCCGACGGCGCACCGGCTGTGCAGCGATATCGCCACTGGCGGTGATGTAGTTTGGCATGATGTCGCGCGCATCGTTCCAGCTGGATTTGTCGGACAGCGCCAGCACGATTTTGCTGCCATCCGGCGACAAGGCGGCGTCACCAATCTGTTTGTCTTTGCCAAGATACACCGGCCTGTTGGCAACGGCGTCGCTTTGTTGATGCAAAGCTTGTTTTTGTGCGAAGGCATCGGCCGCGTTTTTCTGCTCTAACGCGATAAAGGCAATCAGTTTATGCTGCTCTTTGGCCAGATAATTGTCCGGCACCTGCGGGGCTTTCGGTGCCGCTTCGGTTTTCAGACTGGCCAGCTGGCTGAGCTGCCCTGTGGCGAGATCTACCGCATAAAAATCCCAGCCCTGACGCCAGGCCAGCCGGTTGCCGCTTAAAAACTGCAGGCTTTGCCGGCGGTCGTGGGTGCGCGTCAGCTGCCGGATTTGCTGATCCTGCAGATTTTTGACAAACACATTGCCTTCAAAAGTCCAGGCCACCTGCCGGCCATCGGCAGAAAACACCTGATCCGGTGCGCCGATGTTGTCCAGATCAATCAGTTCAACTTTATTGCCATTGTCTTTGCCATCGATAGGACGGACAAACCAGTCACGAATTTCGTTGCCCGCCTGCTTGCGCTGGTAAACCAGCGACTGACTGTCGGCCGACCAATACGCCAGCTCCGGCTGGCGCCCCAGCCAGTCCGGATGGGCCATTGCCTGCTCCATGGTCATCGCCTGAGAGCCGTTGCTGGTCGCCACAATTTGCTGAGTTTGCAGGTTGTAACTGGCGGCCTCACGGCTGGCCTGCGCCGACGCGGACACAAGGACAGCACTGACTATCAGCGCCACTGCAGTTTGTTTGAATAGTTTCATGATGTTCTGCCGGATGTAGGGTGAAAGAAACAAGCCTGTTGTTATACAAAGCAGCGGCTGACAATTCAATCGTCTGACGGCTGGATGTGCTTGTTATGCGGCACAAAAGCAAAAGGCCGGGACCAATGGCCCCGGCCTTTCATGTTTTCAGCAACGCTGAGATCAGGCCGCCAGAGACGACGTGATTTCACCGATTTGCGCGCTGGCCGCTGCCAGTGCCTGCTCTGCCGCTTCTGCGCCCATCGCCAGGCCTTCTGCATAAACAAAATGCAGATTTTTCAAACCGATAAAGTTGAAGAAGCTCTTCAGGAACGGCGTCTGCGAATCCGCTGGCAAATCTTTATAAATGCCGCCACGGGTAGCAAAAATCACCACTGGCTTGTCTTCCAGTAAACCCACCGGGCCTTGTTCAGTGTACTTAAAAGTCACACCGGCACGGGCTAAACGGTCAAACCAGGCTTTGAGCTGGCTTGGCACGCCAAAGTTATACATCGGCACACCGATGACGATGACATCGGCAGCTTTCACCTGTGCGATGGCATCATCTGATAACGCAGCAAGGCTCGCCTGCTCTGGCGTACGGCTTTCTGCCGGGGTCATCCAGGCGGCAATTTCACTCATCGCCAGATGAGGCATCGCCTCAGCCACCAGGTCCAGTTGCTCACGGGCAAAACCGGCCGGCAGCGCCTGCACAAATTGCTCGATTAACTGGTTTGATTTACCTTGTTCGCCACTGACTGAACTTTGAACCACTAAAACTTTTTTCATGCTGCTGTCTCCGCTTTGTTGCATGGGTGCAATGTATCGCCAATCAAATCGAAGATAAATCAGATAATTCAGTACGTATCTTTCTATTTTTTGCAATGTTATACCAACATCCAATCGCCAGCCTGCGGCGTAAAAACAGCATCACCGAGGACAGATGCCCATGCAGATGATACATTCAACGGCCCGTACGCCCGCCCACTATGCTGAGACCTCAGCAACGGAGAGCAGACTTTTGCCGACTACAACCCCCGACACACCAGTGTTGACTGAACCACCAAGTGACCGATCGCAAGGCCAGTGGGAACAGGCACTGGTGCTTGTTGCCCTGACACGTGACAAAAGCGCGTATCAGCAGCTGTTTTGTTATTTTGCCCCGCGCCTGCGCGCATTCGGCTTGCGGATGTTCGGTAACGAGCAACAGGCGCTCGAGATGGTGCAGGACACTTTGCTTAATGTCTGGCAAAAAGCTGCGCTGTTTGACCCGAATCGCGGCTGCGCATCCACCTGGATTTTTACCATCGCCCGCAACGTGCGCTTTGACATGCTGCGCAAAAAGCAAAGCCGTAAAGACGACATTTCGGCCGATGATTTATGGGCCGACGGTGATTACCCGGAAAGTGGCGAAGAGCAAAGCCAGCAATGGGACGTCTGGCTGGTGACCGAAAAACTGGCCCCCCATTTTCATGCGTTGCCACCGGCGCAGCGGCTGGTGATGGAAAAAGTATACCTAGACGAATTGTCGCATCAGGAAGTCGCAGCGGAACTTGGTATTCCGCTTGGCACTGTGAAATCGCGGATCCGGCTGGCACTGGACAGATTAAGAGAGGCGTTAGATGACTCAGCACGTTAAACATCATCCCAGTATCAGTCTGCTGGAGATGTATTGCGATGGCAGTCTGGGGGCCGAAGTGGCATTACTGGTGGCGGCTCATCTGGATTATTGCCCGCACTGCCAGCAGCTCAGACAAGATATCGAGAATGAATTGGGCCTGGAGCTCGCTGCATCGCAAGTGCAGCCAGTTCAGGACAACGATTGGCTGCACATGATGCAACAGGTGCTGGCTGCTGCTGACAATCTGTCTGACACAGCGCCGGCCCCGCAAACACAGCCTACAGCAGCCATCAGTGTGGCCGGCCATCAGTTTGAGTTGCCACGCAGCCTGCGACGGCTGGCCGAACAACGCAGCAAATGGCTTAGCATGGGGGGCATCGCAACATCCCGTTTGCCGTCGGGCGAGCCGCACCATTTATCCTTGCTGTTTATCGACAAGAATACCGATGTGCCGCTGCATACCCATCAGGGGCTGGAGATCACGCTGGTCCTTGCCGGCGAGATGACCGATGAGAATGGCCGCTACGGCCCTGGCGATTTATTGATAAATACACCAGAGGATACTCACAGGCCACGGAATATCGCCGATGAGCCCTGCTTGTGTTTGTCAGTGCTCAGTGCACCTTTACAGTTTAAAGAAGGCCTTACCCGCTGGCTCAATCCGCTACAACGTTTCTTTTACTGATCCCATTCACGGACACTCAGAACACAAATCCCCGCTTAGCGGGGATTTTTCCGACTTGCCTCTACCGGTTAACCAAGCAGTGCGACGCCGCCTTTGAGGTTATAGACCTGGTTAAATCCAAGCCGGTTGAGAACTTTTGCCGCCAGCAGACTGCGGTTTCCTGAGCGGCATACCAGTAACAACGGCATCTGCGGTCGGATGGCGCCACTCATCAGCGCAAACGCCAGCCGTGACAGTGGCCAGTGTTGCACGACAGCGCCTGCCGGCACCAGCGGTTCAAGCTCACCGGCGATTTGTTCATGCGGCTCGCGCACATCAATCAGCTGCAGGCCAGCCTCCTGCTTGAGCAGAGCCTCTATCTCCGTGGGCCCCACCAACGCCTTGGCATCGGACCAACTGACCTCAACAATGCCACACTGGTACTGGCTTTGTTGTTGCAAAACAGCCGTTTGCGCACTGATCTGTGCCAGCCAGCCGGCGCTCAGTGCATCGCTTTGCAGCCAGGCAGCCAGCTCCGGTGTTTCGGCCTCCACCAATTGCCAGGTGGTGAAGAAACGCTGGGCATAATCATGACTCGACAACAGCAGCGTTTGAGGGGCCAGTTGCCCGCGCAGCAGCCGCAAACTTTGCAAAAATGCCTGACTGTCAGCGCCGGGTTGATCCAGCCGGCCAAAACCACCCGGTAACACCAAATCGCCGACAAAAGCGGCCAATAACGCTTGCTGTTGCCACAGCAAATAACTGCAACTGTCTGCACTGTGCCCCGGTGTCGCCAGCCGGACCAACTGATAAGTGCCGACCTGCAACTTATCGCCGCCTGTGGTCGGCCAGCCAAGCTGTGTCGTCGCGCCCGCAGTTAAACCCGAAGTGAAGCCAAGCGACTGGATAAACTCTGCCCGTACCGACGGATGGTCCTGATGCTGATGGGTTTCCAGCACGGCCCGCACCTGTAAGCCCTGCCCCTGGATCAGGTTCAGTAAGCGGCCCATCAGCGCTTCAACCGGGTCAATCACCACCGCCTCGCGACTGTCCGGGCAGACCAGCAGATAACTGCAGAGATCCTCGTAACGATATTGCGACAACCCCGGCAGCACAGGCGCCGGATTGTCCTGGGCATCATTGAGCACCAGACAACAGCGGCGCACCACCGGGATCAGCCGGCGCAGCGCCTGACAGGCTTCGGCAATTTCCACTGCTGTCGAAGCCGGACCAAATGACAACCGCACCGCGCCGTTGCTACGCCAGCTGGCCAGCCCCATGGCATCCAGCACAAAACTGCCGCTGGCCTTTGAACTGCACGCTGAGCCGGCACTGACCCGAATACCACCGGCGTCGAACAAATCCAGAATGTCTTTACTGAGAAATCCCGGTACCGCGAAGTTGATGGTGGTCGGGACTATATGCGGTGGTTGGCTGTTTAGCACCAGCTGTGGGAACAGTTCCGTCAAGGCCGCTAATAAATCAGCTCTGAACTGCCACAGCTGCTCGACCGGCTGAAACACCGAATCGGCAGGCTTGAGCAGTTCGGTGAAAATGGCATGTAATGCGGCAATGCCGGGCAAGTTCTCAGTGCCGGAGCGCAAGCCGCTTTCCTGGCCACCACCGGCGATAAAGGGCTGATAAGGCGCACCTTCGCGGACGTACAAAAAGCCAATGCCTTTGGGCGCATACAGCTTGTGGCCGCTGAACGGCGCATAATCAATACTGGTACTGGCGATCTGCAGCGCCATTTTGCCAAGCGCCTGCACGCAGTCGACCATCCAGCGAACCTGTGGATTGACCCGCCGGATCAGGGCTTCAAGCGCCGCCAAATCCTGGCTGACGCCCGTTTCGTTGTTCGCCGCCATGGTGCACACCATCGCCGCTTGTGGCAGTAATTGCGCCAGCACCGCCAGGTCCAGCAGGCCGTCGTTGTCTACTGGAATAGCCCGGACAGTGGCGCCCAGCTGCAACACCTGATTCCAGTGTTTCAGGCTTTCCGGCACCGCTTTATGCTCAGTCGCGCCGTAAAGCAACAAGGTCTGTGGCCCACCCAGGCCACGGCTGCGGGCATCCAGCAAAGCAGAGACGATTGAGGTCTGAATGCCTTCGGTCGCGCCGGAGGTAAACACAATCTGCCCGCTGCTGGCCCCTATCACCTGCCGCGCCAGCTGGCGGGTCGCTTCCAGCTCAGCTTTCGCCTTGATACCAGTGCTGTGGCTGCTGCTTGGGTTGCCAAAACAGCTTTGCATATGATGCATTACTGCCGCAGCGGCACAGGGCAACACCGCCGTGGTGGCGTTGTTGTCCAGATAAACTTCGACAGGTCGGCGCAATTTGCCAGACTCAGGATTCATCAGCGGGGCCTCTTTATAACCAACGGATATAACTTATTCCAGCAAATGATATGCAGTCAGTCTGCGACTGACAAGTCATTATTGGCGGCAATACGCCACAGTGCAGTCTGACCAGTTTGTCTGGCAGGCTGAAAACACCGTCTGCGCACAGACGAAAAAAAACTCCGCAGCGCGGAGTTTTTTGCTTATTCGACTAAATCTTTCGGAATATCCGGCCGCAGCGCCGACCAGACTTTACCGGATTCTTTGCCATATTTACGCACGGCCAGCACAACTTCGTCATGCTTACCCGCTTCGGCGTACAGTTTTAACTGGTGGTAGTAACGACGTGCCAGCTCGCGCGATTCCGGCTGCGAGAAGTAAAAAGTTGCAATTTTGCGGTACAAACCGCGAAACCCATTGAGGATCAGCACATAGATCCGGTTGGCTGAGTGCAGCGCCAACTCATGGTTGAGGTTGTAATCAAAATCTGCAAAAGCTTCGGCAGTATCAGCAAGTTGTTCAGCGCCGGCAAAAATGGCGACCGCTTGCTCCGGGTGATTTTTAATAGCGCCACGAATATAAATTGCACTGATATTGGTGCGGGCTGATAACAGCTCGTCAACCAACTCCGGCATCCGGTCTTCATCCAGCCGTGCCAGTGTCTCCAGAATGTTCAGACCTGAGGTTTCCCAGAAATTATTTACCCGGGTAGGTTTACCATGCTGGATGGTCAGCCAGCCATCACGGGCCAGTCGCTGCAGCACCTCACGTAAGGTTGTGCGCGTCACACCAATTAACTCGGATAACTCACGCTCAGCAGGCAAAATCGAACCGGGGGCAAATTTTCCATTCCAGATGGATTCAACAATATATTCTTCGGCGAAGCCCGCCGGGCTCTGTGCTTTAATCAGGTTCGTCATCCGGATTTTCCGTTATTGTTATCATGCAGCCAAGACTGGCACTGATTGTACCAGACGCTTTTTACTTAACAAGCCACCGCCGGTAAATAGCATTAAATCCGCTTTCCGCCACAAAAATGCGCAGAGCGGCGCATAAGGTTGTGTTCAAAAGCAATTTGGCTTAGATTACGTGCTGGAATTAAGTCCTTCTGGATAAAGGAAATCGGATGTTTGCCGCTGTATCGCGCTTACCTTTTAAAGCCTGGCCCTGGTTACTCTTATCAGCAATTGCGCTGTCATTGCTGATGATTGCGCTTTATTTTCAGCATGTGATGGGGCTGGCGCCCTGCATGATGTGTGTCTATCAGCGTTTTGCGATAGTGGGCCTGTTGCTGACCGGTTTGCTCGGCGCTATGGGGCGTGACTATGCGCTGCTGCGCTGGAGCGCTTATCTGGGTTGGTTAGTCAGCAGTGGCTGGGGCTTAAAAATAGCGCACGATCAGGTCTTGGAAGAACAAATCGTGCAAAGCGGTGGGTTTTCCAGCTGCAGCATTTTCCCTGATTTCCCCAGCTGGCTGCCGTTACATGAATGGCTGCCTGCCGTATTCAACCCGACCGGGATGTGTGGCGAAGTTGCCTGGACTTTTATGGGATATTCGATGCCATTCTGGATGCGCATCATTTTTGCAATCTTTTTGGTGAGCGCGCTGGTGGTCATCGCCAGTCAGCTGAAAAAACACAAATACAATCCCTATGATTGAGCAGAATGCTTTTGGCAGTCCGCTGATCTTTCAATAAAAAAACCGCCTTCCGGCGGTTTTTTTATTCGACATCGCTTACAGGATATCCAGCAGCTCTACGTCAAAAATCAAGGCACTGAATGGCTTGATGGCACCACCAGCACCGCGCTCGCCGTAAGCCAGGTTGTGCGGGATGTACAGACGATATTTCGCACCAACCGGCATCAGCTGCAGCGCTTCAGTCCAGCCTGCAATCACGCCGGATACCGGGAACTCTGCCGGCTGGCCACGGTTGTAAGAGCTGTCAAACACAGTGCCGTCGATCAGCGTACCGTGATAATGTGTACGCACTTTGTCGCTGCGGCCAGGTTTGGCACCTGAGCCGGCATTCAGTACTTCGTACTGCAAACCAGAAGCAGTCACTGTCACGCCGGCTTTTTTGGCATTTTCGGCCAGGAAAGCTTCACCGGCAGCGGCGGCGACTTGGGCTTTGGCAGACTCCGCTTCCTGCATCCGGGCACTGATCACACCGAAGGCTTCGCGGATCTGATCTTCGCTGACTTCCGGCTCTTCACCGTAAAAAGCCGCCGCCAGACCTGCAGCGACTGCCGCGATATCCAGGCCATCAAAAGGGTTGTCAGCCAGTTGCTGGCCCATCTGCAAGCCGATGCCATAGCTGGCATGTTGTTCTAAAGTTGTCAGGTTTGACATAACGTTCACTTATTGTTGAGGCGGACCAAGGCCCGCAGGGAAGAAAAGCTTCATGCTAGCGGAAAACTGGCGGGCTGTCTGCAACAGCGCCCGCCGCTGACCGTTCAGGTGAATAACATGGTGCCGGCACTACGCCTGCAACTGCCGCCAAATCTGGTGCACCAGTGCACTGTCCTGCTCATTGAGTTCACCGCCGGCGATCGCCTGTGCCAGGCTGTCATCGACCTGCTGACATAACAGCGCCACGCTGAACGGCTGTTCGTCCAGTTGCAGCCGCCCGACCGCTAAATCGACATGCCCGCGCAGGTAACCTTGTGCAAACAGTTCATCGTCAGAGGCGCTTGCCACGGCGCTGTCAAAAAATTCGGCGCAATGGCGGATAAAATCGTCGGTTTGTTGCATCAGTCTTCGGCCCCCAGCCGGTACATCACATAATCGTTATAGCCACATAAAATCTGCAGCGTCCCGGCGAGTTCCCTGTCTAACTGCGGGTCGCCACTGTCACTGATAAGCGGGCGGCCATTTAGTTGCTGCAGCTTGTTTTTGGTCGCCAGCACATTGATATGCTGCCGGCCAATTGCTCTGATCACCGCCGGTGACAGCTGCTGGTTGCCCCGGCCAAAAATATGGCCCTGACCGCCAATCAGCGTGATCACCAGCCTGGCCGGTTTATCCTGTACCAGCGCCAACAATTGGCTCGCGGTGACATCAGAGGCAATCAGCTCACCATTCTCGACCACATCAACACCAAGCAAAGTATTAGGCAAACCCAGTTCCGCCATCACAGCAGCCACGGTCGACCCTGAGCCCATCACGTAACGGACATCATCTTCCATCTGGCTGACAAAATATGCAGCCAAATCGTCCAGCACCAGCTCTTCGGATTCTTTACCGGCCATTTTGACACTTTGTACATATCGCAGCGCGGTCGGGATCCGCATCTCACCATAACGTTTGGCCCGCACTGTCCCCTGCCGAAACGCCACTTCGTCAATATCCATCACCAGCGCGTCCTGCACCGACAACAATTCCCCGCGCACCATTTGGGCCACCACTTTGCCGGCCGCAGCCGGTGTGATGGCATACACGCCTGAGTGAATTTTACAGCCGGCGGGGATCCCCAAGACCGTGGTGCTGTCCGCCAGTACCTGGCAAATATTGCGGGCCGTGCCATCACCGCCGGCAAACAGCAGTAAATCGACCCCGGACTCAGCCAGCGCTATGGCAGCGGCTTCGCTGTCGGCGGCGGTGGTAGGCTCAGTTTTCG
The DNA here is from genome assembly GCA_966252055.1 of uncultured Rheinheimera sp. Taxonomy (GTDB): domain Bacteria; phylum Pseudomonadota; class Gammaproteobacteria; order Enterobacterales; family Alteromonadaceae; genus Pararheinheimera. The sequence goes on along the minus strand of CBINNO010000047.1, from coordinate 9,276 downwards.
GCTGATACAGCACTTCAGTGGCAAAGCCGAGCTCCCGCGCCAGTTGCTCACCCATGGCGCCCGCCACCGTTTTGATCAGAATTTGCGTACGCAGCGCCAGCAGTTCTGTCAGCGCTTGTCTGGCACGTTGCTGCGCCATCGGCACGGCGCCAAGCGCCAGCGCCTCAGCCGCTACATTGTCGCTGCCTTTAAGCGCCACACTGCCACCAAGGCCCGCCAACGGATTAATCACCAGCCCCAGCCGGAATGTCGCTATTGTGGTCATCACCTGCTCCCACCACGCAAAAAAACGCGGCATTGTAACCGGACTTCTGTCGGATGCCCAGCGCCGCTGTCGCCCCGGCCGTCATCAACAAGGAGCAGGCACTACACAACTTTGCACACTTTGCCAGTCCCACGGACTGCCACGGCCATTGTGTTCAGCCAGCGGCTTCAGTAGATTAAGGACAAGTTTTATGGCTGGCCCCCTTTTATGCACGCATCTTTGTCTTCCCTTTTTGCCGCACGGCGTCAGGCTTTTAACGCAAGCCCTTATCCGACGCTTGCCCAAAGGCGCGCCCGGCTCAAAGCGCTGCGTCAGCAGCTGCTGGGCCAGCAACAGGCACTTTACAGCGCCGCCGCCAGCGACTTTGGCAAGCGCAGTGCCTCGGAAACACGACTGCTGGAAGTACTGCCGAGTATCAACAGCATCGACTACAGCCAAAAGCACTTAAAAAGCTGGCTGAAAGCACAAAAACGTCACGTCAGCTGGCTGTTTCAGCCCGCCAGTAATCAGGTGTTTTATCAGCCAATGGGCGTGGTGGGCATCATAGTGCCGTGGAATTACCCGATTTTCCTCGCACTCGGTCCGCTGGTGGCGGCCATCGCTGCCGGTGATCAGGTGATGCTCAAACTTTCTGAGTTCACCCCCGCGCTGAATCAGGTGCTCAAAAACATTATTGAACAGGCGTTGCCCGACTGCGCTGTCGTCGTGGAGGGGGATGCCGCCATCGCGGCGGCTTTCAGTCAGCTGCCTTTTGATCATTTACTGTTTACCGGCTCGACCGACGTCGGCCGGCGTGTCATGCAAAGCGCGGCCGCTAACCTGACCCCTGTCACGCTGGAACTGGGCGGCAAATCTCCGGTGCTGCTGGCGCCCGACATCCGGTTTGCCGACTTCGCCGGCCGCCTGTTGTTTGGGAAGTGCGCCAATAGCGGCCAGACCTGTGTGGCGCCGGATTATGTGCTGGTACCGGCCGGGCGCGAACAGGAACTGACCGATTGCCTTCAGCGTACTTTTGCTGACTTTTACCCGCTAGGCAGCGCAGATCCACACTGGACCAGCGTAATTAACGACCGGCAATGGCAACGTCTGCAGCAGGCGCTGGCTGAGGCGTCCGCCGCAGGTGCCCGTATCGTCTCTTGTGATGACAAGCCATGGCAACAGAGCCAGCAGCGACAGCTTGCCCTGCAACTGGTGTTTGACGCACCGCTGGATTGCACCTTGTGGCAACAGGAGATTTTTGGTCCGGTACTGCCGGTCTACAGCTATCGGACTGTTGACGAAGCCATTGCGTTTATTCAGCAAAGGCCGCGGCCACTGGCGTTTTATTTGTTTAGTCTGGATGCATCATTACAGCAGCGCTGTCTGGAGCAGATCCACGCTGGCGGGGTTTGTCTGAATGACAGCCTGGTCCATGTTGGCCAGGACGATTTGCCTTTTGGCGGTGTCGGGCCTTCCGGCCTCGGTCACTACCACGGCCACGAGGGGTTCCTCACTTTCAGCCACGCCAAAGCGGTGCACCGTAAAGGCCGTTTTGGCAGCGGCTTTCTGGCGTACCCGCAGATCCGCGCCAAGTTGCTCGATAAAGTGCTGGACCTGTGGCTGGGTAAAGTAAATCCGGATAACGCAGCCCCCTCACGCCATCCAGAGGACAGCGCCCGCTGATCGATGCAGCGCCTGCAGCGACTCGGACCTTGGTCAGTTCCCCACGCTTAGCCGCGTTGTTTTGCCGGGCAACCATTGCACCAGCAGCATGGCTACCACACAAGCGCCAGCCGCCCAGCCAAAACTCAGGGTGCTGCCGGCGCCATCCTGCCAGGTCCAGCCGGCGATATAAGCGCCCAGCGCACCGCCACCACCATAAATCAAACCAGCATAAAGTGCCTGTCCACGGCCCCGCTGCGCCGGGCTGAAAAACTGCTGAATAAACTGCATCGCGCAGCTGTGAGCAATAGCAAAACTGAACGCATGTAATAACATCGAGCTGGCCAGCACCCAAGGCACATCACCCAACCAGCCCACCAGCGCCCAACGCAGCGCCGTCAGGCCGTAGCAGGCGCCCAGCAACAAGGTATAACTGCGTGAGCCCAGAATTTTACCGGCATAAAAAAAGGCGACAATTTCCGCCGCAACCGCCAGAGCTATCAACAACCCGGATTCTGTGCCGCTATAGCCTAAATCCCGGCAGTACAAAGTAAAAAAGCCATAAAAAGGGGCAAAACTAAGCTGCAGTAAAAACGCCGCCAGCATAAAAAGTACAAATGGCGGGTGAAACCACAAAGTGCGGAACTTCAGCACCGTTTCACCGCTTTGTGCTTTCAGGCTAAAAGGCGGCAATTGCCACAAGGCCAGCAACATCAACAATAAAAATAACAAGGCGCCCGCCGGCAAAAAACCGGGCCCAAAGTGCTCAAGCGCGACACCACTGCCGACCACTAACAAGATATAACCCAGGCTGCCACTGGAGCGGACTTTGCTGTATCGGCCCGTGTTGTTGTCCAGATAATGAAAAGCGGCTGATTCGAGCTGTGGCAAAATCGCCGTCCAGCACAAGCTGTAAAGCGCCAGCCCCAGCAACAAATACCAGTAGCCACCATCATAAAAAGTGCTGCACCAGCCCAGCGCCGCCAGCACTGCGCCCAGTCGCATCACGCCGACCGGGTTGCCACGTCTGGCCGCCAGCAGACTCCACAGATTAGGCCCGACAATCCGCATCGCGGTCACAATCGCCAGCAAAGTGCCAATCTGCTGCGAGTTCAGGCCACGGCTGTCGAGGAAAATGCCGACATAAGGTACAAAAACCCCCAGCACCGCAAAATAAGCCAGATAAGCGAGGCTCAGACTGCGGGTCGCACCGGCGGTGTCAGAAAGTGGTTGTGACATAACATCCTGCAGAAAAAACCGATGGCCGACAGGCGGCCATCAGGGAAAAAGCTCCGGCGCGGGCCCTGAGGCCCGCGTCAAAGCGAACTAGTCGAACTGACTGCGGGCAATGGCAGCAATATCCGGCGTGCTGACGCTGACCTGGTGATTCTGCGCCTGATGACGCAGGAAGTGATCCATCAGCACAATCGCCAACATCGCCTCGGCAATTGGCACAGCCCGAATGCCGACACAAGGGTCGTGGCGGCCTTTCGTCACCAGCTCAACCGGTTCGCCGCGGCTGTTAATGCTCTGGCCCGGAATACTGATGCTCGATGTCGGTTTGAGTGCAATGCTGACCTGAATATCCTGACCAGACGAAATGCCACCCAGAATACCGCCGGCATGATTGGCGGTAAAACCGGTCGGTGTCAGCGCGTCACGGTGCGTTGAGCCCTGCTGCTCCACGACCGCAAAACCATCGCCAATCTCAACGGCTTTCACTGCATTGATACTCATCATCGCATGGGCAATGTCGGCATCGAGCCGGTCAAATACCGGCTCACCCCAACCAACCGGCACATTAGATGCCACCACATTGACACGGGCTCCGACGGAGTCGCCGGCTTTTTTCAGCTCGCGCATAAAGCTGTCGAGCGCTTCAAGCTTGCTGGCATCCGGACAGAAAAAGTCGTTCTGCTCCACCTGTTCCCAGTCCAGACTTTCGGCCCGAACCGGCCCCAGCTGGGCCAGATAACCGCGGATCTGAATACCAAACCGCTGCTGCAGGTATTGTTTGGCAATGGCGCCAGCCGCCACCCGCACCGCCGTTTCGCGGGCAGAAGAACGGCCACCGCCGCGATAATCGCGAATGCCGTACTTGTGGTGATAGGTGTAATCGGCATGACCTGGCCGGAACAAATCCTTGATGTTGGAGTAATCCTGCGAGCGCTGATCGGTGTTCTCAATCAGCAAACCAATAGTGGTGCCAGTGGTCACGCCTTCAAATACGCCTGACAAGATTTTCACCACGTCGTCTTCACGACGCTGCGTGGTGTAACGGGAAGTGCCGGGTTTGCGCCGGTCCAGCTCGTGCTGGATCGCCGCCAAATCAAGCACCAGACCCGGTGGACAACCATCCAGCACACCGCCAATCGCCGGGCCGTGACTTTCACCAAAAGTCGTTAAACGGAACAACTGTCCAATGCTGTTACCCGCCATGACTTACTCCTGAAAAAACTGTTGAAACTGCAGCAGTTGCGCTTTGGTCAGTGCAAAGACACCATGACCGCCATTGGCAAACTCAATCCACTCAAACGGCACCTGCGGAAATCGTTCGGACAAGGCCACCATGCTGTTACCCACTTCACAAATCAGCAGGCCATCATCATTGAGGTGCGCCGCCGCCTCACGCAAAATACGCATTGTCAGCGCCAGACCATCTTCACCGGACGCCAGCCCCAGCTCAGGCTCGTGCCGGTATTCGTCAGGCAGGTCGGCCATATCTTCAGCATCGACATAAGGCGGATTGGTCACAATCAGGTCATAAGTCTGGCCTGGCACTGCGTCATAACAGTCTGACAGGATTGGAAATACCCGATGATACAAACCATGCTGGTCAATATTGATCTCTGCAACAGCCAAGGCATCCGGACTGATATCCAGCGCATCCACTTCAGCTTCCGGCAGATAGTGAGCACAAGCGATGGCGATACAGCCAGAGCCGGTGCATAAATCCAGCACCCGCGACGGCGGGTTGACTGCAAACCAGCGGCCAAACTGCTGCTTAATCAGCTCGCCAATCGGCGAACGGGGCACCAGCACCCGCTCGTCGACATAAAACGGCAGGTCGGCAAAATAAGCATGATGGGTCAGATAAGCGGCGGGCACCCGCCGGCTGATGCGTTGCTGAACCAGCGCGGCAAACTGGCGCCGCTCCGTGCGTGTCAGGCGGGTTGCCAGTAAAGCCGGCTCGGCCAGATGGGTCAGATGCAGCGTGTGCGCCATCAGCACGCCGGCTTCATCCCACGGATTGTCGGTGCCGTGGCCAAAATAAAGATCTGCCGCGTTGAACTGGCTGACGGCAAAACGCAGCCAATCGTGAATAGTCTGTAAATCTGCTACTGCTTCGTCGATGATTTCATCGCTTAGCAGCGGAGTTTGAAGTTCTGTCATTTATTTGTGTCTGCTGTTTGGATAGACTTGCGCCATGCAGAAGAAGCCCCCTCTTTCATCACCGCTGAGCGACGAAGACAGCCAGCTGTTCCGTGATTCCATCACGGGTGCCAGGCCCATGGCGCAGGACAAGATAACGCTGAGCGTTCCCCGCAGCAAGCAGAAAACCGCCATCAAGACGTCTGAAAGTCAGCGCCCGGTCAGTTTATTCTATTTTTCTGATCAATACGAAGGTTATCAGCACGATGGCGGTGTGGTCAGCTATGTGCAACCCGGCGAAGACCCTCATTTAGCAAAGAACCTCAAACGAGGCGAATTTCAGCCGGGCGTGGTGCTGGACCTGCACGGTCTCAGCCAGCAGCAAGCGAAAGAAGAGCTGGCAGGGTTATTAGATTACTGCCAGCAGGAACATCTCAATTGCGCTTGTATTGTGCATGGCAAAGGCAGTGGTCTGCTGGCGCGGAAAGTGCCTAACTGGCTGATCCAACACCCGAATGTCAGAGCTTTTCATACCGCGCCAACCCACTGGGGCCGGGATGGCGCTTTGCTGGTGCTGCTGAAAACGCCTGACTAAAGAGCGTTGACGTGTGGTAACAGAGACCCATATCGCAGCTTTCAGGCGCTTGGTCGCAACAAAGGTTGGCGAATTAGTGACTGAGCAATAACAAGTCTGCCGGAGCCATCTTCTCCAGCAACGCACCTGAACCGGCCCGCTCATACTGAATACAGGCCAGTGCGGCGGTATCAAAAATCGGCGTATTGCCGGATTTGGTAAAAGTTTCGACCAGGAAACTCACCAGCGGCATGTGGGAGACCAATAAAATACGGGCGTCCGGCTTAGTCTCCAGCAAGGCATCGACATACAGCTGAACCTGATGACAATCGCCTTCCGGCACCAGCTCTGGTAAGGTTTGCAGCGTGCAACCTGTCGGCTGGCTGGCGGCCATCAGTCGGGCGGTTTGCTGGGTCCGTACATAAGGACTGGCCAGTATATAATCAAAAGATGGATACACCTGAGTTAACCAACCGGCCATGGCGGCCACTTCGGCCTCCCCTTTGGCTGTCAGTTGCCGTTGACTATCCTGACTGCTTTGCGCCACAGCTTCGCCATGTCGCATAATAACCAGATTGACCATTGTAAACACCATCAACAACTTCGCGCCCAACGCGAAAAGAGTGCGCTATGATAATGAAAGTTCGGGGCGACCGTAACTGATAATAAAGCATAGATTTTCGCCTTTATATTCCTTAAAAGTATGATGAGCAGCGGTCCGACTCGTCGCAACCAAGCCCCTGAAGAGGCCTGAATTGAAAAAAACACAATTAGTGCAAAGCCCTGCAGATACTCGTCTGTACCACGCCTTTACCATGCTCAATGGTCTGCGGGTCTTGCTGGTTGAACAACCTGACGCCGAAAAAAGCGCCGCCGCGATGTCCGTAAATGTTGGCCACTTTGATGATCCGGCTGATCGTGAAGGATTGGCGCATTTCCTTGAACACCTGGTGTTTCTTGGCTCTGAGCGTTTTCCAGTGGCTGGCGAGTATGGGCAATTCATCAGCAATCACGGTGGCAGTCACAACGCCTGGACCGGGACCGAACACAGCTGTTTTTATTTCGATATTGAAGACCGGGCTTTACCTGAGGCACTGGACCGCTTCGCCGATATGCTGGGCGCGCCGCTTTTTGCCACTGAGTCTGTGCAAAAAGAGCGGCAGGCTATCGAAGCCGAATTTTCGATGAAGCTCAAAGACGATGGCCGGCGGATTTATCAGGCACACAAAGAAACCATTAATCCGGCCCACCCTTTTGCCAAATTTTCGGTCGGTAACCTGCAAACACTGGATGACCGGCCTCATCAAAGCGCTGAGCAAGCGGTCCGCGAGTTTTATCAGCAACAATACAGCGCCAGCCGCATGTGCCTGGTACTGGTGTCTGCCCTGCCACTGGACGCGCAACAGCTCCTGGTCGAGCGTTATTTTCAGCAGTTGCCAGCCTCATTGCCGGCCAAAACAGCACTGACCGAACCCCTTTATCAGCCAGAGCATCTCGGCATTCAGCTCAATATTCAGCCCCATAAGCCGACCCACCGGCTGGTGCTCGGTTTTGCCCTGCCTGATATCCAGCCTTGGTATCCGTATAAAGTAGTGAGTTTTCTGGCACATATTCTGGGTGACGAAGGCCCGGGATCATTGCTCAGCGGCCTGAAACAACAAGGACTGATTAATGGGCTGAGCGCCGGCGGCGGCATCGACGGCAGCAACTACAAAGACTTCACGCTGGCATTTGAACTGACACATCAGGGCATGGCGCAGCGCGACCAGATCCTGAGCGCCACTTTTGCTTATCTTGCTCTGCTCCGGCAGCAGCCATTTCCGCTGCATTTGTTTGAAGAGCGGCAACGGCTGATCCAGTGGAGTTTTACCTATCAGGAACCCAAAGCCAGCATGCAACTGGCCAGCGACCTGGCCGTCAACTTACAACACTATCCGGCGCATGATTACATTTTTGGCGACTACCGGATGGAAACACCGTCTGAATCCTTGTATCGGCAGTTGCTGGGTTATTTCCGGGCCGACAATCTGCGTATCATGCTGATAGCACCTGAGGTCCCAGTCAGCCAGCAAGCACGCTGGTACCATACGCCCTACAGTGTCGAACCACTGCCAGCGGATTTGCTGGCGCAGCTTGCAGTGCAACAACCCTTGCCCAGTTATCAGTTGCCGCAGGCCAACCCTTATCTGGTCGGGCAGTTACAACTTATTCCCGCCAGCCAGCATCAACAGCAACCAGAGCAGCTGGTCAATACCCCTCAGCTTTCGTTGTGGTTCAAAGCAGACACTGAGTTTCAAACGCCCAAAGGTCATATCTTTATTCAGTTGACCTTGCCGCAAACGGTGCAGGATCTGCAGCAACTGGCGCTGACAAAACTCTGGCTGGAGCTCTTCCTCGACCGCATTAACGAAAAGTTCTACGCGGCTACCACGGCAGGATTAACTTACAACCTTTATGTGCAGCAACATGGTCTGACCCTGCACTCCAGCGGTTTGTCGGCCAATCAAATCAGTCTGCTGGAAGATTTGCTGGAAGAACTGCCTGACGTGCAGTTTGACCCCAGCCGCTTTGACGAACTGCAGTATCAACTGGTTCGCCACTGGCGCAGCCAGATCAGTGGTAAACCCATCAGCCAGCTGTTCAGTCAGCTGTCTTCGTTGTTGCAGCCACTGAATCCGGACAGTCAGCAACTGGCCAATCTGCTTGAGCAATGCAGTTTTACCGACTTCACGCAGTTCTGCCGCCAGATGCTGCAGCAAGTGCATGTCGAGGCACTGATGCTGGGGAACTGGCATAAATCAGACGCCAGTCTGCTACAGAAAATGCTGGAGGGCTGGCAATGTCAGTTACCATCCTGCGGCACGCGCATGCCACGACAAAGTTTCAGCCTGACCGGCAGTGGTCCGGTCTGGTTGCAACAACACTTACAACACGACGATCAGGCGCTGGTGATTTATTTGCCGGCACCTGATAGGACGCCGGCGGCGATGGCGCGTTTCATGCTAGCCAACCATTTGATCTCACCAGAATATTTCCACGCACTGCGCACCGAGCAACAATTGGGTTATCTGGTTGGCACCGGCTATGTCCCGATGAATTTAAAACCCGGTATAGCCTTTTATGTCCAATCGCCGAAAACAGCTGCGGCCGATTTGTACTACGCCACAGTGATTTTTTATCGTAAATTTTTGGAAGAATTACCCGAAATTGCCCCTGCAGACTTTGCCCAGCTCAAAGCGAGCCTGGCGGCGCAGATCCGCGAACGTGATACCAGCCTGGCCAGCCGGGCTAAACGTATTTGGCTGGCGATTGGTCAAGGCGATTACCAATGCCTGCTGGCACAGCAAATTCAACAGGAACTGGAGAGCCTGACACTCGAGCAGTTTGTGCAGTTTTGTTACCAGTTACTGGCGCCGGAATATGA
>CBINNO010000046.1:0-21401 GCA_966252055.1 uncultured Rheinheimera sp. | reverse complement strand
CTTTGTGAATCTTTAACATAACTGTTCATTGTCCGCCTCCTGTGGCGGGGACTGGCGCCGGCTGATGCTCTGTGCCAGGCCGTTCTGTACTGGTGCGCTCTGTACTGGTGTGTTCTGTGCTTGTGCGTTCTGTGGTGCGGGGCACCGCAGGCTGCTGTTGCTGATGACCGGTTTCATCTTCTTCGTTTTCCAGCTGTGGTGCCGGCAGATCCTCAGGTTCCGGCGTCAGAATGACCGGTGCAGCATTTTGTGGCTGACTGCGGGCTGGCACAGCATCAGCAGTGTTTTCGACTGTTTGTCCGCTCGCCGTGGCAGCGGGCTTGTGAGTCACGGCCGGCGCTGTGGCTTTTTGCAATGCTGCTTTTTCCCGCTCAGCTTTGTCGCGTTCTGCCTGCTCAGCATAACGTTGTTCACGGGCAACCATGGCGTCAGCACGGCTTTGCTGGACTTTCTGCCAGTCGGCGAGGGTCGGCAGCTGCGGATTGTTGTATTGCTCTGAGAAGTAATAATCCATCAGCTGGCGTCCTACGGGGGCCGCATTACTGCCACCGCCGCCACTTTCGACGTTTTCGACTATCACGGCCACCACGATTTCTGGTTTGTCATGCGGTGCGTAGCCGGTAAAGAGGGCGTTGTCGCGATGGCGCTCGCTGATGTTGCGGGCATTATATTTTTGGCCCGCCGCCATGTTGATGACTTGCGCCGTACCGGTCTTGCCACCAGCGCTGTAGCGCGCGCCGAGGAAAGCCCCCCGTGCCGTGCCGCCTTCCTGATGCACGGTGCGGTACATGGCTTCGCGGGCAATGGCCCAGTTGTTGGCGTCGGCCACTTCAATCACGCGCTCTAAGGGTTGCAGCAGCGATTGTTGGTGATGGCTGTTACGAAAACTCTCGCCAAGCCGGGGGGTGATCCGCTGGCCATCGTTGATGAGGGTGGCGGTGGTCAGTGCGATCTGCAGCGGTGTCGATTGCCAGTAACCCTGACCGATACCGATATTGATGGTATCGCCGGGGCCCCAGTTTTGTTTGCGGCGGACTTTTTTCCATTCGCGGCTGGGCATCAGGCCGGCGGTTTCTTCACCGATATCAATGCCAGACAAATGGCCATAACCGGCTTTTTGCATAAAATCGGAAATACGGTCGACGCCCAGCTTGTAAGCAAGGTCATAGAAGTAGGTGTCGCAGCTTTTGATAATGCCGGTGTAGACATCCACGTAGCCATGGCCCCATTTGATGTGGTCACGCCAGGGGCGGCTGACATTGGGCAACCGGTAAAAACCGGGGTCGGGCACCCGGGTATGTTCGGTGACAATGCCTGCTTCGAGACCTGCCACTGCCATCAGCGGTTTGACGGTTGATGCCGGCGGATAGACGCCCTGGGTCATGCGGTTGACCAGCGGTCGGTCCGGCGAATTGAGCAGCAGGCGGTAATCTTTACCACTGATGCCATGGACAAACAGATTGGGGTTGTAAGACGGGTTCGAATAAAACGCCAGAATACCCCCGGTGCGCGGGTCCAGCACCACTATAGCGCCCCGATTTTCTCCCAGCGCTTCCTGCGCTTTGAGCTGCAACCCCAAATCCAGTGTCAGATGCAGATCATCGCCGGAAACGGCTGCCTGTTCGCGTAGTGTGCGAATGACACGGCCGCGGTTGTTGACTTCAACTTCCTGAAAGCCAACGCTGCCATGTAACTGGCTTTCATAATATTTTTCGATACCGATTTTGCCGATGTCGCGGGTGGCCGCATAGTTGGCCATCAGACCGGCTTCTTCAAGTTTACTGAATTCTTTGTCGTTGATTTTGCCAATATAACCAAGGGCATGCGTCAGCAAATCGCCATAAGGATAATGGCGGGTTAACCGCGCTTCCAGCGTGACCCCTTTGAGGTTATGCAGATGCACGGCAAGGCGGGCCACTTCCTGATCGGTCAGTTGTTCTTTCAGTGCAATACTTTTAAAGCGGCGCTGCGCTTTGACTTCTTTAAAAAAGTCGGCTTTTTGTTCTTCGCTGATGTCGATAATCGCGGCGATTTTGGCGACGGTGTCGGCTAAATCCGGCACTTGTTCCGGGATCAGCTCTATCGAGTGCACCGGGGCATTCTCGGCCAGCAGAGTGCCGCGCCGGTCAAAAATCAGACCGCGGTTGGGCGACAGCGGCACCAGTTTGATGCGGTTGCCGTCAGCGCGGGTCGAGTATTCTTCATAACGCAGCACCTGCAGTTTATACATGTTGGCCAGTAACAAACCAAAACAAAGCAGGATAAAGACAAAAGCGACGATGGCCCGGCGGTTAAACAGCAGGGTTTCAAAGGCGAGATCAGCAATGGCAATACGGGGTTTACGCATCCGTTACTCGCGATGATAAGGATGATTGGTGCTGATGCTCCAGGCGCGGTACAGGCTTTCTGCCAGCACGACCCGCACCAGCGGATGTGGCAGCGTCAGCGCTGACAATGACCATTTGCCTTCGCTGGCCGCGATGCAAGCAGGGGCCAGCCCTTCCGGGCCACCGACCAGCAGACAAACGTCACGGCCGTCGAGCTGCCATTGTTCCAGCTTCTGTGCCAGCTGCGGGCTGGACCAGTTGCCACCTTCCACTTCCAGCGTGATGATGCGCGCCCCTTTGGGCACTGCCGCCAGCATCTTTTCACCTTCCAGTTCCAGAATACGTTTAATGTCGGCGTTTTTGCCGCGCTTGCCGGCCGGAATTTCGATGAGTTCGAGCGGCATATCGCGTGGAAAACGGCGGGCATATTCCTGGTACGCTTCAGTGACCCAGGCAGGCATCTTGGTGCCGACAGCAATCAGAAACAACTTCATCAGTTCAGGCCGCCCACAGTTTTTCCAGCTGATAAAACTGGCGGGTTTCCGTTTGCATCACGTGGACCACCACATCGCCCAGGTCGATCAGCACCCACTCGCCGGCGCGGTCGCCTTCAGTGCCCAGCACCTGAACTCCGGCTTTGCGTGCCTCGCTGATGAGGTAACCCGCGACGGAGCGGGTATGGCGGTTCGAAGTACCCGAACAAATCACCATGAAATCGGTTTCAGAGGATTTGCCCTGGACATCCAGTTGGATGATGTCCCGGCCTTTCATATCGTCCAGTTTGTCGACCACAAAAGCTGCGAGTTGATGGCTGTGCACGCAAGAAGATCCTTCAGATTAAGAGGCCGCATGTTAGCAGTTTTCAGCGGCTGATCCCAGCGCGGCAATGGCTGGGAAGGCCTCAATTACGCGGCTGATACAACTGATGCTGGCGGATATAAGCCTGGACGGCATCAATCTGCAGCGCCGCTGGCATCTGGCCCGCCCGGATGGCCGTGGCAGACACAGCCAGTGGCGGATTATCCAGCAGCACAATAGCGCCGGCCGCTGTCTGGATGTCGTTGAGCGAGCGCCCGTAACTGCGCAGCAGCTTAGGTGCATCTCCTTCGCTGCTGCTGTAACCGGGCCTTTGCAGCACCAGTAAATGACACAGCTTAAGAATGTCCTGCCAGCGATGCCAGCGGCAGAACGCACAGAGCGAATCCATGCCGATGACAAAAAACAGCTGATCCTGCGGATATTGTGCCCTGAGGGCAGTCAGCGTATCGACGGTGTAAGACGGCGTGTCACGCTGTAATTCCAGCAAATTCAGCTGCAGCTGCGGATAGGGCGCGATGGCCAGACGGACCATTTCGGCCCGGTGCTCGCTGCTGCTTGGCGTATCGCGATGTGGCGGCAGGTGACAGGGCAACAAGTCCAGACTGTGAAGACCCGCGTGTTGCTGCACATAAAGTGCGCTTTGCAAATGGCCCTGATGTATGGGGTCAAAGGTGCCGCCGTAAAAGCCGCGTTTCCTGACGCTGGCGCCTGTCATCTCAGGCTTCCTGTGCCGCCAGCAGCTGTTGCAGGGCAAATACTTTGGGCACTGGTTTGATAAACAAAGTCACCAGATGGGCCAGGGCGGTTGCCGGATGGCTCAGCTGACCGGATTTAAAAGCCCGGTCAAAGGCGGCCAGCTCCTGCAGTAAAAAATGCAGCCAGGGTTTTGACAGGCGCAGCAGCGCCTGCTGATACAGCGGCTGGCGCTTGGGCCAGATGCCGTTTTTTTTGTAGAGATCATCAAAAGGTGGCTGACTTTGTTGCAGCGCCAGCAAGGTGGTCGCCTCTTTTTGCAGCTGCCAGGCGATGATCACCGCTTCAGTGTCCTGCTGCAGCAACCGGTCCAGCCGGTGCAAAGCCGCTTCGCCCTGGCCGGCCAATACCGCGTCGACGAGCTGAAACACGGTAAAATGCGACTGATCCGCCAGATATTGCTGTAAAAAAGCGCCATCGAGCCACTGGCCCTGAGTGGTCAGCGCCAGTTTTTCCAGTTCCTGACGGGCGGCCAGCAGATTGCCGGCGGCATGGTGTTGCAGCAACTGCAAGGCGTCGGTCTGCAACTTGAGCCCCAGTTGCTGGGCACGCTCTTTCAGCCAGCGCATAAACTGAGTGTCATCCAGCGGATAAAACTGGACCTGCACGCCTTGTTCGGCCAGCGTTTTAAACCAGCTGGTTTTACTCAGATCGCCGGCGTTGCGGGCACCATGCAGCACCAGACAGACATCCGGATGCAGCATCGAAGGCAGCTTTTTCAGCTGGTCCTGCTGGGCCGGTGTCAGTTTGTTGCTGAGATCCAGCTCGACCAGTTTGCGGTCAGAAAATAATGACAGGCTGTTGAATTCACTGAAAAATAAATCCCAGTCGAACTGGGCTTCGAGCAGATAACTTTGCCGCTCGGTGAAGCCTTTGTGTTTGGCAGCCTGACGAATCTCGTCGAGGCTTTCCAGTTTTTGCAGTGGCTCTTCGCCAAATACCAGATAGACGCCCGCCAGCTGCTTTTTCAGTTGAGCAGCCAGCTGGTTGGCGTACAGTTTCAGCATCAGAGCCGGCCCAGCTGACGGATGATGCGGGCGACGGCCTGGCTGCGCAGTTCGGTCAGCATCAGGTCAAGCTCGCGGGATTTAGCCAGCGCGCGCGCCGGATCATCCTGATAATCGCGCATCAGTTCAATCTGGTAGGGGCGTGGTTCCTGGCCGGGCAGGACCAGCTGATAATTGATTTTGTAAATCAATTCATACTCAGCGACCTGACCATTGGGGAACAGCGACAGGGTACGTCGCTCCAGACTGTCATTGTCCAGCACAAACACTGCGGCGTCGGCTGCGGAGCTGTCCAGCAGTTTGACTTCGTTGCGTTTGAGCTGGTCGCCGAGCAGTTGCAGCAGTTCGGAATGTTTATCGCCCTGCAGATAAATCGCCGGGTATTTTTCCAGTGGCAAGGAACCGCGCAGCTGAAAGCCGCAGCTGCTGAGCAGTAAGCTCAGCAGCATGGCCAGCGCGATTCCTGGCTGCGTCAGCTGGCGCAGCGCGGCGAAAAACGCGGGCGCGGCGCGCATCAGCCGACCACCAGACTCAGCAGTTTACCCGGCACATAGACGACTTTTTTCAGCGCTACGCCTTCTAAGTACTTCTGCACGTTGTCGTCGGCTTTGGCCAGCGCCAGGACGTCGTCCTGGGTTGCGTCAATGGCGACCGTGACTTTACTGCGCACTTTGCCGTTGATTTGCACCACCACCAGTTTTTCATCTTCGACCAGTGCGCTTGAATCCACTACCGGCCAGCCGGCCTGTTCCAGCTCAGTGTTGTGACCGAGCGCTTTCCACAGGTACTGTGACAGGTGCGGCGTGATAGGGTTTAACAGCTTCAGCAGCGCTTCGACCGCTTCTGCCATCACCGCCAGATCCTGTTCAGAAACCAGCGGGGCTTTTTGCAGCTTATTCATCAGCTCCATAATGGCAGCAACAGCGGTATTGAAGGTGTAACGACGGCCGACGTCGTCGGTGACTTTGGCGATGGTTTTATGCAGCTCGCGGCGCAGCGTCTTCTGGTCGGCGTTTAAAGCCGCTTTATCCAGGGCTGGGGCTGCACCTTTGCCGGCGAATTCGCTGACCAAAGTCCAGACCCGGCGCAGGAAACGCAGCGCGCCATCGACGGCGGAGTCCTGCCATTCCAGCGTTTGTTCCGGCGGTGACATAAACATCATAAACAGGCGCACAGTGTCGGCGCCGTATTGATCGATGACCGTTTGCGGGTCGATGCCGTTGTTTTTCGACTTCGACATTTTGCTCATGCCGGCCGACAACACCGGCTGACCGTCTGCTTTGAGCACCGCACCTGTGATGCGGCCTTTGTCGTCACGCTCGACGGCGACATCCTGCGGTGAATACCAGGTTTTGCTGCCACCTTCGTTGTCACGGTAGAAGGTTTCAGCCAGCACCATGCCCTGACACAGCAAGCGTTTGAACGGCTCATCCGATTGCACCAGACCAACATCGCGCAGCAATTTGTGGAAGAAGCGCGAGTACAGCAAGTGCAGGATAGCGTGTTCAATGCCGCCGATATATTGATCAACCGGCAGCCAGTAGTTGGCTTTGGCCGGGTCCAGCATCATGTCGGTGCTGTCCGGGCAGCTGTAGCGGGCGTAGTACCAGCTGGATTCCATGAACGTATCGAAAGTATCGGTTTCATGGAAAGCCGGCTGGCCGTTGTAGCTGGTTTTTGCCCAGTCCGGATCGGCTTTGATTGGCGACTTAACGCCGTCCATCACCACATCTTCCGGCAGCAACACCGGTAACTGATCGGCGGGAACCGGCACCTGGGTGCCATCTTCCAGTGTCAGCACCGGAATAGGCGCGCCCCAGTAACGCTGACGGGACACACCCCAGTCGCGTAAGCGGTAATTGACTTTGATTTTACCAACGCCTTTGGCTTCCAGTTTGGCGGCGATGGCTTTGAAGGCTTCTTCAAAACTCAGGCCGTCGAACTCGCCGGAATTGACCAGCACGCCTTTGTCGGTAAAAGCCGCTTTGGTCAAATCGACGACTGCGTCAGAACCAGCCGCAGGTGCCACCACCTGTTTGATGGTCAGGCCATATTTGCTGGCAAATTCGAAGTCGCGCTGGTCATGACCTGGTACGGCCATCACGGCGCCTGAGCCGTATTCCATCAACACGAAGTTGGCGACAAAAATCGGTACCTGTTCGCCAGTCAGCGGATGCACTGCGAAGAAGCCGGTCGGATGACCTTTTTTCTCCATAGTGGCCATGTCGGCTTCGGCGACTTTATTGCCTTTGCAATCTTCGATAAAGGCCGCCAGCTTGTCGTCCAGTTTGGCGGCTTTTTGTGCCAGCGGGTGCTGTGGCGCGACCGCGACATAAGTCACGCCATACAGCGTGTCTGGCCGCGTGGTGTAAATACTGAAGTTGTAGCTTGAACCTGCGACGTCAAACTTGATCTCCAGCCCTTCAGAGCGGCCAATCCAGTTGCGTTGCATGGTTTTGACCTGCTCCGGCCATTCTTCCAGCTGGTCCAGATCATTTAATAATTCTTCGGCGTAGTCGGTGATTTTGATAAACCACTGAGCCAGTTCACGTTGTTCGACCAAAGCGCCGGAGCGCCAGCCGCGGCCGTCGATCACCTGTTCGTTGGCCAGCACGCACTGGTCTACCGGGTCCCAGTTGACGGTGGCCATTTTTTTATAGACCAGGCCTTTTTCAAACAACTTGGTGAAGAACCATTGTTCCCACTTGTAGTACTCAGGACGGCAAGTGGCGATTTCA
The DNA here is from genome assembly GCA_966252055.1 of uncultured Rheinheimera sp. GTDB lineage: Bacteria > Pseudomonadota > Gammaproteobacteria > Enterobacterales > Alteromonadaceae > Pararheinheimera. Next base: position 13,757 of record CBINNO010000046.1, on the reverse strand, counting down.
CGGTCCCAGTCATAACCAAAACCTAAGCTTTTCAGCTGGTTTTTCATGTATTCGATGTTGGCGTAAGTCCATTTGGCCGGTGCGGTTTTGTTGGCAATGGCCGCGTTTTCAGCTGGCAGACCAAAAGCATCCCAGCCCATGGGCTGCAACACGTTTTTGCCCTGCATGCGCTGGAAACGGCTGATCACATCGCCAATGGTGTAGTTACGCACATGGCCCATATGCAGGCGGCCGCTTGGATAAGGAAACATCGACAGGCAGTAGTATTTTTCTTTGCCTGGCTCTTCTTTGACTTTAAAGACGTTGTTGTCCTGCCAGTGTTGCTGTAACTGGGTTTCAATCTGACGTGGCTCGTAAGCCGGAATTGGGTGTTGAGGTGCTTGCATGCAAAGGGTTCCGACGAATAAATATCGCGTGGGATATTGGCAAAATACAAAACAAAATGGCCGTTAGGATAACGCATCTGGCCTGCCGGCAACAACTGTCTGCGGTGACCGGGCAGGCTTTTTCTCCGTGTGGTCGGGGTCATCAGCCCCTGAGCGTCTTTAGCGTGCAGGCAGGGCGCTGATGATTTTACCGATCAATTGATTAAGGGCCTCACCCGGCGCGACCCAGCGGGCCACCACCAACAAATCATGCTGCTGGTCGATGTAGACAATATTGCGGCCGGCGCCTTCAAAATAAACTGCCGTTGTGGGGGCTGCCGGCAGCGCCTGCTGGTCGGTATTTAAAAACCAGTTGGCAAAACCGTACTGGCTGTTGGCCGGCCCACCCTGACGGGCCTGGCGGATAAATTCTTTGCTGACCAGCTGCTGGCCATCCCAGTTGCCGTCGTGCAAAAACAGATAACCAAAACGGGCCAGATCCCAGGCATTGATAAACATGCCGCCGCCCCAGTGGCCACCACCTGACACCGACTGCATGTGCTGGCCGTCCAGCGTGATCCAGCTGTTGTCATAGCCATGCCAGCGCCAGGTCGAGGAGGCGCCGATCGGCTGCATGATCTGCTGGTTCAGCACCTGCGGCAGCGGCTGACGCCAGACATACAAAGTGGCGAGTGCCAGCACATTGATACGCACGTCATTGTATTTGTAATGGCTGCCTGGAGTGCGCAGTGGCCGGTTCGGCCAGTCGACGGGCTTGTCACCTTCAGGCCGGTCTGCCCAGTCCGGTTTGCCCCACAAAGTGCCTTGCCAGTCGCTGGTCTGCCGAAGCAGATGGTCCCAGCGGATTTGGCCGTTGTGCGGGCTGTGGAATAAATCAACATCCGGCGGCATATAGGCGGCGGCTTTGTCCTGCAAATTGCTGATCAGGCCTTGTTGCCAGGCGAGTCCGGTGACAGTGGTCAAAAAGGTTTTACTGATGCTGTGCGTCATATCGACACTGTCAACATCACCCCAGCGCGCCAGCACTTTGCCGCGGTAGACAATCAGGCCATTGGCTGGCGCCCGCACTTTCATCGGGCCGATAATTTGGTCATAAGGTTCGCGGGCGCCAAAAGTGGTGGCCTGCACCAGCGCCTGGTCACGTGCATTCGGGTTGTCGCTTTTAATGGCAAAATCGACCGCCTGTTGCAGCAATTGGGCATCGACGCCGGCTGCGGTTGCGTCTGTTTGCTGCCATTGTCCAGGCGGTGGAAAATAAGGTTTGGCATGCAAAGGCAGCAGCAGGCTGGCAAGGAGCAGAGGCAGAAGTTTCATCACAGCGTCCGTTGACTGAAAAAACACAGCTTGCCCGGCCCGGGCTGTTGCGACAAGCGCTTGCTGGCTCCGCTGGGGCACAGCGCAGTTTTGCTGCGACCAGCAGCTATACTGGCGGAACAAGCCGAGGATTTTGCAGGAGATGACGATGAGTGATTTTATCGGCAAATACCGCCAGTGGTTGCGGGAAATGGACGCGGCGTTGCAGCAGGCCCAGCCGGCGTTGACACCGGCCCTGCAGCCAGCGCTGACGTTGCTGGACCGGGTGGCGGCTTATCTGAAAGCGGGCCGCGAGCTGACCGCATACGAAACCCAGCTCTTTATCGAAACTTTCTTTCATCAGCAGCAACAGACTGAGCCGCCCTCTGTCTGGCCCGAAACGTTGTGGCTGTCGCTGGCGCAGGTGACCGACAAAACGCAGGTGGAATGGCAGGAACTGCAGCAGGATTTATTGCATCAGGGTCTGTATAGTCAGGGCGAATGGATCGGCATGGGCGTCTATGTCTGCGTCAGTTGTGGCGAAGCCTCGCACTATAACCATCCGGCGGAATTGTTGGCCTGTCCGCAGTGTCAGGGATTGCGGTTTGTCCGCCGTGGCCTGCCGGTCTGAGGCGGCTCGCGGGCCGGCGATGGCAAAAATGCGCGGGAAAGTTGTGCATCAGTTCTCCATAGCGCACTGATTTTGTTAGTATGACGACAGATTCAGGCAAGGACATTGTGGCATGACGCAATCGGCAGTAAATAAAGTCTCCGCAGAAAAACTTCAGAGCATGGCGCTTGGCGCCCGGCAGCTGGGCCCACAGCTGGCTGAGCAGGATATCAAAGACGCCCTTGATGTGGCGGGCTACAGCAGTACTTTTATCGGTCAGGACCGCGCCAAAGCCGCGCTCAGTTTTGCGATTGGCATGGATATGCCGGGCTATAACCTCTATGTGATGGGGGAGCCGGCGCTTGGCCGCTTTACGCTGGTACAGGATATTTTGCAGCAGGCCGCCAGTGAAAAAGAAACACCGGACGACTGGTGTTATCTGAACAATTTTGAAGATGAACGGATGCCACAAACGCTGCGGCTGTTGCCAGGCGAAGGCCGCGTGCTGGTGAAAAAAATCGAAGCGCTGATCGACGAGCTACTCGACACCTTCCCGGCGGCTTTTGACAACCCGGGTTATCAGCGCCGTAAAAAAGCTATTCATGCCACTTTTGATAACAAATACGAAGCGGCCATTGCGCTGGTTGAACGCAAAGCGCTGGAAAAACAAGTGGTGCTGTATGAAGAAAACGGCGCTGTCAGTTTTTCACCCGTGGTCGACGGCGCTCCTCTGGATGACGCCGAATTTGCCAAGTTGCCGGATGACAAGCGGCAGTTTTTCTACGAACTGGTCGGTGAGCTGGAAAATATCCTCAACGAGCAGCTGCTGGAATTGCCGCAGTGGAAACGCGAATTGTCAGAAAGCCTGCGGGCACTGCGCCGTGAAACCATCGAACTGGCTATTAAGCCGCTGCTTAAGCAACTGGAACATGATTACGTCACTGAACTCGGTGTATTGCGTTATCTGCGCGAGATGAAACCCGAGCTGGTGAAAGCGGTGCTGGAGCTGCTGCCGGAAGAGCTGGAAAGCGACAAAGCGGAAGAACTGGATATCCGCGGCATCTTTATCAATGATTTTGTGCCGAATGTGCTGGTGCATCACGAGCTGATGTCCGGCGCACCTATCGTGTTTGAAGCCAATCCGGGCTATGGCAATTTGTTCGGCCGGGTCGAATACAGCTCGGCGCAAGGCTCGCTGTACACCAATTACCGGATGATCCGCGCAGGCGCTTTGCACAAAGCCAATGGTGGTTATCTGATCCTGGACGCCGACCGTTTGCTCAGTCAGCCGGCGGTGTGGGATGCGCTGAAACTGGCGCTGAAAAGCGGCGAAATTGCCATCGACACCTTAAGCGACCATGCGGTCACCAACTCGACCATTATTACACCTAAAGCGATCCCGCTCAGTGTCAAAATCGTCTTGCTTGGTTCCCGTGAACTGTATTACCTGGTGCAGGATGTCGACGACGAATTCCACGAACTGTTCCGCGTGCTTGCCGAGTTTGAACATTACCTGCCGCTGAGCCCGCAAACCATCAAATATATGTCGCTGCAGCTGCAGGACCAGATCCAGCAGCTCGACGCCGGCCCGCTGACGCCTTGTGGTTTACAGCAGCTGCTGTTGTTCAGCTTCCGTCAGGCCGAGCATCAGCGCAAATTATCCGCCCGTTTCGCCGACGTGCTGGAACTGGTGCGCGAAGCCTGTTTTTATGCCAACCAGCAAGGGGACACTGAGCTGGCCGGCCGCCATGTGCAGCAAGCGCTGGCGGGCAAACAGTACCGCACCGGCCGCATCAGCGAGTCTTTCCTGGAAGATATCCAGGAAGGCCAAATCCTGATTGACTCTGATGGCTGGGCGGTGGGCAAAATTAACGGCCTGACCGTGCTGGAAATCGGCGACACCGCCTTTGGCACGCCGGCGCGCATCAGCGCCACTGTGTATCCGGGCTCAAACGGTGTCATTGACATCGAACGGGAAGTGGAACTGGGTAAAGCCATTCACTCCAAAGGCGTGATGCTGCTGACCGGTTATCTGGGCGCCAAGTATGCGCAACAATTTCCGCTGACGTTGTCGGCCAATATCGCGATGGAACAATCCTACGGCCAGATTGACGGAGACAGTGCGTCGCTTGCCGAAGTGCTGGCGCTGATCTCGGCGATTACGTCAGTGCCACTGCGCCAGGATCTGGCGATCACCGGTTCTATCAACCAGCACGGTCAGGTACAGGCCATTGGTGGCGTCAACGAAAAAATCGAAGGCTTCTTTAAGCTTTGCCAGTCACGTGGTCTGACTGGGGCGCAGGGCGTGGTCATTCCGGCGAGTAATCAGCTGCATCTGGTGCTGCACCAGGATGTGATTGACGCGGTCGAGGCGGGGCAGTTCCATATTTACACGGTGCGGACTGTCGACGAGGCGCTGGAATTGCTGACCGGCCTGACGGCAGGCGAGCTGAATGCCAAAGGCCAGTACCCGAAAAAAACGCTGAACGCGCTGACGATGCAAAAATTGTCGGCGATTGCTGAACTGGTCAACGGCAGTGCTGAGGAAGAATAAGTGATGAGAGGGTTGTTATTGTGTGCTGCGCTGGCCCTGTCCGGCTGTACCACCGCCTATTATGCCGCGATGGAAAAAGTGGGGATCCATAAACGGGATATTCTGATTGATCGGGTTGAGGATGCGCGTGACGCGCAGCAAAAAGGTCAGCAGGAAGTCAAAGACGCGCTGGACCAGTTATCGCACTTGATAGGGTTTCATGGCGGCGACCTGCAAGCCAGGTACGAAGCGCTCAACAGTCAGTACGAAGACAGCAAAAAAGCCGCCGATGAAGTCAGCAGCCGCATCAACAAAGTGGAAACAGTGGCCTTTGATCTCTTTAACGAATGGGAAGAGGAGCTCAAACAATACCAGAACAAAAAGCTGCGCGCAGAGAGTAAACAAAAGCTGCTTGATACCAAGCGCCAGTTTGACGCGCTGGTCAAAGTGATGCGCCGTGCCGAAAGCAAAATGCCGCCGGTCTTGCGGGTCTTGCAGGATAATGTATTGTATTTAAAACATAATCTGAATGCGAAAGCGGTTGGGGCTATCTCCGGTGAGTTTTCTGTGCTGCGCCAGGATGTCGATTCGTTGGTGACAGAGATGAACCGGGCTATTGCAGAGTCCAACCAGTTTATCGCCACGATCCGGCAATAATCGCATCGAACCTGTCAGCAGCAATTCAGGCGGAGCCTCTATGACGCAAGCCATTCAACTTGAAGCGGTTTATCGGCTGGAACCCGGTTGCCTCGGGCCAGACGGCGCGCAGTACATTGAGGAATTCTGTCAGTTTGCCCAGCCGCTGGTCAGCGCGCATGCGCCGGCCTTTATGCGTTGGGTGCTGACGCCAAGGTTTGACAAAAGCCTGCCGGAGCTGCAGTTCCGGCTTGGCAGCCGCAATTTGAGCGAAGATCAGGCCGACCGGCTTTGCAGCACTTATCAGACTGATACCGATACACTGGTTGAAGAACTGAATCACCACCTGATGTTATTGATTGATCAATATTTTGGCCGTTGGTAGGCCGAAGCAGGTGCTCATTTAAGTTTCATTTAAGCAAATTTTGTCAGCATAGGCCTTTGCAGCAGTAAGCCGTCAGGCGCGTTCGCGCTTTGATAACAAACAGGAGTTTTATTGTGAACAAGCCGAAGTATTCGAAACCGACCATCTGGTTACACTGGCTCAGCCTGCTGCTGATTGCCGGCGTCTATATCACCATGGAATTTCGTGGCAGTTTTGAACGCGGCAGCCCCGAGCGGGAGCTGATGAAAAGCATGCACTATATGCTGGGCCTGACGTTGTTGTTGTTGACCATATTGCGGCTGTGGTTCAGAAGTCGTCAGTCTTATCCGCCGATTGAGCCGCCACAACCTGCGCTGTTGCATCTGCTGGCCAAGGGTGTGCATCTGGCGCTTTATCTGTTACTGCTGGGGATGCCGCTGCTGGGCTGGCTGATTCTGTCGGCTGAAGGTCAGACAATACCATTTTGGGGGCTGGAGTTGCCGGCGCTGATAGCACCGTCTGATGAATGGGCCGAGCTGTTTGAAGAAGTTCACGAGTGGATTGCACAGGCGGGGTATGCCCTGATTGGTCTGCATGCGGCGGCCGCGTTGTTTCATCATTACGTGAAGCGGGATAACACGCTGGTACGGATGTCGTTGAAAGACTAACGGCAGGGCGTTCAGCATGCAGCTTTGCAGGACACTGCCAGCGCTGCATGCTGATATCAGCCCGAAGAATTAACCGGCGGCGCTGACAGTCATCAGTTTGCCATCTTGTAACAACATCCGGCTGCCGGGTTTTTCCGTCAGACGGGTGGTTTTCAGCTCACCGTCGTGCAAGTAACGCACTTCATAGCCGACTGTTTTTTCGACGGTTTTCTCAACTGTTTTACAAACTTGCTGTACGTCGTATTGCACGTCTTTGTGCTGCATGTCCTGCTGTACCTGTTTACCCGCATAACCACCGGCGGCGGCACCCGCGACAGTCGCGATTTTCTTGCCTGAGCCGCCACCGACCTGATTGCCCAGCACGCCGCCGACCACAGCGCCTAACACTGTGCCGGCGATTTGATTTTCATCCTGAACTGGCGCCTGGCGGGCGACTTTTTTGCTGCTGCATTGTTGCTGCGGTTCTGTGCTGGTTTCTGTGATGGCTTTGCTACTGACTACTTCGACCCATTGTGGCTGGCTGTCGGCCTGGCTTTTGTATCCGGTGGCGACTGCGCCTAATGCTGTGATGGCTGCCGCGCCAATCATCGACCCAATCATCATCATTTTGCTCATGTTCTCTCTCCATTCAGTCTGAACTGATGAAGGCAAGATAACGGGCTAAAACTGTATTTGGGCTGAATGCATATGCAAAAAAACTGATGGACGGAGTCCGCAATCGCCAGGTGGACGGCAGTGATGATGCATCACCGCCGTCTGAGGCTGGGTTCAGAAATGCGGTTCTATCCGCTCTTTGCCGGCCGGGGGCGTTGTTTTCGTGGGTTGTACGGCAGGCTCGGCGCTGGCAGTTTCCGAGGCTTTCGGTGTGGCTGCATGTTGCGGTGTTGTTGTGGCAACCGGACGCTGGCCGGCTGGCGGTAAACGTCGTTGCAACAGTGGCCAGACCAACATCAGCGCCACACCGAGCCAAATCAGATACAAAGGCCAGTCGCCAATCAGGCTATACAGGGTGCGCCCCTGAGTATGGGGGACGTCAAACGTCAGCACCCCATCCTGGAACTGCGGCAATTGTGCCAGCACCTGGCCGTCTGCACCTACGGCTGCGGTGATACCGGTATTGGTAGCGCGCAGCAGCGGCCGGCCAAATTCCAGCGCGCGCATGCGGGCAATTTCGAGGTGTTGCCAGGGACCGATGGAATCACCAAACCAGGCATCATTACTGACGGTCAGCAGAAAATCTGTGCTATCGCTGAAGTTGGCCGCTATCTGGCGTGGAAAAGCGATTTCAAAACACAAAGCCGCCAACAGCTGATGGCCTTTAGCGGTCAGGTTGGGCTGCTGCCAGTCACCGCGGGCAAAAGAGCTGTTGGGTAAGTCAAAGAAGGGCGCCACATCGCGCAGAAAGCGCTCAAAGGGCACAAATTCGCCAATCGGCAGCAAGTGATGTTTCTGATAACGGTTTTTTGTCTGATAGCTATAAGGCGAAGCGCCTGCTTCGGTCTGACCGACCACTATCATGCCGTTGTAAGCATCGCCATTGCGCTTGTAATCCAGAATGCCGGTGATCACCGCCGCGTTTTGTTCACTGGCCAGCATGTCGAGATTAAACAGATAAGCCTGCGCATCCGGCTCTAACTGAGGGATGGCTGCCTCTGGCCAAATGACCAGCCGGTCTGCCAGCACAGGCCGGGTCAGCTGCATGTATTTTTTCATGGTGGGCAGTTCCTGCTCGGGTGCCCAACGCAGTTCCTGGCGGATATTGCCCTGCACCAAAGCGACAGCAGTGCTGTCGCCGGTGGGCTGCCAGCCTTTGAACATGCCAAGCAGCGGGCTTAGTGCCAGCAGCGCCACTGCCAGCGCCAACTGACTGCGGCTGGCAACACTGGCAAGAAAACCAGGCTGCAGCACGGCACAAACCAATGCGCTGGCGGCAAACACCAGCACAAAACTGATGCCGGTTTCACCGACAAGCGGGGCATAAGGGGCCAGCCAGCCATCGGTCTGACTATAACCGACCGACAACCAGGGAAAACCGCTGAACAGCCAGGAACGCAGGTTTTCACTGAAAGTCCAGCAGGTGGCCAGCAACAGAGGAAATAGCGCCGTGCGGCCGGTTTGCAGGCGATGGCTGAGTCCCGCGGCGAGCGCTGGAAATAACGCCAGATACGCCACCAGCAGCACCATAATGCCAAGGCTGGCGACAAGTGGCATGCCGCCAAAAGTCGCGATACTGACATGGACCCAGCTGACACCGAGGCCAAACCAGCCGAGACCATAACTAAAGCCAAACCAGGCAGCCTGACGGGCGGAACTGGCTTTAAGCAATGCGGCGGTCAGAAGGGCCAGGGTCAGCAGCGGCAGCGCATGCCAGTGATAAGGGGCAAAGGCCCATGTATTGGCAAGGCCTGCCAGCAATAAAACAAAGCTCCAGCCAAAGGCCGGAGCTGTCAGGGAAAAGCGCGGTAATGTCATGGCGCAAATGTCTCTGTGGCAGCGTCAGTCCGCTGCCGCGGGTTCGGTTTTAGGTTTGATCACCTGCAGCTGCACCAGCCGTCTGTTGTTGGCTTTAGTGACTTTAAAGGTCAGGCCGTCCAGTTCCAGGCTTTCGCCTTTGACCGGCATATGACCGAATGCATGCAGTACGATACCGCCGATGGTACTGGCTTCGTCTTCGTCAAAGCCGGTACCAAAGGCTTCATTAAATTCATCGAGCGGCGTCAGCGCGCTGACCTGATAAACATGACCATTGAGCTGGCGGATATCTGAGCCTTCGTCTTCGTCATGTTCGTCTTCAATTTCGCCGACGATTTGCTCGAGAATGTCTTCAATGGTGATGAGGCCGGACACACCGCCATATTCGTCGACGACTATGGCCATATGGTAACGTTGCTGGCGAAAATCACGCAGCAGGGCATCCACTCTTTTACTTTCGGGAATAATGACGGCCGGTCGCAATAAATCCCGTAAATGCCAGTCGCTCTGCGGTTTTAGTGCATATTGCAGGATGTCTTTGACAATCAGGATGCCTTCGATGTGGTCTTTGTCTTCATTGACCACCGGGTAACGGCTGTGATTATTTTCCAGCAGGATAGGCAGGTATTCTTCCAATGGCTGGTCGATATCAATAGTCGCCATCTGAGAGCGCGGCACCATAATGTCACGGGCGCGCATTTTGGAAATTGCCAGCACGCCTTGCAGCATGCCTTTGGTGTCATTATCGATCAGCGACCTGCTGTTGGCCTCTGCGATAAGGTCTTCTAAATCTGACAGATCTTGGGGTTCTGCAGTAAAAATCGCGGCAATTCGTTCTAACCAGGATTTTGCGGCAGAACCGCGTCCCGAGTGTGGGTTGTCGTCACTCATGAAAGTAAATCAGCTCCGTATTCAGTCAATCAGATAAGGATCCGCAAAACCAAGTTCCTGTAATATCTGGATCTCTTCGGCTTCCATTTCCTCGGCATCAGTCTCATTTATATGGTCAAAGCCGAGCAAATGCAAGCAGCCATGGACCACCATATGGGCCCAGTGTGCATGAAGAGTTTTGTTTTGTTCCAATGCCTCACGCGCCACCACCTGAGCGCAGATCACTAAATCGCCCAGCAGGGGCAGCTCTAACCCCGGTGGCTGTTGAAACGGAAAGCTCAGCACATTGGTTGGTTTGTCTTTTTCGCGGTACTCAAAATTCAGCTGTTGGCTCTCTGCTTCATCGACGAGCCGGATAGTGACTTCCGCGTCTTCCTGAAATGGCAGGACGGCGGCTTCCAGCCATTGTTGAAATTGGGCCTCGTCTGGCAGATCAGCGGCTGTACTGGCCAGCTGCAAATCAAGAATGATCGGCATTTTCGACTCCGGCCGGTTTACGCCGGCGTGTTGGTTTTACCGGCGCTATACCGGGCTCCGTCACCACAGCAGACGATTTTTCTGCGGTATTTGTTTGGCCTGCAGCAGTCGTTTGAGCGGTCAATTGTTCAGCTGCAGCAAGTTCAGCCGCCGCCCGCGCTGCGGCTTTGGCCTCGGCCTGAGCTTTGTCGTGGGCTTCATACGCCAACACAATTTTTTGCACCACCGGGTGGCGTACCACATCTTTGGCACTGAAATAATTAAAACTCAGCGCATCGACATCCGACAGCACGTCAATGGCGTGTTTCAGACCTGAATACTGACCCCGCGGCAAGTCAACCTGGGTGACATCGCCGGTGATCACCGCTTTGGAATTAAAGCCAATGCGGGTTAAGAACATTTTCATCTGCTCGACTGTGGTGTTCTGGCTTTCATCGAGAATGATAAAGGCGTCACTTAAGGTGCGGCCTCGCATAAATGCCAGCGGCGCGATTTCAATAGTACCGCGCTCTAAGTACTTTTCGACTTTTTCAAAGCCAAGCATGTCGAACAAGGCGTCATACAGCGGACGCAGGTAAGGGTCGACCTTTTGCGTCAGGTCGCCGGGCAGAAAGCCCAGTTTTTCACCGGCTTCGACCGCCGGGCGGGTCAGTACGATGCGGCGCACCTGCTGTTTTTCCAGCGCATCGACGGCGCAGGCCACGGCCAGATAAGTTTTACCAGTACCGGCCGGTCCGATGCCAAAACTGACATCATGGCGCAGGATATTCGCGACATAACGGCTCTGGCTGGGGTTGCGGCCTTTAATCAGCCCTTTTTTGGTTTTGATGCTGACTTCATCCTGCGTCACTTCGACCAGACTGGCCGGATTTTGCACGCTGGATAGCAACAAATGCACCTGCTCAGGACTCAGTGCGACAGTTTTGCCCTGCGCAGACACTGTTTCCTGGTAGAGCTGTTCGAGTAACTGGCGCACCAGCGGCAATTGCTCCGTCAGGCCCACCAGCCGGAACTTGTCTTCGCGGTTATTAATTTGCACACGGAACTGTCGTTCTATCTGGCGCAGGTGGTCGTCAAAAGGACCGCAAAGCATCGCCAGACGCTGATGGTCGGCCGGAGAAAGGCTGAATTCGAGACTACTGATTGGGTTATCCAAAGATCTACTCTCTGTGGCGTTCAGCCGACGGGGGCGCTGCGACCCCCTGTCAGGCGTTCAGGCATTAGGGCGTGTAAGTTGCCACTCCCAGACTGTTGGCATCCGTTTCAGGCTTGGCCTGACGGGCCAGAATTTGCTGCGGTGACACGTCACGACGCAGACCCATGTCGCGTTCAGTGCGCACCACCACACCTTTTAACGAGTTGGTGAACACGTCGGTGATACGGACATCCACAAACTGACCAATCATATCAGGCGTGCCTTCGAAATTCACCACCCGGTTGTTTTCGGTCCGCCCGGTCAGCTCCATCAAATCTTTTTTCGACGGGCCTTCGACCAGAATACGCTGCTCAGTGCCGAGCATCGCGCGGGCGATTTGTTGCGCCTGCTGATTGATACGGTCCTGCAGAATATACAGCCGCTGCTTTTTCTCATCTTCGGACACATCATCCGGCAAGTCCGCCGCCGGCGTGCCCGGCCGGGCCGAATAAATAAAACTGAAGCTGAGATCAAAACCGATGCTTTGGATCAGGTCCATCGTTTGCTGGAAATCTTCCGCCGTTTCACCGGGGAAGCCGATGATAAAGTCAGACGACATCGCCAGATTTGGCCGGACTTTTTTCAGCTTGCGAATGGTCGCTTTGTATTCGAGCGCGGTGTGATTGCGCTTCATCAGCGTCAGAATGCGGTCAGAACCGCTTTGCACCGGCAGGTGCAAATGGTCGACCAGTTCAGGCACGTCGCGGTAGGCTTCGATAATATCGTCAGTAAATTCAACCGGATGCGATGTGGTGTACCGGATGCGGTCAATACCGTCGATGGCAGCGACTAAACGCAGCAGCTCAGAGAAATGGCAGATGCCGCCGTCGTGTGTGGCGCCGCGGTAGGCGTTAACGTTCTGGCCCAGCAAGTTGACTTCGCGCACGCCCTGGTCGGCCAGCTGGGCGATTTCGAGCAGCACATCGTCAATCGGCCGCGACACTTCTTCCCCACGGGTGTAGGGCACCACACAGAAAGTACAGTATTTCGAACAACCTTCCATGATCGAGACAAAAGCAGTCGGCCCTTCGGCGCGCGGCTCCGGCAAGCGGTCAAATTTCTCGATTTCCGGGAAAGAAACGTCAACCACCGGTGAGCGGTCGCCTCGTACTGCGTTAATCATTTCCGGCAGGCGGTGCAGTGTCTGCGGACCAAACACGATGTCGACAAAGGGGGCGCGCTCACGAATGGCGGCGCCTTCCTGCGACGCGACACAGCCGCCTACACCAATGATTAAATTCGGATTTTTCTTTTTCAGCGGACGCCAGCGGCCCAACTGATGAAAGACTTTTTCCTGCGCTTTTTCGCGAATAGAACAAGTGTTCAGCAGGATCACATCGGCCTCTTCGGCCTCTTCGGTCAGTGTATAGCCATGAGTGGCATCCAGTAAGTCTGCCATTTTGGATGAATCATATTCGTTCATCTGGCAGCCCCAGGTTTTGATATGCAGCTTTTTGCTCATGAAGATAACTACCCGTAAAAACATCGTTCGGAAAAGGGCGCGTATTTTAACTGAGCCGCTGCTGAAGTGCCAGCATTGTGCCGGCCTGGTGATTTTATCGGCGCAAGAACTGCGGCCATTTTGATTTTTTGCTTTCTGTTCAGGAAGTTCTGAAAGCTGCGCTACACTAGTTTGCAGTTGTGTCCGTCATACCGGAGTCTGAAAATGACAAAAACCTTCTGGATCTCACTGGCTTTGTTCAGTGGTTCTGTCGCGGCTGAAGTGGCAGTGGTGGTCCATCCCTCTAATGCGGTCAGCCTCAATACAGAAGCGATTGCGCAAATCTATCTGGGGCGCACGAAAAGTTTCCCGGATGGCAAGCCTGCCTTACCGTTAGCGCAGGCCGAATCCAGTCAGGCCACTGAGCAATTTAATCAAAAAGTGTTGAATAAATCGGGCAGTCAAATCAAGGCTTACTGGTCAAAACTGGTGTTTACCGGTAAAGGCACGCCGCCAAAAGAAGTGGGCTCGGATGCTGAAATGCTGGAGCTGGTCAGCCAGAACCCCAGTGTGATCGGCTATGTCGACAAGGCCGCCGTCACCGATCAGGTCAAAGTGCTGGCAACTTTCTGACCGGCAACCTTCTGATCGGCAACGCAGGCGGCATGGCAAGGCTCAGAGCAGACGTTGCCGTGTCGTCACATAACCTGCGTAAATGATGATCAGCACACCGGCAAACCATCCCATACTGACGGGCTCCTGCCAGAACCAGTAACCAAACAAACCGGCGA
>CBINNO010000045.1:0-21860 GCA_966252055.1 uncultured Rheinheimera sp. | reverse complement strand
CTGCTGAGTGTATCGGTGCCTGTGGACGCGACGGTGCGTGAGGCTGTTGAGTCTTCCGGTATTCTGCGAATGTTCCCTGAGATTGACCTGACGGTAAACAAAGTTGGTGTATGGAGCCGGACGGTGCGGCTGGAAGATTCACTGCAGGCTGGTGATCGGATTGAGATTTACCGGCCATTGATTGCGGACCCGAAAGATATGCGTAAGCGCCGGGCAGAAAAAGCCAAAGAAGAAGGGCGAGCCGATAAAGTGACCGGTGGCCGGCCTCATCCGTCGAAGTCGTCCGACGCGGGACAGGATGTCGTCGCAGATTGAGCCGCTCTCGCTTGAATTTCTGTTAACTAAAAAGGCCAATGCAAGATTGGCCTTTTTATTAGAGTCATTCAATTACCCCAGTGCCTAGCCGGATTTTGCTGGCGACAGGGTTTTGAACCGCTTCGCTTTTATTGGTCCAGCGGCGTATTGAATTCTTTCGGAGTCTCGAAATCCCCACGCATCGTCACTAATTTGTCGTCTTTGAAGTTCAGCACCAGCTGTTTCTCGAAGTTATCACCACGGCCGCCTTTTAACTGATAAAAATAATGCCAGGTGTTGTCTTCAAAGCTGTTTTCGGCGACTGGATTTCCCAGTACAAACTGAACTTGTTCTTTCGTCATCTGCACACGCAGCTTGTTAATGTCTTTCTGTTCTAGGAAGTTGCCTTGCGGCACATCAATCCGGTAAATCCAGCTGCTACAGGCTGTCATCGACAGCGCCAGCCCGGAAGCCAACAGCAAGGCTCCGGCATTTTTCAGATTCCAATTGCGCATCACTAATTTGCTACCACTATTTTATTTGGCAAAGTGCCGGGCATCATACCGCAAGGGCAGCATAAGATTAAAGCCCGTGCTGCAGAAAGCCAATTCCGGCATCTCGCGACCGGAAGATTGGCTTTGGTCTGACTCAGGGGGTACATAAAAGTTCGCGGGCATTTGCGATAGCGTGGGCACTGACATTCTCTCCGGCCAGCAGGCGTGCAATTTCGTGGACCCGCTCGTCATCATCCAGCAATCTCATGCGGGTTTCAGTATTGATGCCGTCGGTGTATTTTTCGACAAACATTTGCTGATGGCCCTGACTGGCGACCTGTGGCAAGTGGGTGACACAAATCAGCTGAGTGCTGGCGCCTAATTGTCGTAACAAGCGCCCGACACCTGCGGCAACCGGACCACTAATTCCAACATCGACTTCATCGAAAATCAGTGTCGGTGTCGTGACTTTATCCGCCAGAATCACCTGCACAGCGAGGCTGATGCGTGACAGCTCACCGCCTGAGGCCACTTTATGCAGTGCTTGCAGTGGCTGACCCGGGTTGGTACTGACCAGAAACTCAATGTGATCCCAGCCGTGGGCATTGGCACGCTCTGGCGCTTGTGCTGCCACTTCGATATGAAAACGTGCGTTGTGCATGGATAATTCGGCCATGCTGGCTGCGATCCGCGTGGACAGCTCCAGCGCTGCCTGCTGCCGGCTCTGGCTCAGCGTTTCGGCCGCTGTGCTGAATTCCCGTAATGCCTGTTGAATATGCAGTTCCAGTTGCTGCAAACGGTCGTCATCGCCAGCCAGTTGCTGTAGTTGCTGACTGAGCAACTGATGATGTAACGCCAGCGTGTCCGGGCTGATTTGGTGTTTGCGGGAAAGATTCAGCCACTGGCCCAGGCGCTGGTCGATGTCCGCCAGTCGTTCCGGGTCGATTTCAATCCGTTCGGCATAACGACGCAACTCCCGACTGGCTTCTTCAACCTGGACCAGTGCTTCCTGCAACATCTGTTCAATCGGTGATAACCGGTTGTCCAGCGCGCTGCTGTCAGACACTTCGTGACAGGCCTGACGCAATAACGAAAAGGCATTGGCGTCGTCATTGTCGGTCAGTATTTGCAATGTCAGCTGACTGCTCTGAATTAAACCAGAGCTATGGCTGAGTCGCTGATGCTCAGCTTCAAGTTCAGCGTATTCATCTGCCTGCGGTGCAAATTGATCCAGTTCCGCAACCTGGTATTCGAGCAACTGGCGCTGTGCTTCACGTTGCTGCTGATTTTGCAGCAATGCCTGATACTCCGCTTTCAACTGTTGCGCTTGTTTCCAGCGTTGCCGGCATTCAGCCAGTAAGTGTGGATGCGCGGCATAAGCATCCAGCAACTGGCGTTGATTGTCCGCTTTCAGCAGTTGCTGATGGGCATGCTGGCCGTGAATACTGAGCAAATGCTGACCCAGCGCTTTGAGTTGCTGTGCCGGCACCTGCACGCCGTTAATGTAGCCACGGGAACGACCTTCCTGACCGATGACACGGCGCACAATACATTCGTGGCCCATGGCCAAATCTTGTTCGGCCAGCCACTGCTGGGCAACCGGCAACCGGCTGATGTCAAAAGTTGCGACTAAATCTGCTTTTTCTGCTCCGGGCCTCACAGCCAGTCCGTCTGAGCGTTCGCCCAGACACAAAGCCAGGGCGTCCAGTGAGATGGACTTCCCGGCACCGGTTTCGCCGGTAATAGTGGTCATGCCGGGCTGCCATTCAATTTCCAGCGCCCGGACTATCGCAAAGTTACTGATATGAAGATGTGTCAGCATGCTGAGTTCCTGCGAGCAGAATAATTACTGTGAATTTATACAGTAATTTGTAAGCTGACAAGCAGGCGTCAGAAAAAAATTATAAGTATCTGAAATGGAAGGATTAATAGAGCTTGGCACCCCAACCGAGCTTGTTACGCAGTACATGGAAATAACTGTAGCCGGGCGGATGTACCAGAATGAGCGGTTTTGGATGTTTGCGGATCACGATTTCATCGCCGGGCATGACCGCCAGGATCACATGACTGTCGCAGCTGATCTGTAAATGTGCGTCATTACTGGGCGCGACTTTGAGCCGGATCTCACTGGTTCCGGCCACTACCAATGGGCGGCTGCTTAGGGTATGCGGAAACATCGGCACCAGGCTCATGGCATCCAGCTCTGGCGTCAAAATCGGTCCTCCGCCTGACAAAGAATAAGCGGTAGAACCCGTTGGCGTGCTGACAATCAACCCGTCACTACGTTGGCTGAACACGAACTCATTATTGATATAAGCTTCGAATTCAATCATATGCGCAACTTTGTCGGCATGCAGCACCGCTTCGTTAACGGCGCTGTTGCTGCTTTTGATGGTGTCGTGCCGGTGGACTTCGATTTCAAGCAGGTTGCGTTTTTCGGTGACAAACTGGCCGGCCAGCACTTCGGCCAGCGGTTGTTGGAAGCTCTCGGGGGAAAGATCGGTCAAAAAACCCAGATTCCCACGGTTGACGCCGACCACAGCGACGCCAAAACGCGCCAGAACGCGGGCAGCCCCCAGCATATTGCCGTCGCCACCGACCACGATAGCCAGGTCGCACTGTTTACCAAGATCAACTAAATCAGCCGCTTCCAGACCCGCCAGTCCGAGCGTGGCCGCCACTTTTTCTTCAACCAGCACCCGCACGTCATACTTGCGCAAAAAATGGTAAAGGCTGACCAGCGTGTGGTTAGCGCCCTGATGATTAGGTTTACCTATCAGGCCAATGGTGCGAAAACTGGGGATCATCTGAAGCATCCGTGGCTGTATTTGCGGCGAGTATACAAAGCGTACTTTAAAGCTGCCAAGCTTTTTCCATCCCGCGCCAGCCATTGATTTTTACGGTTAAATCCCCACTATAGACGAGTCATTCATTTTAACGAGCTGCTATTGGCATGTTGAGCAGGCCCGAACGTATTCTGAAACTGATTGTTGAGCAGTACCTGATGGACGGCGTGCCGGTATCATCGAAGTTCATTTCCGAGCAAGGAGATCTGCAGGTCAGTTCGGCGACAGTGCGCAATACCATGGTGCAACTTGAGCAGCTTGGCCTTATCCGGTCGCCACATACTTCGGCCGGTCGGGTGCCCACTACGCAAGGGATCCGGCTGTTTATCGACAAAATGCTGCAGCTTGAACCGGTCAGTGAACGCTGGCTGCATGAAATTCAGCAAACTTTGTTGCCACAACTGCCGCCGTCGGTGCTGATCCAGCGGGCCGGCCAGTTGCTGGCGAACTTAACCGGGCTGGTCAGTTTGCTCAGCCCGCCGAAAGCCGGTGGTCGGGTGATCCGTCAGGCCGATCTGGTCCGGCTGGCGATGGATAAACTGCTGCTGGTGGTCATTGACGCTGAAGGAGACGTGTTGCACCGGGTATTGACGCAGACCGGCGATATCAGCCAGCTGACGCTCAGCCGCAGCTTGTGTGTGCTGAACGCAGCATTGTGCGGCCAGTGCTGGCCCGATGCGATTGGCCGGCTGGCGCTGATGGCCCGGGCTGAAGGCGACGCGACCGAGCAATTGTTACTGGCGGTGATGGCTCAGCTCAGTCTTGATGAAATGCAGCAAAATCAGCCGCTGGTCTTTGGCCGCCATCATTTGCTGCAGGAAGCCGAATATCAGCGGGACCTTGCAGTGCAACAGGTCGTGCAACTACTGGAAGAACCGGCTTGCCTGCTGCAATTACTGGAACCAGTGACGCAGGATGCCGGTACCAAACTGATTCTGGGCCGTGAATCCGGTATTGCCGAGCTGAGCGGCGTCAGCATCATCGCGATGCGTTATCAGCAACAACCGCACCGGCAACTGGCGCTGCTGGGCCCCAGCCGGATGAACTACGCCCACCTGATCCCGCTGGTCGAAGCGGTTGGACTACAACTGTCAAAGCACTTGAATCAGCCGTGACAATCCCCATAATAGCCGCATTCATGTTGGAGTGAGAGAACAATGAGCGAGCAAGAAAAGGTACAAAACCCGGAACAGACCCAGGCAGAAGCGATGAACGCTGAGCAAGAACAAGTACAACTGTCTGATGAGCAACAGATTATTGCTAAACTGGAAGCTGAACTGGAAAAAGCGAAAGCCGCAGCGGCCGAGCAAACCGACTTAGCCTTGCGGGTACGCGCTGAAGCGGAAAACAGCAAACGCCGTGCCGCAATGGACGTGGAAAAAGCCCATAAATTTGCTCTGGAAAAGTTTGCCGGCGATTTGTTAGCGGTGGTGGATAACCTGGAACGCTCACTGAGTTTTATCGATCCGGCCAATGAAGCTGTCAAATCGCTGGCCGAAGGGGTGGAACTGACCCTCAAAGGCCTGCTGGATACTGTGGGCAAATATGGCGTGCAGCAAATTGACCCGCAAGGCCAGCCATTTAACCCGGATTTCCATCAGGCGATGTCAATCCAGCCCAACGCAGAGCTGGAACCCAACACAGTGATTTTTGTCATGCAAAAAGGCTATGAGCTCAATGGCCGCCTGTTGCGTCCGGCGTTGGTTGGCGTGTCGAAAAAGCCAGACTGAGGTCGCGGACATTTTCTGAAAAAACCAGCTTCGGCTGGTTTTTTTATGCTGTTTTTTCAGTGTCTTTGTTTGTCGTTCCCTGGCCTCTGTCATGGTCAAATGTTGATCAGGCGCAGTCTTTTCGCGGTTCGGCCGAAATGAGGCTGTAGCTGTCACAAAACTGCTGGCATAATCGACGCATTGCTTATATCAGAAGTTTTGCATACTGATGGAACACCACTTAGAAATTTCTTTAGATGTGAGTAGCTTACAACTGCCGCCTTGCGGCCCGCTGATCGCCGGCGAGTGGCTGCAGACGAGCAGCCGGTTTGAAGTTCAGAACCCGGCTAACGCTCAGGTGCTGGCGCTGGTGGGTAACACCACGCAGGCGGATGCCGACGTTGCAGTCGCGGCTGCTGTTGCGGCTTTTGCCGACTGGCGGTTCAGCCCGGCGCGCCAGCGCGCAGAGTTGCTGGAGCGCTGGTATCTGTTGATCGCACAGCAGCAGGAACGGCTGGCACTGCTATTATCGGCAGAACAAGGCAAACCGCTGGCTGAAGCCCGTGCGGAGATCAGCTACGCCGCTTCTTATGTCCAATGGTTTGCCGGCGAGGCGCTGCGCCTTGACGGAGACTGGCAGACACCCAGCATCGCTGGCCGCCAGTTGGTCAATCTGCCGGAGCCGGTCGGTGTAGTGCTGGCGCTGACGCCCTGGAATTTCCCCGCTGCCATGGTGACACGTAAAGTTGCCGCCGCTGTCGCTGCGGGTTGTACTGTGTTACTGAAACCTTCTGAACAAACCCCGCTGACTGCACTGGCGCTGGCTGAACTGGCGCTGCAGGCCGGTTTTCCGCCGGGCTTGCTGCAAGTGTTGCCGGTGGCTGAACCTGCCGCGCTGACTGCTGACCTGCTGGCCAGGTCCGAGATAGCCAAAGTGAGCTTTACCGGTTCGACGGCGGTTGGCCGGCTGTTGATGCAGCAAAGTGCGAAGACGCTGAAGCGGATGTCGCTGGAACTCGGCGGCAATGCACCATTGCTGGTGTTTGCCGATGCTGATCTCGACAGTGCGGTAGCCGGCATCATGGCGGCCAAATTCCGTAACAGCGGCCAGACCTGTGTCTGCGTCAACCGGGTGCTGGCGGACGCGAAGATAGCTGCGGCCCTTGAGCAGAAACTGGCGCAGGCGGTGCTTGCACTGCGGGTCGGCCCGGCCTGGCAGCCGGATGTGCAGCTGGGGCCGCTGATCAGCGCAAAAGCGGTGCATAAAGTGCAGACGCTGGTCAGTGAAGCGTTGGCGCAGGGCGCCCGGCTGGTCTGCCAGCAGGCGGCCGTGCCGGCCGGCGGCAATTTTGTCGCGCCAGCCTTGCTGGCGGACGTTCAGATGCAGATGGCGATTTGCCAGCAGGAAATTTTCGGCCCGGTGCTGACGCTGCAGACCTTTGCCTCTGAAGCGCAGGCGCTGGCCCTGGCGAATCAATGCGAATCCGGCCTGGCTGCCTATCTGTATGGTCAGGACGAGAAACGCAATTTCAGGATAGCCCGCCGGCTGCAGGCTGGTATGGTCGGCATCAATACCACGGCTATTTCGGATGCCCGTATTCCTTTTGGTGGCACTGGCAACGCCGGTTTTGGCCGCGAGGGCTCAAAATACGGCATCCGCGAATATCAGCAATTACGGCATTTGTGCTGGGAGCTCGGCGAATGACCGGTATGCAAACCCTGCTGCGCTGGCTGCCTGGCTGCTTGTTGTGGCTGTTCACCCTGAGCGCTCAGGCGATGACGCCGCTGCACGACTATTTCAGTGAAAGCTGGACCACCCGCAATGGCCTGCCGCATAACACCATCAATGACATCAGCCAAAGTGGCGACGGCTATCTGTGGCTGGCGACCTGGGAAGGCGCGGCGCGTTACGATGGCCGCAATTTCACCGTGTTTGGCCGCGGGCAACAGACTGGTTTGCCAGATGCTGGCATGCGGACTTTGCAACTTGAAGCGGACGGCAGTTTGCTGGTGGCCGGCTCCCGTGGCGGCTTTGCCCGTGTCAATCATGGTCAGTGGCAGTCGTATCCACCTTTGGGGTTTTTAATCAATCACTTACTGCGTGATCAACGTGGCCAGCTGTGGTTTGCCACTGAAGGCGGTGGCGTGGTGCGTCAGCGCTCTGATGGCAGTTATCAGCGCTATGGCCAGGCAGAAGGGCTGACCAGCCGGGTCGTCTATAAAATCCTGCAGGACCGGCAGGGCATTTTATGGTTTACCACGCCGCAAGGCCTGTACCGGCTGGACCCGCTGGCCGCACAACCAACCTTTGAACTGCTGGCGGCCGACTCAGGCCTGCCGCCGGTCAGTGCTTTTGTCGTCGCGCTGGATGGCGACGGTGTGCTTTTGGTCGGGACTGAGCATGGGCTGTACCGCTGGCAGCAGCAGTCCTTTGCGTTGCTCGATGCCAGGCTTGCCGGTGTCAGTGTGTCGGCGCTGATGTTGCGCGCCGATGGTCAGATCTGGATTGGCACTATTAATCAGGGCTTGTTCCGGCTCAGCAGCCTTGGGCTTGAACAAATCAGTGTGGTACAGGGGCTGCCGAATAACCGGGTGCTGGCGATATTTGAAGACGCCGAGCACAGCATCTGGATTGGCACTAATGGCGGCTTATTCCGGCTGCGTGAAACGCCTTTTACCAATCTGACTCAGGCGCAGGGGCTGAACGATAACTATGTGCGCACTGTGCTGGAAGACCGCAACGGCGATGTCTGGATTGGCAGTGCCGGCGGGTTGAATGTATTGCGAAAAGGGGTGCTGAGCCGCGTTGCGCTTAAAGGTCAGGCGTCGGTGCTGAGTCTGACTCAGGGGCCGGACGGCGATATCTGGGTTGGTACCTACGCGGATGGCGTGTTCCGGCTGCGACATGGTCAGGTGGTGGGCCATCTGACGCGGGCCGACGGCCTGGCCAGTAATGAGGTGCGTGCCATTGCGGTATCCGCTGAGCAGGCATTTTTTGGCACGTCCGGCGGGCTCAGTGTCTGGCAGCAGGAGCGTTTTCGCAATCTGACGCTGGCGCATGGTTTGCCGGCGCTGTTTGTCACCGCACTCAAATTGCAGCAGTTGCCGGATGCATCAGCGCCTCAGCTTTGGGTTGGCACGGGTGCCGGCGCAGCGTTGTGGCGTAACGGCGAGTTGAAAAAACTGGATTTCAGTGCGCTGGAAGGTACTGAATACGTGTTTGATTTTCATTTGGCAACCGATCCGCGCTGGGTTTGGCTCGCCACAGACAGGGGCCTGATCCGCTACGATCAGCAACAAGGCAGTTTGCGCCTGATTGGCCAGAAAGCCGGCATGCCGGTTGAGAAAGTGTTCAGCGTGTTGCCTGACCATCACGGTGCATTCTGGCTGAGCAGCAACAGAGGCATAGTCCGGTTGTTGCAGCAAGATGTGATTGCGGTGGCGGATGGCCAGCATGAGCGGTTGCAGACGGCAGAGCTGTTTGGTGAAACGGACGGCATGCAAAGTGCTCAGTGCAACGGCGGCTCAATGCCGGCGGCCAGTGTGCGTCAGGATGGTACTTTGTGGTTTGCGACCTCTCAGGGGGTGGCGACGCTGGATCCGGACCGGCTGGAGCAGTTCAGTCTCAAGCCGCCGCCGGTGGTGGTGCAGGCGCTCAGTGCCGATGGCCGCGAGGTGCCGCTGGAGCAGGCCAGCCTGCCGGCCGGCACCCGCCGGGTCAAAGTGCAGTACGCCGGCCTGAGTTATATGATGCCGTCGCGGATTTTGTACCGCACCCAGTTACAAGGGTTTGAACAGGACTGGGTCGACCGCGGCAGCAGCAGTGTTGCCGAATATACCAACCTGCCACCTGGGCAGTATCGCTTGCTGGTCAGCGCTGCGTATCCTGAAAGCGACTGGAGTACTGCCGTCGCCTGGGCCGAATTTCACATTGAGCCTTTTTTCTGGCAGCAGCGCTGGGTGCAGTTTGCCGCCGGCCTGTTGCTGACGCTGGCCGTGCTGGGGTTTATCCGCTGGCGGCTGTTGCGTCTCAGCCAAAGTGAGCTGCGGCTGCGGTATCAGGTGGCGGAAAAAACCGCTGAGCTGCTGGCCCAGGCGCAATCTTTACGTCAGCTGGTGACGGAAAAAACCGCGCTGGCCGAGCAGCTGAAAAGCCAGGCCAATGCCTTTGAAGCCCAGGCCCGCGAAGATGGGCTGACCGGGCTTGCCAACCGGCGCGCTTTTGACGAGCGGCTGGCGCTGGAATTTGCCAGAGCGCAGCGACAACAGCTGCCATTGTGTCTGGTGATGCTGGATGTCGATCATTTTAAAACCATCAATGATCGTTTTTCACATCAGGTCGGCGACCAGGTGTTACAGCAATTGGCGCAGTTACTTAAAGAACAAATCCGCGAAATTGATCTGGTGGCGCGCTGGGGCGGTGAAGAATTCGCGCTGTTGCTGCCGCAGACCACACTGGACGTTGCCACTGAGGTCTGTGAGCGGCTGCGTGAAGCCATCGCGGCGCTGCAGTTTGCCATACCGGAGCTGCAGGTGACGGCGAGCTTCGGCATTGCCTGCAATCTGGATGTCAGCAGTTATGACAAATTGCTGAGCCGGGCGGACCGCCAGCTTTATCAGGCAAAAAATCGTGGCAGAAATTGTGTCTGTTGCTAAGCGTTGCCGCTATGCTCTGTTTGCTGTAGCGGATGGAGAAGCCGGGTGATTGTAAAGTGTTTGGTGTTGGCACTGGCAAGCGTGTCCTGGTGGTCGCAAGCGCGGCAGGAGATGCAGGCTCTGAGAGTGCCGCACATTGCCGACGCGCCACCTTTTATGCTGACAGACGAATCACAGGTTCCGGTCGGCGGCATCCTGTTCGATTTATATCAGCGGTTGTCTGCCGAACTGCAAAGGCCACTGCAAATTGACGCTATTCCGCGCAAAAGAGTGACGGAGCTGCTGCTGCGCGGCAAACTGGATTTTTACTGCAACGGCACGCCGGACTGGTTTACTGAGCCTGAGTTACGCTGGAGCCCGCCGTTGTTTGTGCATCGGGACTTGTTCGTGTCGCTGCAGCCTTACCGCAATTTCGCTGATTTCCGCCAGCGCGTCAGCGGTAAAGTAGGCACCACTTTTGGTTATGTGTATCCCACTCTGACTGAGTTGTTTGCGCGCGGTCAATTGCAGCGGATTGACAGCTATTCGCCGGCTGAAACTGTCCGTCATCTCAGCAGCGGGCATATTGCGGCGGCCGTGCTGTCTGAGTTTGAGTTCAGTTATCTGCTGCGGGCCAAAGGCCAGTATCATGTGCTGGAAATTGAACGCAATGACATCCGCTGCATGTACTCGCCAGCGCTGAGCCCTGCGCTGATCCGGCAGTTGGATCAAACGCTGCTGCGACTTAAAAGCGAAGGGGAACTGGAAAAAATCCTTAGCCGCTATCGTTGACTTCGCACCATCTTCTGACTGAAAGGCCGTCAGGCCCATTCCTGCACCTTGGTTAACAGTGTCCGTGCATCAAAAGGCTTGGCGACATAATCGTTCATCCCGGCATTGAGGCATTCACGGCGGAAATCTTCAGTCGCATGGGCGGTCAGCGCAATCACTGGCAGGCGGGATAAATGCGGCTGCTGGCGCAGCAGGCGGGTCGCGGTGTAGCCATCCATGGTGGGCATGTGCACATCCATCAGCACCAGTTGATAGCTGTGTTCAGCCAAATGCTGCAGTGCCTGCTCACCGTGATCGGCCACGTCCACCTCGAAGCCGGCATGCTGCAAAATGATGCGCGCCAACGTCTGGTTATAGCTGTTGTCTTCCACCAGAAGAATACGGCCTTTGCCCGGTTTGGTACCTCCGGGACCGGCAATAGCTGCGCGGGCAGGTGCTGATACTGGTTCTGCTGCAGCGGAGGGCGTTGTCGCTGTGGTCTCAGTCGCGGCAGGCGCAGGGTTCTGTCCTGGCTCTGTCGCAACGTCGGCACGGAAACTCCGGACACTGAAGCTGAACGTACTGCCAATGCCGGGCTGACTCTGTACATCAATCCGGCCGCCCATCAGCTTCACCAGCCGCTGCGCAATACTGAGGCCAAGGCCTGTGCCGCCGTATTTGCGGCTGGTCGAGCTGTCGGCCTGACTAAAGGCCTGAAACAGATTCTGGCATTGCTCAGGGCTCAGGCCAATACCGGTGTCCTGTACAGCGAAATGCAGCCAGACTTCAGCCGCCGTTTCTGGTGTTTTCACTTGTCTGGCGAGATCTACCCGCAGGATCACCAGGCCTTGTCCGGTAAATTTAATCGCGTTGCTGAGCAGATTGATCAGCACCTGGCTGAGCCGCAGCGGGTCCCCAATCAGCCAGGCCGGCACTTGCGGGTCGACGCTGAACTGTAATTCCAGGCGTTTTTGCCGGGCTTGTTCAATAAAGAGGTCGCGGATTTGTTGCAGCATATCCTGCAGGCGGAAGCGCACCTGTTCGAGCTCCAGTTTGCCGGCTTCGACTTTGGAGAAGTCGAGTATGTCATTGATGATGCTCAGTAAAATTTTGCTGGATGCGGTGATCTTACTTAGATACAGCTGTTGGTCCGCAAAGGACTCACTGTTTTGTGCCAGCTGGGCAAAGCCGATAATGGCATTCATTGGCGTGCGGATCTCATGGCTCATGTTGGCGAGAAACTCGCTTTTGGCGACCGCCGCCGCTTCGGCCTTCTGCTTGGCGCCTGACAACATCTGCATGGTATCTTCCAGGTGGCGGGTGCGCTGTGCGACCAGCTCTTCCAGTTTGCTGTTTTCCTGCAGAACAGGTTTGACCCGCCAGCCGATCAGCATCCTGAGCAACACCAAAGCCGCCACTAAATAAAGGGCGTAGGCCCACCACTGCAGATACCAGGGCGCTGCGATGGTCAGATACAGCGGCGTGGCTTCACTGACTTCACCAAAAGCATTTTTATAGCGCAGCCGGAATTGATAGTTGCCGGGTTCCAGGTTGGTGTAATCGCGGTAAGTCTCGTTCTGCCAGTCCGACCAGGCCGGGTCGTTTCCGACCAGTTGGACCTGAAACAGGTTGGTGTCCAGATGACCATAGCGTGGCACCGCATATTCCACCCGGATCGAATTTTGTGCCGCCGCCAGCTCCAGTCTGGACAGGGGACCACCGGCATAATGGAGTTGGTTATCCCGGCTGGTGACCCGCCGGATCAACGGCGGATGGGCGCTGGTGCTGCGATTCAGCCGGCTGGCATCAAATCTGAAAATCCCTTCAGCGCCGCCAAACCAGGTGGCACCGTCTGCTTCGGCCAGAATCACATCCAGCGGGGTGTCCGCCAGCGGGTAGAGCGGGGCCGCTGACCACTGATAGGCCTGATCAACAGCAGAACGCTCGGCGGCGCCGGCTTGCCGTTCGCCGGTCTGATTGTCCCAGGTGATCATCCAGATGCGGCCTGTGCTGTCGGGCGTAGGGGAGCGGATCCAGGGTTGCTGACTGAATAAACCACGAAACGCCGGCTCGAGCATAAAGCTCTGCGTGCTCTGATTAAACTGATACAAACCGGCCACAGTGGCAAACAACAGGCCTCCCGGCCAACGATGAACCGCATTGCGGTTGAGCGACGGCAGGCCGGCGGCTTCGCCAAATTTGTCCAGCAGCGGTGGCTTGTCGGGTTGCTGCAGATTAAATTGCAACCGGTAAATGCCGTGGGCTAAAGTGCCGGCCCAGACACTGCCGTCCGCCTCTTCCACCAGACTGTTTAAGTTGCCTTCGACGCCGCGGATCTGGTCAAGAAACTGCCATTGGTGGCCATCAAACTGCAACCGGACCAGGCCATTTTGCAGACCCACCCACAACACGCCGGGTTGCAGCCTGGACAACAACAGCACTTTGGCGGGCATCGGCGCGGCATAGACCAGCGAAGTCTGGCCATCCCGATACTGAAACACCCCTTTGTTATTGGCGATCAACAGGTTTTGCTGAAATTCAGCAAAGTCCCAGGTCTGGTTGGTAAAACCTTCAATGGCGGTAAAATGAGCGGCCTTTGCGCCATCGGCATCGAGCCGGAACAGTCCTTGGCTGGTGCCGGCATATAGATGTTGCTGGTAGCGGCGTAACGACAGCACATTGCCTTTGAGGCCCATCACATGGTTAAACATTGAAATAGCGGAAGAGGCTTCGACCCTGGCCAGCCCATGGTCCATCGCGACCCACAAACCTTGCTGGCGGTCTTCCATTAAGGCGCGGATATTGTCATCCAGCATGCCGGAGGCTTTGTTGATGTGGCTGTTGATCTGGCCGTGCTGATCGAGCAGAAAGATACCGTCGCGCACAGTCCCAATCGCCAGCAAACCATTTTGCAGACGCAGACTGCTGTAGATCATCGCCTGATTCAGCGCGCCGCTGGCCGGCATCTGAAATGGCTGTAAACCTTGTGGCGACAGCAGAAAAAAACCGGCATCTCGCGAGCCAATCAGGATCTGGTCATTATCCCATTGCTCGGCGATAAACACCGCTTTTTGGGCCAGTGCTTCGGTGCCGGCAATCAGCTCTAACTGGCCGCTTTTCAGTTCCAGCAGGCCGGAGTCCTGCTCTTTTACCAGAATGCGGCCATTGATCTGAAAGGCTTTCATAAAAGCGCTTTTGCTGGCCCAGCTGCGCACTTCCTGATCGTTAATCAAAAACAGATAAGAGCGGGCGACAAACAACACCCCTTGCTCGGTGACGAATGTCTGGCGGATATCCTGAAAATTGCGGTAGGCCGGTGGAATGCGTTCGCGCCAGGAAACAAACTGCGGGCCCGGCGGCTGATTTTTACTGATGTAACCAAGATCGCCCTTGGCACCGACATAAATGCGGCCATCCAAGCCTTGTGCCAGCGACCGCACGACTGACTGATTGGTGGTGGCGATCATCCGCCAGTGCACGCCATCATATTGCAGCACGCCGACATTATTGCCTGCGTAGATCAGGCCATCGTTGTCCTGCAGCAAGGCCCAATTCTGGGTGCCGGCGTTATAATCCTTGGGTTTAAAATTCTTCAGCAGCGGCAGGCCGGCTTCCATTGCGCCAGCAGAAAACACCAGGCAACACAGCAGGCCAGCCAGCATGGCTTTGAGTAACCGAAAAACCACTGACGCATATCCCTGCACAGCTGAACCTCATGGCAAAACAATCACCGCATTATTCGCGGATCTCCTAAATTACCCGAGCGTTGCCACAGGGTCAAATGTCAGCTTTTCTCTTTGGTTAATTTGTCCAGATAACCCATACAAAAAGCCGACAGCACAAAAGTAATATGAATAAGCAAATACCACATGATTTTGTCGTTGCTGATGTTCGGTGTATCCATAAAAATTTTCAGCAGGTGAATCGATGAAATTGCGACTATCGACGCAGCCACTTTGTTTTTCAGCGAGCCGGAATCGACTTTACCCAGCCAGTTCAGTTTCTCAGCCTTGTCATCGATATCCAGCTGCGAGACAAAATTTTCATAGCCGGAGAACATCACCATAATGATGAGGCCGCCGACCAGCACGATATCAATCAGCGACAACACAACCAGAATCAGATCGGCTTCACCGGTCTGCAGAATATTTGGCAACAGGTGGAAGATCTCCTGAAAGAACTTGATGCCGAGCGCGACCAGCACCAGGCTAAGTCCGAGATAAATCGGCGCCATCAGCCAGCGGCTGGCGTACATCAGTCTTTCCAGTATTTTTTCCATCTTTGCTTCCCGTTACTGAACTGCTAAAAACCGTTGGGATATGGGGTTGACCGCAGAATATTCAAGAGCCGGCTTTTTTCTGCAGCCGGGGCTGTTTTTTCAGGGGCCGATTGTCGCACAATGCCGGTGGAAAACCAGAGAGACTTTGTTGCCGGCAGGGCAACAGGCAGTGTGCGCAAGGAATACCTCATGAAAAAAACCATGTTGGCCGTTTTAGTATTAACGGCCACCGCCGCAGTTGCCGACGAAGGCATGTGGCAACCTCATCAGTTACCGGAACTGGAAGCGGTGCTGAAAAGCAAAGGTCTGACGATTGATGCCGCATCCATCGCTGATTTAACCCGTTTCCCGATGAATGCCGTGATTAGCCTCGGCGGCTGTACCGCGTCTTTTGTGTCAAAACAAGGCCTGGCTGTGACCAACCACCATTGCGCTTATGGCAGTATCCAGCACAACAGCACCGCACAGAACAATCTGATTGAACAAGGTTTTCTGGCCAAATCGCTGGTTGGTGAGTTACCCGCCGCCCCTGGCAGCAAAATTTTTGTCACCGAAAGTGTCAGCAACGTCACGCAGCAGATCAAGCAGGAACTGACTCCGCAGCTGCAGGGCAAAGATCGTTTCGACAAGATTGATGAAATGCGCAAACAGCTGGTGGCGGAATGTGAAGTGACACCAGGCTATCGCTGCGAAGTTTACAGCTTCCACGGCGGGCTTGAATATTACCTGATCAAACAACTGGAAATTCGCGATGTGCGGCTGGTTTATGCGCCGGCCGCTGGCGTCGGTGTATTTGGCGGCGATATCGACAACTGGATGTGGCCGCGTCATACCGGCGACTATGCATTTTACCGCGCTTATGTCGGTGCTGATGGCAAACCGGCCGACTTCAGCGCGGACAATGTGCCTTTTGTGCCACCATCTTCGTTAAAAGTGTCGGCCAAAGGCGTGCAGGAAGGCGATTTTGTGATGGTGCTGGGTTATCCGGGCCGTACCAACCGTTACAACACCGCCTTTGAAGTCAAAAACCAGTTCACGGAAATTCTGCCAGCCAGCAAAACCTATCGCGAGCAGACCATCGCGCTGATTAAGCAACATGCGCCGGAAGGCAGCGAGCAACGGGTGAAGTACCAGTCCATCCTGGCGGGCCTTGCCAATTATGCGAAAAATTTTGATGGCATGATCCAGACCTATCAGAAAGGCGGCACTCAGGCGCGCAAAGACGCTTTTGATGCAGAGCTGCAGCGCTGGATTGATGCCGAGCCGGCCCGCAAAGCCAAATACAAACCTGTGCTGCTCGATTTGCAAAAACTGTTGCAAGCCGAAACAGCGACGCAGCAACGCGACCTGATTCTGAATTATTTTGGCTATGCCCAGTTGTTCAGCACCAGCCGGAAACTGTACCGGCTGGCGCAAGAGCAGCAAAAACCGGATGAACTGCGTGAAAGCGGCTATCAAAGCCGAGATCTGGAGCGTTTCAAAGCGGGTCTGAAGCGCATGTCCAGAAGCTTCGAACCGGCGGTTGATTTGGAAATTGCGCTGCATTTCCTGAAGTTATACGCGGCGCTGCCCAAAGATCAGCGTCTGGCGGCGCTGGACCAGGCTTTTGGCTTGCAGGAGCAGACCGATGAAGCTCTGCTGCGCGAGCGGCTGACACAGATCTATCAGGCCACCACGCTGACCGATGAAGCCGAGCGGCTGGCCTGGGTTGGCAAAACGCCGGCCGAATTCCTCGAAAGCAAAGATCCGGCGCTGCAGTTTGCCGTAGCGCTCTATGACACCGACATGCAGCTCGAGAGTGCGGCAAAAACCCAGGCGGGTAAATTGTCGGTGGCCAGACCCAAAGTGATGGAAGCGGTGATTGCGTTTAACAAAGCGCAGCAAAAACCGGTTTATCCGGATGCCAACGGCACTTTGCGGGTCACCTACGGTACTGTGCAGGGTTACCAGCCTAAAGATGGCGTGACCTACCAGCCGTTTACCACTCTCAAAGGAATCACGGAGAAACACACCGGCGTTGAGCCATTTAACGCCCCGGCGGCACAGTTGGCGGCCATTGGCAAAGGGGATTTTGCCGGTTACCAGCATCCGGCGCTGGGTACTGTGCCGGTGAATTTCCTCAGCAATGTTGACACCACTGGCGGTAATTCGGGTTCGCCGACGCTGAACGGCAAAGCCGAGCTGGTCGGATTGTTATTTGATGGGGTCATTGAAGGCATCATCGGCAACTACGATTATGACCCGGCACTCAACCGCTCTATCCATGTCGACAGCCGCTATCTGCTGTGGCAGATGGAAAAGGTTGACGGTGCTGGCAATTTGCTGAGCGAAATGGAGATTGTACGCGACTAAGCGTGCAGCCTGTCAGCTCTGGTCTGAGACAAAAGCGCCTGCGGGCGCTTTTTTTCTGCCAACGCCAAAGCGGGCCGGCAAGCCTTGCAACAAGCCGCCAGACTTCGTATTGTCAGGCTGATTTAGCACTATGGGAAGCGACCCGGTTTGCAGTATGATAGGCCGCTTTTAAATCAGCTGTTCTACTCAGGCATGTTATTAGATCAACACCTTTTTGCTACCTTGTCGCAGGCCGCGGCAGCCAGCCCGCGCCGGCGTGCTTTTCACAATCTTCATCAGGATTATGCTGAGCCGGTCCAGCGGGTGCTGATCGCGCTGCTGCCAGACAGCTATGTGGCACCGCACCGCCATAGCCAGCCCAGTCAATGGGAGCTGTTTGTGGTGTTGAGTGGCCGGGTGGATTTTATCCAGTTTAATGAAGACGGGCAGGTGGTCAGCCGCCATCAACTGGTGGCCGGCAGCAGTCTGTCAGGCCTGCAACTGGCACCGGGTTGCTGGCACAGCGTGACAGCACCCGCGGGACCGGCGTTTTTTCTCGAGGTGAAACAAGGGCCTTATGACCCGTCGCAGCCCCGTGAAAGTGCCGGCTTTGCGCCGGCTGAGCAAACTGCACAGGCGGCGTCTTACCTGAGTTGGTTACAACAGGCGACCGTTGGCAGCTGCTATCAGGAGGAAAGGATATGAAGTTACAGCTGGTGATCCGCCGCGCCACCATGAATGCGGCGCTGGACTGGTTACGGCAGGGCTGGCAACTGATGCGCAGCCAGATGCAATTGATAGCGTTATTCTGGCTGATGTTGCTGATGTCGTTATTGGGTCTGATCCACCCTTTGCTGGCGGTGGCGACTGCGCTGCTCAACCCGTTTTTAAGCGCCGGTTTTTATCAGGCGATAGTACAGGCGCAGCAGCAGCAGCGGATTTCGCTGGAGATGTTGTGGCAGCCTCTGTTGCAGGTAGGGCCGCACCGGGCCACTTTTATCCGGCTGGCCGGCCTTAATATTCTGCTGACTATCCCCAATCAGCTGTTGCTGGCCAATCAGTATCCATTGTGGCAACAGGGCGAAATGGCGCTGCTGCCGCTGTTCGCTATTGTGGCGATGGCCTGTGTCAACGCCATGTTGTTTGCTTATGCAGTGCCTATCGTGTATTTCCTGCGTGAGCAGCGCTTGTGGCCGGTGCTGCAGGCCAGTTTTATGGCGTGCTGGCGCAATGTGCCGGCGCTGACACTGTACGGCATTATCGCGGCAGTGCTTGGCATGACAGGACCGCTGACGATGTTGTTGTCCTGGGTCTTGATATTGCCCTGGCTCGCCATCAGTTTCTTTTTATCGTTCCGCGAATTCTTTGTGTTGACGCCGGCACGCGAAGCGCAAGAGGCCTCGACCTTTGAAGTCTGAACCGGCCGAACTGACGGCGGCCGAAGGCTGGCAGCTGGCGATTGGCTTATTAAGCCGTCGCGAACACAGCAGCAAAGAGCTGGTGCAGAAACTTGGACAAAAAGGCCTCAGCAAAGAACTGGCATTGCAGGTGCTGGAACGGGCGCAGCAGCAACAATATCAGTCGGATCAGCGTTTTGCGGAATTGCTGGTGCGGCAAAGCCTGCAAAAAGGCCAGGGCATGCAAGTGTTAAAGCAACATGCTTTTGAACAGGGCCTGGCGCAGGATCTGTTACAACAGGCGCTCGACAGCGTGGCGCCTGACTGGTTTGAACTGGCGCTGGCACAGTACCGCAAAAAATTCGGTGAGCAGCCGGCCGGTTCAGACAAAGAAAAATATAAACGGATGGCGTTTTTACAGCGCCGTGGTTTCAGTGCAGAGCAAATCCGTTATGCACTTACTTATTCAGAAGATCAGGAATAGACAGGAAAGCTTATGTACATGACCTCTGCGCAGTTGCGCCGTGCCTTTCTGGACTTTTTTGCCAGCAAAGGCCACCAAATTGTCCTCAGCAGTTCATTGATCCCGGGCAATGACCCGACGCTGCTGTTCACCAATGCCGGGATGGTGCAGTTTAAAGATGTGTTCCTCGGGCAGGACAAACGCAATTACAGCCGGGCTGTGACGTCGCAGCGCTGCGTGCGCGCCGGCGGCAAGCACAACGACCTGGAAAACGTCGGTTACACCGCCCGTCACCACACCTTCTTTGAAATGCTGGGTAACTTCAGCTTTGGCGATTATTTCAAGCGTGAAGCGATTCATTTTGCCTGGGAATTTTTAACCGAAGTGGTGAAATTACCCAAAGAAAAACTGTTGATCACCGTCTATCACACCGACGATGAAGCCTACGACATCTGGACCAAAGAAATTGGCATTCCGGCTGAGCGTGCTATCCGCATTGGCGACAACAAAGGCGCGCCATACGCCTCAGACAACTTCTGGGCCATGGGAGATACTGGTCCTTGCGGCCCTTGTACCGAGATTTTTTATGATCACGGCGACCACATCTGGGGCGGCCCACCAGGCTCGGCCGAAGAAGACGGCGACCGTTTCATCGAGATCTGGAACAACGTCTTTATGCAGTTCAACCGCCACGCCGATGGCCGGATGGACCCGCTGCCAAAACCAAGCGTTGACACTGGCATGGGGCTGGAACGTATTTCCGCGATTTTGCAAAACGTACACAGCAACTACGAAATCGATATTTTCCAGGCTTTGATCAAACAAGCCGCCCAAGTGACCGGTGCAACTGACCTCGCCAGTAAATCACTGCGCGTCATTGCCGACCATATCCGCAGCTGCTCGTTTTTAGTGGCGGACGGCGTGATGCCATCCAACGAGGGCCGCGGCTATGTGCTGCGCCGGATCATCCGCCGCGCCGTACGTCATGGCAATCAGCTGGGCGCCAAAGGTGTGTTCTTCAGCAAAATCGTTGGCGAGCTGGTCAATCAGATGGGCGAAGCGTATCCGGAGCTGGTTGAAAAGCAGGCAGTCATTGAAAAAGTGCTGCGAATGGAAGAAGAGCAGTTTGGTAAAACGCTGGAGCGGGGTCTGCTGCTGTTAAAAGATGCGCTGGCAGACCTTGGTGACAGCAAAGAAATCCCGGGCGAGCTGGTGTTCAAACTGTATGACACTTATGGCTTCCCGGTCGATTTAACGTCCGACGTGGCCCGTGAGCAGGGTTACAGTGTCGATCAGGCCGGCTTTGAAACCGCGATGGAAGCGCAGCGTAAACGCGCGCAGGCAGCATCTAACTTTGGCGCCGATTACAATCAGGCGCTGACCAGCGACCAGGTGACGGATTTTACCGGTTACAGCGAAGTGCATGGCAATGCGGCTGTACTGGAAATCATCCGCGACGGTGACAAAACCGACGCAATCATCGATGGTCAGCAAGCCTTAGTGGTGCTGGACCAGACGCCATTTTATGCGGAATCTGGCGGTCAGGTTGGCGATACCGGCACTCTGACACTGGCGTCCGGTGCGGTGTTTACCGTGACAGATACCGTCAAAATTGGTAAAGCGTTCGCCCACAAAGGCAGCATTCAGGGCGTGCTGAACGTCGGCGATCGGGTCGATGCGCAAATCGACACCGAACGGCGCGCGGCGATCCGGAAAAACCACTCAGCGACTCACTTATTGCACGCCGCATTGCAGCAGGTACTTGGTGAGCACGTGGTGCAAAAAGGCTCACAGGTGGCCGCTGACCGGCTGCGCTTTGACTTCGCCCATTTTGAAGCGGTCAAAGCCGATGAGATCCGTCAGATTGAACAGCTGGTCAATGCGCAAATTCAGGCCAACCATGAAGTAACCACCCGGCTGATGCAGCTGGAAGCCGCCAAAGCGGCGGGCGCGATGGCACTGTTTGGTGAAAAGTACGACGACGATGTGCGTGTACTCAGCATGGGCGATTTCTCGATTGAGCTCTGTGGCGGCACCCACGTCGCCCGCACCGGCGACATCGGCTTGTTCAAAATTGTGGTCGAAAGCGGTATCGCCGCCGGCGTGCGCCGGATTGAAGCCGTGACTGGTGAGGGCGCGCTGGCCTGGTTACACAAGCTGGAACAGCAAGCCCAGCAAGTCGCGTCTGTGCTCAAAGGCGATGTGTTGTCGATTGCTGAGCGCATTGTCCAGACGCTGGATAAGAGCAAACAGCTGGAGAAAGAGCTGGAGCAGTTAAAAGCCAAAATGGCCAGTGCTGCCGGCGCCTCATTGCTCGACAAAGCAGTTGACATCAACGGCGTTAAAGTCCTGATCGCTGAGCTCAGTGGCGTCGATCCAAAAGGTTTCCGTACCATGATGGACGAACTCAAGGTCAAAATCGGCTCCGGCGTGTTACTGCTGGCAACTGCGGCTGAGGGCAAAGTCAGTCTGATAGCCGGCGTCACCAAAGATTTAACCGACAAAGTGCACGCCGGGCAGCTGGTGGGCTGGGCGGCAGAGCAGCTTGGCGGCAAAGGCGGTGGTCAACCAGATCTGGCGCAGGCCGGTGGCACCGATGTCGCTGCACTTGGCAAAGTGCTGGCGGACGCGCCGGCTTACC
>CBINNO010000044.1:0-22039 GCA_966252055.1 uncultured Rheinheimera sp. | reverse complement strand
TGGTGGGGGGGGAACTCTGGGGGACAGCGGTACCCCGACGACGCCTGTTTATAGTGCAACTATCAAACTAGTTGATTCTTCCGGCGTTGAGGCAGGCAATGTCGCCAGTGCCAAGCCACTGACGGTTCAAGTGACGCTCAGCTCATCGAACGGCGGAAGTGTCAGCGATAAGCTGATTAGCTTTTCGCTCAGTGATGCGGAAGCCGCGTCTTTCAACAATGGCACAGCCTCAGCGGTAACAAATGGCAGCGGTGTTGCGACCATTGGGTTGTTAGCCGGTACAAAGTCAGGCGCTGCGACGATAACCGCCAACCTGCCTGACAACAACAAAGTAACGAAGAACTTTACTTCATCGGGTGATGGCGGTCCGGTCAATTCGGATCCGGTCAGCTCGGTATTATTACAGGCAGATAAAATTCAACTGGGCTCTGGCGTGACGGACAAGGTCGAATTAACAGCGTTGGTCAGGGACAAGACGCTGAATCTGCTACCGAATGTGGCAGTGAAATTTGGTATCGAAACGGGCTCAGATGGTGAGCTCGAAGTCGTGACAGCAGTGACGGATAAGTCAGGCATTGCAAAAGCACTGCTGACAACAAAATCAAATCCGCAACTTCGTGATGTGGTTGTTAGTGCGACAGCGGGTGCTACAGCCATAAAATCGCAGCTGACAATCAAAGTCATTGGTACCAGTATCG
This sequence comes from uncultured Rheinheimera sp., assembly GCA_966252055.1. Taxonomy (GTDB): domain Bacteria; phylum Pseudomonadota; class Gammaproteobacteria; order Enterobacterales; family Alteromonadaceae; genus Pararheinheimera. Next base: position 21,341 of record CBINNO010000044.1, on the reverse strand, counting down.
ATGTGTCTGCGCCAGCCGCAGTGGTCCTGGGTGGTTCAGTTGATTTGGCGTTCACCCTGCAGGATTCAGGCGGACAACCACTGCGTGACAAAGTACTGTCGGTCACGTCTTCGCTTGGCAACACTTTTGACAACACGACGCCAAGAACCGATGCCGTAACCGGTCGTGCAACGGTACGCTACACCGCGGCCAATGCTGGTCAGGATGTTGTCACGATAAGCTCAATGGGTGTTAGCAGAAGCCTGACCATTGTGGTTAACTCTGATGCTTTTGCATACGTGAAGCCTGCCGGTGAAGCTGCGGTGCCTGAGATTGCGCTTAACACTGCCGCTTCTGCCACGGTCCGCTGGACCCGCAGCAATTCTCCGATGTCTGGTCAGGACGTCGACTTCACTACAACCAGAGGCGTGATTGCGACCACTGCAGCTGCATTGAGCGACAAAGTTGTTGCCAACAGCCAGACCAATACAGCCGGTGAATCTCAGGTCTTTATGTCGTCTAAGTTTGCTGGCCTGGCCAGTATTTCTGCCGCGACCAAAAGTGGTGGCGTGGCTTTACAAACGCAAAAGCTTGTTGAGTTTATTGCAACTATCCCGGACCCGCTGCGGCCATTAGAAGTACAGGCAATACCGGCACAGCTTGCGCCAGGTGACAAGGCGCTGATCCAGGCCATTGTGCGGGATGCGAACAATAATCCGGTGAAAAACGCCGATGTAGTCTTTACCTTGGTGAACTCCTTTGGCGGTCAAATCAGTCCGGCGACAGGTAAAACCAATTCACAAGGGATAGCGACGACCGAATTCACTGCAGATTTCACCTCGCCTGGCAGCGGAACTCCTAATGATCCGTCGGGGCTACGGGTGAAAGCGACGCTGGCCAACAATGATACTATCACGGGCAGCACCGCCATTGCGGTGGGCAACAGAACGCTGTTCTTCCGCTTTGCGACCGGCAATGGCATTGAAGAGAGTGCAGATAAGATATTGTATCGCAAAAAATATGCAGTGATTGTTACAGACTCAAGCGGCAATCCGGTGCCGAATCAACAACTGAATGTGGCGGTATTTCCGAAGCGTTATCACAAAGGGAAATGGTTTAAACGGCCAGTTTTAGCATCTTTCAAAAATTGGGAAGCGATTTACTCCGATGAGCCAGATGACCTGACCTGTCTGTCAGAAGATAAAAACCGCAACGGAATTCTGGATATTGGTGAAGATGTGAATAATGATGGTGAATTAACGCCGGGTAATGTAGTGGTTGTCGATAAAACGATCACCTCAAATGCAGAAGGGCTAGCCAACTTCACCTTGACTTATCCAAAAGAATACGCGCCTTTTGTTGAAGTGGATGTGGTGGTGTCCGGCTTGGCCGCAGGTACTGAGAACGTGTCGTCCAGAACTATCACACTGGGTTATAGCAGTGCGGATGCGACAGATGAATCATCACCACCGTGGAATAGTCCGTTTGGGGTTGATGCTGTAGCGAATGAGATTGGTTTCTCGACTAAAGCCATTTGTGGCATCAATGGCCAAACCTTTCCGCTGAATTGAGTAAAGCTGGCTGTCAGCGCATTTTCTGAGCTCTGATAGCGATACCAAAGGCCTGCAACGGTGACGTCGCAGGCCTTTGTATTTGTGCCCTCAGAGACAAAAGCAGGGCGAGCATGGTTTCTTTGCATCATCTGGTTAGATATGACAGGGGGCTGGCAGAGCAGGAGGCCGTCGGCCGGGAGTCATTGAGTTGTCGCGAGCTCGCACTGTGCGGCGGCAGGATAATGAAAAATAAAAAAAACGGTGCATGGCACCGTTTCAGGATTTCAGATTTGTTCAGCGTACCGACGCTGAACCAGCAAACCTAGCGCTGGAACCGATACACAGACCCAAGCTGCAGGATTTGCGTCAGCTCGTCCAGCGCTGTTCTGGACTCTGCCAGCAGCTGTGGATCGGCGAGGTCCGCTTCGCTGACCTGGTCGCGATAATGCTGATTGACCCACTGCGTCAGCCGCTGATACAGGCTGTCGCTGAGCAGCACATGCTGATTCACTGCTTTGTGTTCCGCTTCGCTCATCGCGACGCGCAGCCGCAGGCAGGCCGGGCCGCCGCCATTTCGCATGCTTTGTTTCACGTCATAGTAGTGCACGTGTTTGATCGGCGTGCCACGACCGGTCAGTTCAGCCAGATAAGCAGACACTCTCGGGTGATCCCGGCATTCCGTCGGCGCAATAATCGCCATCTCGCCAGAGGGTAAGGTGATGACCTGAGTGTTGAACAGATAAGTCTGGATGGCTTCCTGTACTGTCACTTCATCGTCCAGCACTTCAATCAGATGAAGCGGCGCGCTGTCGCCAAATTTGTGTTGTACTTCCGCGAGTTTGGCCTGGCTGTCGACAAAAGCCTGCTGATGATAAAACAGCACATTCTGGTTGCCGACCGCAATCACATCGTTGTGAAACACACCCTGGTCAATCACTTCCGGGCTTTGTTGGATGTAAACCACTTTATCTTCCGAAAGGCCATGCAAACGTGCGACCGCTTCACAAGCTTCGAAGGTATGACGAGCCGGAAAGTTGCGGGGAGCAGGTTTGTTATAGTCAAAGGCATAACGGCCAAATACGAACAACTCAACTCCTGCTTCACCGTACTGACCACAAAGACGGGTATGATTGGCTGCGCCTTCATCACCAAAATGGTCGTTGTCCGGCAGGTGGCTGTGATGGGCAAAGTGCCGCTCATCGGCGAACATGGCCTGCAGTATGCGACCGGTGGTTTCAGGTTCCAGACTGCGGTGGAACTTGTTAGTCAGGTTCGCCGGAGTGAAGTGAGTGCGGCCATCCGCGGTGTCTCTGCTTGGCGAAATGGTCGCCGCATTGGCCGTCCACATACTCGAGGCTGAACAGACAGCCCGCAGTACAGCCGGAGCCTGTTTTGCCGCTTTGCTGATGACTTGCGCATCAGTACCGCTGAAACCAAGGCGGCGCAGTGTGTACACATCTGGTCGCTCCTGTGGAGCCAGCACCCCCTGCACCATGCCTAAATCGGCCAGTGCTTTCATTTTGGCAAGCCCTTGCAGTGCAGCTTGTCTTGGACTTGAGGTATTACGGGCATTGTTGAGCGACGCGACGTTGCCGACGGATAAACCGGCATAGTTATGCGTCGGCCCGACGAGGCCGTCAAAGTTTGCTTCAAAGTACTTCATTTTTGCTTTATTCCTTCAGTTTGGAAGGGGCCTGTTGCTTTTATTAGGATGGCCGTTTGAGAGTTGCTTCATCTTTTGATTTTGCTGTTTTTAGCAGCAGAAGGCCCAAAGAACAGGGCCTGGAGGCATAATAATGAGTTTAGCCACTTGTCACAACTTCAGAATACGGATATACGTTAAAAAGGGGCGCAGTATCTGCACACAGGTTGAGGGAAACCGGAAACAGCATGGCCAAATCACTGGTAATAGTCGAATCACCGGCAAAAGCTAAAACGATCAATAAGTACTTAGGTTCTGATTTCATTGTAAAAAGTAGCGTAGGTCACATCCGTGATCTGCCTTCGAGCAGCAGCAAAGAAAAGTCCAAAACGACCGACACTAAGCTCACCAAAGCGGAAAAAGAGTATCAGGCACTGGTCGACCGGATGGGGATAGATCCTGAACATGGCTGGAAAGCCCGCTATGAAATCCTTGAAGGCAAAGAGAAAGTCGTCCGTGAGTTAAAAGCCTTAGCAGAAAAAGCCGACACCGTTTATCTGGCAACGGACTTGGACCGCGAAGGGGAAGCCATCGCCTGGCATTTGCAGCACATCATCGGCGGTGATGCTGGCAAGTTTAAGCGGGTGGTCTTCAACGAAATCACCAAGAACGCGATTAAGAATGCTTTTACTGAACCTGGTCAGGTCAATCAGCACCGGGTTGATGCCCAGCAGGCCCGTCGTTTCCTCGACCGGGTGGTTGGTTTTATGGTGTCGCCGCTGCTGTGGAAAAAAATCGCCCGTGGTCTGTCTGCAGGCCGTGTTCAGTCGGTGGCCGTACGGCTGGTGGTTGAGCGTGAGCGCGAAATTAAAGCCTTTGTGCCGGAAGAGTACTGGACTGTAGACGCCGATGTGCTGAACGAGCGTAAAGCGCCGCTGCGGCTTGAAGTGGCCAGACACCAAGGCAAAGCCTTCCGACCAATCAATCAGCAGCAAACCGAAGCCGCTGTGTCGGTACTGCAGCATGCGTCATACAAAGTGACCGAGCGGGAAGACAAGCCTTCCAGTTCGCGGCCGCAGGCGCCTTTTATCACGTCTACCTTGCAACAGGCCGCCAGTACCAGGCTCGGTTACGGCGTAAAGAAAACCATGATGTTGGCCCAGCGGCTGTACGAGGCTGGTCATATCACTTATATGCGAACCGATTCAACCAATTTGTCGGCGGAAGCTGTCACTTCGGTGCGTGAATTTATCAAGAGCCAGTTCGGTGCGCAGTATTTGCCAGCAGAGCCACAGTCATACGGCAGTAAAGCCAATGCGCAGGAAGCACACGAAGCCATTCGTCCTTCTGATGTCGCGATACAGGCCTCTGCTTTAGGGGATATGGAAGCGGATGCCCGTAAGCTCTACGAATTAATCTGGCGCCAGTTTGTGGCCTGTCAGATGCCGCCGGCACTTTATGATGTCACCAATATCACAGTACAGGCCGGCGACTTTGAACTGAAAACCAAAGGCCGGGTGCTTCGGTTTGACGGTTGGACCCGGGTGCAACCGGCGCAGAAGCGCAAAGACGAAGAAGACAACGAACTGCCGGATTTGCGGGTCGGGGAAATGTTGCAGCTGCAACAATTGCTTCCGGCGCAGCATTTTACCAAACCGCCGGCACGCTTCAGTGAAGCCAGTCTGGTTAAAGAGCTGGAAAAACGCGGCATTGGCCGGCCATCTACTTATGCTTCGATCATTTCGACCATTCAGGAACGCGGCTATGTCAAAGTGGACAACAAGCGTTTTTATGCTGAAAAGATGGGCGAGATTGTCACGGACCGTTTAGTCGAAAATTTCAACGATCTGATGAATTACGACTTCACCGCCAACATGGAATTGAAGCTGGATGATATCGCGAGCGGCAATCTGGCCTGGCGTAAAGTGTTGGACCAGTTTTACGGTGATTTCTCCAAGCGGCTGAAAGTTGCCGAAGGCGACGCCGGAGAGGGCGGCATGCGGGCAAATCAGTTTGTCCTGACCGATATTGACTGTCCGACTTGCGGCAGAAAAATGGGCATCCGCACCGCCAGTACGGGCGTGTTCCTTGGTTGCTCTGGCTACAATCTGCCGCCGAAAGAGCGTTGCACCACCACGATGAATCTGGTACCCGGTGATGAAGCCGTGCTGGTGGCTGACGATGATGAGCTGGAAACCGAAGTGCTGCGTCACAAAAAGCGTTGTGGCAAATGCGGTACTGCGATGGATTCTTACCTGCTTGACGAAGGCCGCAAACTCTACGTATGCGGTAACAATCCTTCTTGTGACGGTCATTTGATTGAGAACGGCACTTTTAAAATCAAAGGCTATGATGGTCCTTTGATTGAATGTGAAAAGTGCGGTTCCGATATGCAGCTGAAATCGGGGCGTTTTGGCAAATACTTTGGCTGTACCAACAGCGATTGTAAAAATACCCGTAAGTTGCTGAAGAACGGTGAAGCGGCGCCGCCAAAAGAAGATCCGGTGCATTTGCCTGAACTGCGCTGTGAAAAATCAGATGCGTATTTTGTGCTGCGTGATGGTGCTGCGGGTTTGTTTCTGGCCGCGTCCACTTTCCCGAAAAGCCGGGAGACACGGGCGCCATTGGTGGCCGAACTACAGCGTTTTAAAGAGCGTCTGATGCCGAAGTTCCATTATCTGGCAGAGGCTCCGGCGGTTGATCCGGCCGGGAATCCGACGCTGGTGCGCTGGAGTCGTAAAACCAAGCAACAGTACGTGATGTCGGAAAAAGACGGCAAAGCAACGGGCTGGATGGCTTGGTTTAAAGCAGGCAAGTGGGTGGAAGGCAAAGGCGACGCCTGAGCCGTTCCTCTGCAATGAAAAAGCCCCGCGTGCGGGGCTTTTTACTGACAGCAGGCAATACTTTCATACTGCTTTTATTGGTGTTGACCTTTACGCAAGTGCAAGACTTATCACAGAGTTCAAATTGCGCATCACCATTTGCGCTTAGGCGCAAACAGCACATCCAAATCGTTGTTTTCCTGCTCGGCCTTTTTCTGACGGTCACGCAGGTTGCCTTCTTTAAGCTCTTCGGCAATTTCTTGCAGGATAGTGGCCATTTCATTGCGGCGTGACTGCACATATTCGTCGGCATGGGTGGCGTTGCTGAGGGTTGTCAGTGCTTTTTCATAGCATTGACGGGCAGAACCCAACAGGTTATTCGCTCTGGCCTGGTTGCCTCTTTTGATCTGGCTTTCAACATTAATGCGTAGTTGCAGATTTTCCAGCCGGCGGTCTTCCTGGATCACCAGTTGGGTATCGATATTGCCGCGCGCATGTTCTGCCCGCAGAATAGTCCGTAGTTTCTTGATGCCCTGGATCATGCTGATAATTTGCTTATCGTTGTCAGGCAATGAAATATTCTCGGCTGGCTGATTTCCCTGATTGGACAGGTCGCTTAGCCTTTTCTCGGTCTCAGTGAGACGGGACTTCAGGTCGCGCGAGCCAGGCTCCAGTTCAACCATCGCTCTTAAGGTGTAAACGATACGAGTCAGTAACATCTGAATGATGCCAGGCGTCAGCGGCACATTGGCTGCGTTCATCAGGATCTCTTCGGTGTCCTCCAACATACCGCGCAGTTTGGAAAATTCAGCCCGTTTTAAGGTCGCCAGCCGCTCTTTATGTTGCTGCATGGCACTGGCAACCACAGATATGACTAACAAGCCAATGAAGAGCACCACAATAACGGTAAAAGCCATCAGAACCTCTGCTTGGATATTGCCTTGGCATCTTAAACAGAAACTCGGCAAAATACCAATTGTTGCAATTGATTAGGGCAAGATTAAGCGAAATACAGCGCCGCCATATTCACCACCGTTGGTCAGTTCAATGCGCCCACTTTGCCCACGGTTGCGATGCGCTCTGGCGATCATATGAGCAAAAAACAGACCAAGTCCGGTGCGTGCGGCAGCCAGATTCAAATTGTTGATGCCTTCTTCTGAATTGTCGAGCATATCGGCCGGATAACCCAGGCCGTCATCATGGATCTCAATCTGCAAAGCGGATGCCGTGATCCCGGCCTTGATCAGCACTTTGCTCTGAGAATAACGCAAAGCGTTGACAAACATGTCATTGACCAGATTACTGATCAGGTCATTGTCAAAAAACCAACTGAGCTGCGGTTCACCGGCGAGAACCACTTCAATATTCCGCTGCGTGCTGTACAGCTGATTTTTCAGCAGAATTTCTTCAAAAAGGTCGTCCAGATAATACTCATCCAGATGAAGCGGCAACTGGTCTTTTTCGATGCGGTACAAAGACAACAACTGAAGCAGGTTGGTATTGAGTCGGGTCGCCTCGTAGTGAATACGCGCCAACTCCTGACTGGCGGAGGCTGAGGTCCCGGCCATTTCCTGTTGTAACAAATCCATCGACTGGATCAGCATGCACAACGAATTTTTCATATCGTGCACGCCGGAAGCTAACACAGTGGCGAAATCGATTTGTGGATGGTCCAATTGCGGATCCTCTTTGGCGTTAAACGGCTGTCTCTGCAAAAATTACTACAGTCTGCCCCAATTTTTAGCTACTATTCGTTATACCTTTTAAAAAAACAATAAAACATTGGAATAATCAGAGTCGTTTTATTACTGCCTGTGGCCTTTAACAACGGAAAGCCAAGCCATGAAATTACAACAACTGCGTTACATTGTCGAAGTGCTGAATCACAATCTGAATGTATCGGCGACGGCTGAGAGCCTGTATACCTCGCAACCGGGGATTAGTAAACAGGTGCGGATGCTGGAAGATGAGTTGGGGATCCAGGTATTTGGCCGCAGTGGCAAACATTTGACGCATGTCACACCGGCTGGGCGTGATGTAATTGAAATTGCTCAGCAAATTCTGGCAAAAGTTGAAAGTATCAAGGCAGTAGCTAAAGAACATACCTTGCCTGATCAGGGAAAGCTCAATATTGCCACCACGCACACTCAGGCGCGTTATGCCTTGCCACAGGTCATTGGCGGTTTTATCAAAAAATTCCCGAAAGTGTCGCTGCACATGCATCAGGGGACGCCGCAACAAATCTCTGAAGCCGCCTCACGCGGCGAAGCTGATTTTGCCATCGCGACGGAAGCCATGCATTTATTCAGCGATTTGGTGATGTTGCCGTGTTATCACTGGAACCGCAGTGTGATAGTCCGCCACGACCATCCGCTTGCGACACTGAGCCGCAAAATTGAAATTGAAGATGTTGCCGATCATCCAATAGTGACTTACGTTTTTGGTTTTACCGGCCGTTCAGAACTGGACCGGGCTTTTGGAGAAAAAGGGCTGGAACCCAAAATCGTCTTTACCGCGACCGATGCTGATGTAATTAAAACTTATGTCCGGTTAGGGCTCGGGGTTGGCGTCATTGCGTCGATGGCGATGGACAAAGAACTGGATAAAGATTTGGTGTCTTTGGATGCCAGCCATTTGTTTGCAGCTTCCACCACCAAAATCGGCTTCCGTAAGGGGTCGTTCCTGCGTCCTTATATGTATGATTTTATTGAACGTTTTGCACCGCACCTGACCAAGGACGTGGTGGAGCGGGCCAACATGCTGCGCAATCAGGAAGAGATTGACCGGATGTTTGCAAAGTTTGAATTGCCAGTGCGCTGAAACTCAATGGATAGAGAGACAAAGGACAGCCTGGCTGTCCTTTGTCATTTTGGCGCATTGGAGCACAAAGCCCGGCAGACGACTCTTATCCAAAGCGGAAATTGAACTCTTTTGGATTTGTAGACGTCTGGATGTTGATATGTCTGTTTTGCCGAGGTAAGCTGCATTCTTGTAACTGAATTCCCGCCACCAGGATCTTGAGACAAGCTTATGCAAATCGACCTCAGACTGCTGAAAACCATCCAGGCGCTGGCGCAGACCGGCTCACTGCAAGGCGCGGCCAGCCGCTTATTTGTGACACAATCCGCGCTGTCACATCAGCTCAAAGAGGCCGAAAGCAACCTGGGCCAGCCGCTGTTTGTCCGAAAGACGCAGCCGGTACAGTTTGGCTGGCAAGGGCAATTGTTATTGCAGCTGGCCGATGAAGTACTGCCCAAAATAGCGGCAGCTCAGCAGCAGCTCAAAAGCGATGGCTGCGCAGCGACAGGTCTGCGGCTGACGGTGGAATGCCACGCTTGTTTTCATTGGCTAATGCCGGCGGTGAAGGCATTTCGCCAGCGCTATGGCAGCGACAAACTGCAGCTGACCACAGAGATTGAGCATCATGCCATTGAAGCCATGCTGGCTGGTGAGCTGGATTTGGTGTTGACCACCGACGACCGCCAACAAACGCAGGTGTGTTATCAGCCGCTGTTTGAACTGGAGCTGCTGGCTTATCTGCCACCAGAACACCCATTAGCAACACGTCCTTTTCTGAGTGCCGGGGAGCTGGCAGATCAAACGCTGCTTTGTTATCCGGTGCCGCCGGAGCGGCAGGATTTGTTCCGTTATTTCCTGCAAAAACAGGATTTTCACGGCAAAAGGCGGGAAGTGGCACAGGCCAGTCAAATGTTGCAACTGGTGGCGGCCGGTGAGGGCATTGCCGTGCTGCCCATCTGGCTGGCTGAACCTTTTTTAAGTCAGGGATTGATTGTCACGAAGCCGCTGGGTGCTTCGGGTCTGCGCAGAACCATGTATCTGGCGAGCCGGCGTGGCGAACAAACCGAGCAGGTGCAAGCGATATTTCAACTGCTCAAGCAATTTGCGCCAGTCTGAACCGGCGCTTTGCATCCACTCAGGCTTCGTATTCCAATGGATCTGTCGCCTGATTGAGCGTAAAGGCTTCCAGCCGCTCCTGACAGGAACCACATTTGCCGCACGCTTTGGCACGCCCGTTGTAGCAGGTCCAGGTTTTGCTGTAATCAAGGCCCATATTGATGCCGTCGCGCAGGATCTCGATTTTGGTCTGTTTCAGGTATGGGCTGATGATGGCCACCGGCTCGTAGTTGGCTATCTGACAGACATCATGCATTTTTTGCACAAATTCCGGCCGGCAATCCGGGTAAATAAAATGGTCACCGGAGTGTGCGCCGTAATACACGGCCTGAGCGTCCAGCGAAACCGCATAGCCAACCGCCAGCGACAGCAGGATCATGTTCCGGTTCGGCACAACCGTCGATTTCATGTTGTCTGCGGCGTAGTGACCTTCCGGCACTTCGATGTCAGAAGTCAGCGATGAGCCGCTCAGCAGCTGATTGATGGCAGAAATATCGACCACTTTATGGTTGATACCCAGTTCGGCACAGACTGCACGGGCACATTCCAGTTCACGCACATGGCGCTGGCCGTAGTTGAATGACAGCGCGTACACTTCGTGGCCATCGGCGATGGCTTTATGCAACACGGTGAAGGAATCCATACCGCCGGAATAAATCACAACAACTTTTTGCGGCATCTGAAGCGCTCCCGTTATAATACCGGACAATTTTGGGGGCGCGCATTGTACTGCAAAAATGCCCGATGCTAAAGGAAATCGATTTCCCGTGTATAAAGTCAATGAAATTTTCGAAACGATCCAGGGTGAAGGCAGCTACACCGGCACGCCGGCAATTTTCGTCCGCTTGCAGGGCTGCCCGGTCGGTTGCGCCTGGTGTGACACCAAACATACCTGGGAAATCGAGCCTGAGCTGTTGATTGCGCTGTCCGACACCGGCGTGAAAAAGGCGGAGTCTGATCATTGGGCGAACGCGACGCCGGCCGAATTACTGACATTGTTTCAATCGCGCGGCTATCGGGCCCGTCATGTGGTGATCACCGGTGGTGAGCCTTGCCTGTACGATTTAAATCCGTTGTGCGAGTTGCTGCACCGGGAAGGTTACAGTACGCAGATTGAAACGAGCGGTACTTTTGAAATTCTGGCGCCGGCTGCAACCTGGGTGACGGTGTCGCCCAAGGTCAACATGAAAGGGGGCTATCCGGTGTTGTCGAGCTGCCTGACACGGGCCAACGAAATCAAACATCCGGTCGCGATGGAAAAACATATTGAAGAGTTGCAACAGCTGCTGGCGCAAACCGACTGCAGCGGCAAACTGATTTACCTGCAGCCGATCAGCCAAAAAGCCAAAGCGACAGCGCTGGCCATCGAAATGTGTAAGGCGCACAACTGGCGGTTAAGTGTGCAGGTTCACAAATATCTCGGCATTAACTGAAAGGATGCGGCTGCCGGTCCGGGCTTTGCAGCCATTGCTGCAGAGCCTCGATAGCGGCTGATGCGTCCAGCGCGCTGATCAGCTGATATTTGAGCGGCGCCGGCATCGTCAGAATTTCCAGCCAGCGCTGGGCCAGCCAGCAGCTGTCATACCAGCGCGGTTGTGGATACAGTGCTTCCAGTTCCGGATTTTGTGCAAACACCTGTTGTAAGTGCTGTGCCAGTAAATCTTCGTTTTGCAGTGGTGTGGCGGGCCACATCGGTCGTTCTTCGCAGCGGGCGACATGTAAACCATCGTCTTCCTGCCATCTTTGCATAATCTCTAACCGGCGGACCCCTTCGATGGTGATGCCAAGCAAGCCATCTTCCAGCTGACAAAAATCAACAATTTTGACTTCTGTGACCAAGGGAAAGATCCGGCTTTCATGTTGACTGCGTACATATGGATTAAGCAGAGCACTGGCAAAAGGGCGCACAGATGCTTCACGGACCAGGCGCTGATAGCGGGGTTCAAAGATCCGCAGCGGCATGCGGCCACCGGGTAAGACAATCTGACTGAGCGGGAATAACGCAATTTCGGCTGACATGACAAAGCCCTGAAAAATCTGTTATAGCTGTTACGACAAACCGTTGAATATGGTTTTATAGTCTGACACTGAATTTTTCGGCAAGATGTGAAAGTACCCAAGAGGAAAGAGCGACGATGTTGTTGAAGTCTTGTGGTTTGACGCAAAGGAAACGAATAAAACGTCGTTGCGCACTCTGCCAGATGATCTGGCTGCTGTTGGTGTCTGGTTGCTGGTCCATGCATGCTTTTGCGCAGGCGCTGCAATCGCTCAATGTACTTAATCCGCCTTTGCATATCGCGGTCAGCGACAGCAACACTGAACCTTACGCCATTTTTGGGGCCGACCACCGGCTGATTGGCGGGGTGGCAAAAGAGCTGCTGGACCGGGTGGCGGTGGAACTGAAAAGCCCGGCGGTCTATCTTGATGTGCCCAGAGCCCGGGTGGAATCCTGGCTGAAAACCGGAAAGGCTGAAGTAGCCTGCTTCCTCAATCCGGACTGGGTCAGTGCGCCACAGCAGTTTGACTGGACTGATACCTTGTTTTTTACCCAGCAGCTGATCATTCGTCGTGCCGACAGCGCGAAAATCAGTCGTTTGCCGGACCTGTTTTACAAAAGAGTCGGAACCACTTTTGGTTTTGTCTATCCGGAATTACAGCAAGCCTTTGTCGAGCGGTTGATCGTGCGGGACGATGCTCATTCGCTGCGCAGTAATTTGCAGCGGCTGGCGCAAAAACGGCTGGATGCGGTGATGACGGTTGATTTGAGTTTTTACTATTTGCTGCAACAACAGCAGTTTGGAGTGGCTTTTGCCGCAGATCCGCTGTGGACCGCACCACCGGGCGTCTTTTGTGCCGTCAGTCAACAAAGCCCGCGCCGGCAGGCTTTATTGAGTGTGTTCAGCAGACTGAAATCCGAAGGATTTATTGAAAGTTTACTGCAACGCTACAAAGGCAATCAGCTGAGTACGCCCTGACAGGGCAACTGAACGGGCGCGCTCAGCGGCCAACCGGATCATCTTTGAGTTTGGGGATTTTCAGCCCCAGTTCTTTACCGCGGTCACGGGCATAATAAGTGCAGCCATAAAACATCAGACAGGCAGCGATCAGCTCCGCACAGGCAAGGTAAAACACCAGGCCCTGACTGATCCACAGATGCGTCAGGCTGTGCACAAAATAAATCATCACAATAAAATTCGCCCAGGCAAAGGTGTAAGCTTTGCCCTGCCAAATGCCCTTGAGGGGCAGCCAGAGCGGGCCCCACAGCAATGCCAGCAGGACACGGCTGCTGCCCAGTTCAGGCGGCGCCAGATACAGCACCCAGGCCGGGATCAACAAAAACAGCAGCAGATAGCCGGTCTGACCGAGCCGCAGCAGCTGACGGGTTTTCGGTGCCAGTGGCACCTCGTCTTCAAAAAGTACTGTCATTTTAATTTCCGTGCTACCTGTGCCAGCCTTTTGCCAAACAGCAGACACAGTTGATGTTCATCATGGCTCAAATGGGTGTCCCCTGTATGGCCGCTGACATGGGTCGGGCCGTATGGCGTACCGCCACTGCGGGTATTGTGCAAAGCGGGAGCGTCGTAAGGCTGGCCGACCAGCAGCATACCGTGGTGTAACAACGGCAACATCATGCCAAGTAAATTCGCTTCCTGGCCGCCATGCATGGACGACGATGCCGTGAAGACGCCGGCTGGTTTGTCAATCAGCGTCCCTTGTAACCACAGATCTGTGGTTTGCTCCCAAAAAAGCTTCATTTCGACGCTCATCTGGCCAAAACGGACCGGACTGCCGATGGCAAGGGCATCGGCCGTCAACAAATCTGTTCGTTCCACTTGGAGGTGGGCAGGCTGCAATCGGCTGCCTGGCAGTTCAGGCACAGTGCGAAGCACAGCTTCAGCCCCCACGCTTTGTACGCCGACAGCAATTTTTTCTGCAAGCTGCTGCACTGAACCATGCCTTGAATGGTACAGCACTAACACCTTGGCGGTCATGACAGGAAGTCTCGCAGTCTCTCAGGCGGGCGGGCGACCACGGCGGTTTCCTGCCATTCCACCACAGGGCGTTCCATCAGTCTTGGATGCGCCACTAACGCGGCCAGCAACGCGGCTTCTGACAGCGTCGGATCGGCCAGATTGAGTGTCCGATACTCATCTTCTTTGGTTCGCATCAGCTGGCGGGCACTGCTGAAGCCCAGTTTGGTCAGCAGTTGCTGCAGCTGAGCTTCATTGAGTGGGGTATCGAGGTAATGGACCACCTCGGGCTGCAGGCCTTTGGAAACCAGTAAATCCAGCGCTTCGCGGCTCTTGGAACAGCGGTTGTTGTGATAAATCTTTAACATCAGGCTCTCAGTTCAGTTGCTTCAGGCGATTGAGCTCGGTTTGCCATTGTTTTTTCTTGGCTTCGAGCCGACGATTCTCCAACTTGTCGTCTGCGCCTAACTGGTTCAGTGCTTCGTTAATATCGTCAATCGCTTTGGGGTAAATGGCCAGCTGATAATATAAATCAGCTCTGGCTTCGAAGTATTTTGCCATATCATTCATGGATTTATAGACATCGGTCAGCATGTCGTACGCCAGGAAGGTGTCTGGCTTGTAATACAGCAGGTTTTTCAGTAAGTGCAGTGCCAGCCGGTCAGATTTGGCCGCAATAGCCGCATTGGCATAGTTCAGCGTAATGACCTGATTGTTCGGCCGCAGCAAGTACTCCTGCTCCAGCATTTCCAGCGCTTTCCCGTGGCGCTTGCTGTGAATATACACGTCGGTCAGCGCGTCGATGTAAAACAGATTGCGGTCGTCCTGCGCTTTGAGTTTCTGCAGGATTTGTTCAGCTCCGCTGATATCGCCGGTATCAAACATCGCCAGCGCCAGACCATATTGATTGGCTTTGGTATTGCCGCCCGGGCTTTGTACTTTCTTTTGAAAATGCGCCAGCGCGTCTTTGTCTTTTAACTGATAACGCGCCCAGACGCGGGCTTTGGCCAGGGCAAAATCGCTGCTGTCAGGGATGAAGCGCCGTTCGAATTGTTCAGCCCGGATGCGGGAATCACTGATCCTGGCCTGCGACAGCGGGTGGGTATACAAAAATGCCAGCTGAGTGTTACTGAAACGGGTTCTTTCGCTGAGTTTATTAAAAAACTCTGGCATGGCATAAGGATCAAAACCACTTTTAGCCAGCAACTGGATGCCGATCCGATCGGCTTCCTGTTCGTTACTGCGGGTGAAATTGATCGCGCGTTGTTGTGCAACGCCCTGCGCAGCCATCAGACCGGCCATACCCGCTTCTGGATTGGCAATCGCCAGCAGGATAGAGCCGAGCAAGGATGCCATCGTCAGCGGTGCGGATTGATTCCGCGCCTCGACTGCACGGGAAATATGGCGCTGAGTCACATGGACAATTTCGTGCGACAGCACAGAGGCAAATTCACTTTCCCCGTCAGCAGCGGCAAGAGTTCCTGTATTGAATACGATATTGCCGCCCAGCATAGCGAATGCGTTGATGTCCGGGCTGTTCACCCACGAGAAAGTAAACGGAAATCGGACGCCTTCGGCTTTGGCAACCACCGACTGCCCTATCGTATTGAGGTATTCGTCCAGCAAAGGATCATTAACCATCGGCAGCTGTGAACGGGTCTGCTTGAGCATCATGTCGCCAATCAGCTTTTCTTTCTCCGGTGATAAGCTGGAAAAAGCGTTGGTGCCAAGATCAGGTAAAGTGGTGGCTGCCAGACTGGTCAGAGGCCAGATTGCAGCGCAACAGAATGCAATTTTTACAAACGGAATCATCTACTTCTTTTGCTCAATATTAAAGCCGGCTTTTAAGGCAGAGATCTGCAGCGCATCCGCGTCATGCTGACCCACCAGTTTTTTCTGAGTCTCGAAAAATGTTTTAATCGTCACGCCTTCCACTTTGATCACGTGCAGATGTTGCTGCATAAACTGAATGACTTTGTGTACCGTTTTATGCGCATGCAGGATCAGCGCAAAGTCGGCGTCATCACCATGTTCAAAGTAATAACCAATAAATTTGTGTAACTGGTTGACCCGTAATAAGGTCCGCATGGTGACCGGGTCCCAGAGGTTAAATTCCATCAACCTGTTGTTCTTCACGTACTGATCAATTTCGATGTCTTTGGCATACGGCAGCGCATGAAGTTCAAAACCGCGTTCAGAAAATACCTGATACAACGCAATACGTGGCTTGTTATCGCAATGAATTTCAAACGAATTATCGATATAACCGCCCAGTAACTGCAGGTTCCAGTTTCGTTTATCCAGTAATTTTTTGACCGCATTGTCAAAGCCATGCGTGAGCATGCCTTCAGATTCGCCCAATGACTGTGAGACCAGGTGATAAAACGGCGGCAGCTCACCCCAGTTGATTTGTTTTTTATACCAGTTGATATCTTTCAGACTGGGATTTGGCGGCAATTTCTGCCGGTTGTCGTGCGACATGCGGAATACCTCGTGTCACGATGCCTGCCGGCTTTCTCCTGCACAAGGAAGCGGAATGTGCGGGCAAAAGCTTGTGTCTTGTCATAAAGTTAAAATGTATCACAACTTCAGGCCGGTCAGCATGCACAATCCATTACAACGCATCGGGTTCAGGCTTCGCCAGCAGCCAGAAGCGGCTTTGTTGGTGGGATATGGCCTTGTGGTATTGCTGTTGGTGGTTCTGGCCGGCACGCTGCTGTTGCCGGTGTTTGTTGCCCTGGTGCTGGCCTATTTGTTGGAGCGGCCGGTGCAATGGTTGCAGACAATTGGATTGAGCCGCACTGCAGCAGTATGCGCAGCGATGCTGCTGCTTGTCCTGCTATTATGGTGGCTGACTGCCAGTCTGGTGCCGCTATTGTGGTCACAGGGGCAGGCCTTTGCCAGCGCAGTCCCTGCACTGATTGCCAGCGGACAGTCGTCGCTGGCACAGTGGTCGGCCGACTGGTTCAGCGAGCGTCAGTTGCTGCTCCTGACGCAGCGGCTGGAAAGCCAGAGTCTGGGTTACCTCAATACGCTGCTGGCGTCATCGCTTGATGGCGTGGCCGGGGTCTTTATGGCACTGGTTTATCTGGTGCTGTTACCGATGATGCTGTTCTTTATGCTGAAAGACAAAACGCTGTTGTTATGCCATATGCACCGTTTGTTTCCTGGGACCGGGCAACGCACCTCGGAAGCCTGGCGGGAACTGGATTATCAGTTACTCGGCTACATTCAGGGCAAATTGTTGGAGATGGTGCTGCTGGCGCTGGCCTGTTACCTGCTGTTCAGTTTATCGGCGCTGCCTTATGCGCTGCTGCTGGCGATGTTAGTGGGTGTGTCGGTGTTTGTACCCTATATCGGCATTGCGGTGGTCACAGTCCCGGTGTTGCTGGTGACGCTCAGTCAGTGGGGGCTGAGCAGCGAAACCGGCTGGTTTCTGTTCAGTTATGGCCTGATCCAGTTGCTGGATGCTTATGTGCTGGTCCCGTTGCTGTTTAGCCGGGTCATTGATATCCATCCGTTTTACATTTTGCTGGCTTTGCTGGTATTTGGCGGTTTATTCGGTTTCTGGGGCTTGTTTTTCGCTATTCCGCTGGCGTCGCTGCTGAAGGTTCTGCTTCATACCTGGTGGCCTGCGAACGAATAGCGGGCAGGTGATACTTTTGCCACAGCAAATGAAACAGGCCGGCTTTGTAATGTTGTTCTAACAAGTGCTCGAGCGGCGCCGCCAGCGCAAAATGCGGCGATTTGCGGGAAAATGCCAGATAACCGCGAATTTGCTGCTCAAAATGGTAGGGTTGACGCTTAAGGTCACTCAGTGCAAGACCCGCGGTGCCAAAAGAGCCGGCAGCGGTCTGTTCGACTGTGATTGCGTAATCGACCCGGCCTTTGTGCACCATATCCAGTGCGACCGCTTCTGACGACACAAAAACCCGGGTGATATAGTCGGCCTGATCGAACTCGGGAAAATAGACGGCATGACGCATCACCGCGACTGAATGTCCCTGCAGGTCACTGACACTGTCAATCAGCTTGTGGTTGTTTTGCTGACCATAAAAAGCAAAAGAGGACTGAAAGTTCATCATCGCTGGTTGCAGGAAATACAAAAACGCTTCTCGTTCTGCTGTTTTTATCAGACCCGCCATAATGTCTACTTCGCCGAGTTCTGCCATTTTAAGGCAGCGGGCGAATGGGCAGACGATGACCTCAATAGTGACACCAAGCTCACGGCTGGCGGGTTTCAGCAGATCGAGCGACAAGCCTCTGGGCTCGGCGACATGCTCGGTAAAATAATAAGGCGGGCTGTGGTACATCGCCAGTTTCAGCACCGTGCGTTCGGCCGCCTCTGCGGCTGATGAGCCAGACAGGCAGCTGAACAATAACAGTAGGGCAAGTAAGACTTTCAACATCTGCAGCGCGCTTCAAAGTTAACCGCAGACGAAGTCTTTTTCCTTGCGGAGGGTACATCCGGATATCAGCTTACCATAGCTGAATTTGCAGCTGCAGGCCAGCACTGAGCTGTCTGGGCATGCCAGGTTCAATGCTGCGGCCGGCCGCCTGATTGACAATCACAGTGCCCACATAGCGCTCATCGGTCAGATTCTGAGCTTTGAGCAAAAATGACCAGTGCAGTGCATTGTGCTGCCAGTGCCAGTTCAGCTGTGCATCGGTCAGCGCGGCGGCCGGCGCGAATTCAGTGTTGCGGTCATTGGTGGCGACCCGGCTGAGCCTGTTGTGCTGCAAAGTGGCCGACCAATGGGCGTCTGGCTGGTAGCTGACGCGTAATTGTTGCTGCCATTTGGCGATACCTGGCAGCTGCAGACCTGACAGGCCCGCATCTTCGCCACTGAAACGCGCATCCAGCCAGGTCAGGCTGTAGTCCAGCTGCCAGTCATCTGCTAACCCTTGTTGCAGGCTTAGTTCCAGCCCGCGCCGGTGTGTCGCTGCGGCATTGCGGTAGGTGGTGCGCCCGCCAGAACTGCTGTCGATGACCAGCTCGTCCTGACTGCTCAGCCGGAACACATCGAGCTGCGTCTGGCGGCGATGGTCGGCTGATTGCCATTTCAGGCCGCTGTCCCACTGTTGATTGCGGGTGCTGCGCAATGCCAGATTTAAGCCAGCACCGTCGCGCTGGTAGGCCATTTCGGTCAGTGTCGGTGTCTCAAAGCCACGTCCAACAGAGCCATGCCACCACAGATTGGGTGTCAAAGCATAGCGAAATCCTGCCGCGTGGGCCTGGCCGTGCTCCGTTTTTTGCCCGCTGTCGTTTGGATTGAGCGGCGTGACAAAATGGTCGTGCACTTCAAACTTTAAGCGGGCCAGCCGGCTGCCGGCAAACAGGTCGAGCGTTTCTGACAGCGGATAGCTCAGTCGCAGGCTCAGGTCCTGGCTGTGAGTGCTGCCACGCTCGTCCCGGCGCAGCGCCCCCGTCAGGCCATTGTTGTTGACAAAACCTTGCCGGTCATCACGGCTTTGTTCGTGGCTCGCGCCCAGATGTAGTTGCAAATCCTGCCATTGATGCTGCGCCGTCATTTGCAGGCCTGCACTTTGCCGCTCCAGTTGAACGATGCCGCCGGATGCGGTCGGTCCGTCGCCCCGCATCGCCAGAAACTGAGTAATAGCGCGCTGACCGAGCCAGCTGCTCAGCTGCCAGTGCTGCTGTTGCCAGCTGGCGCTCAGCTGCTGGTGACGGGTGCTTTTATGGCTGTCGAACTGGCTTGCTGCCGCTTGCGTCTGGAACGGGTTTTGTTGCCATTCACTGAGACTTAAACCACCAGGGTCGTCCAGTCGCGCGTCGGCACTGTGTTCAAAGCGTAACCGCAACAATGCATCGTCAAATTGCCAGCTGTGGCGCCATAGCGCTTGCTCACGCTCGGCGCGGTTGTGGGGCCGGTACCCCTGATGACGCCAGCGTTGCAGGGCAAAATTGCCGCCATCAGTGTCGAGGCTAAGGCTCTGTTGGCTGAATTCCTGGCTTTGTTGTTGCTTGAGCTGCAATCTGCCGGGGCTGCTCTGGCGGCTTTGCCAATGAATAACAGCACCGGCGGCGTTGCCATACAGCGCAGCAAATGGCCCTTTCAGCACTTCAACCGCGGCCAAATCGTCTGTCATCAGGCTTCCCGGCTGGGTTTGTCCATCCGGCGTGGTCAGTGGAATACCATCGAGCAGCATCCGCAGCCCGCGAACACCAAAGGCGCTGCGGCTGCCAAATCCACGCAGGCTGAGCCGGCTGTCCTGTGCGAAGTTTGCACGCACATCGGCCTGCAGGCCGGCAATGCCCTGCAGTAACGCCGCCGGATCTGCCACGCCGGTCTGTTCGTCAAACTGACGTTGATTCAGCGCCGCCGGCGCCTGTAACCAGGAAGCTGGCGGCGGGCCTGCGGTAATAACCAGACGTTCGATATTTTGTGAGGACGCAGGCGCTGCCGTCAGCAGCGCCGCAGTGAGGGAATGCCAGAGCACAAAAATCAGCCGGCCGGTGTCAGTTTCAGCACGGCGCCGTTGTCTTCGTCTGTCAGCAGGTAGAGGCCGCCGTCTGGCGCCTGCTCGACGTCGCGGATCCGCATGCCGAGCCGAATGCGTTCCTCGTGGACCACTTTGTCGTCTTTGATCTCAAGCCGCACCAGCTGGCCGAATTTCAGCGAGCCTACCAGCAGATTCTGCTGCCAGTCTTTAAACAGGGTGCCACGGTAAAACAACATGCCACTGGGCGCGATGGACGGCACCCAATAATGCAGCGGTTGTTCCAGCCCGTCTTGCTTGGTTTTACCAATCACGCCGCCGCCATATTCTTCGCCATAGGTGATGAGAGGCCAGCCGTAATTTTTACCGGCCTGTGCGATATTGATTTCATCACCGCCTTGCGGGCCATGTTCGTGCGTCCAGAGCTGGCCTTTGTCGTCGAGCGTGGCGCCCTGAATATTGCGATGACCCAGTGACCACAGTTGCGGACTGGCATTTTTGTCCTGACTGAACGGGTTACCCGCAGCAGGCGTACCGTCGGTATTGATCCGCACGACTTTGCCAATATCAGTGTTTAGTTGCTGAACTGCAGGCCTTTGGCTGCCCCGATCGCCAAAAGTAATGAACAGCTGACCGTCCGCCTGCTGTACCAGCCGGCCACCAAAATGGTACTTGCTGTCGACTTTGGGCTGCTGGCTGAAAATCACTTTGACATCTTTTAATTGCTGGCCGGCAAGGGTGGCGCTCGCCACGGCGGTGCTGTTGGTATTGTTGGCGCCCGGTTCGGCGTAGCTGAAATAAATCCGCTGATTGCTGACAAAATCTTTGTCCAGCAACACATCCAGTAAGCCACCCTGACCCGCGACGGCAATCGCCGGCAGACCGGTGATGGGTTCGCTGATATTGCCTTGCGGACTGACATAACGCAGCCGGCCGTCCCGCTCGGTGACCAGCAGGCGACCATCTGGCAATACGCTGATGCCCCACGGATGGGCCA
>CBINNO010000043.1:0-22309 GCA_966252055.1 uncultured Rheinheimera sp. | reverse complement strand
CAAAAACGGGAATTTCGCAAACAAAGTATCAATTTTATGCATTTTTTGTGTAACATCGCTGAAGTTTTTAGCCCCCTGTTCCTGCTGAAAAGGACCTTCTGATGCGTAAACTTCCTTTACTGGCACTGTTGTGCAGTGCTTTTGCCAGCCAGGCTGACCTGCTGGATGCGATGAAAGCTTATGAGAAGCGCGATTTTAACACCGCTGCGCAAGAGTTCAGCGCGCTGTTACCGCTGGCGAACGAACTGGCCGCCTTTAATTTAGCCGCCATGGCTTACAACGGCGAAGGCCAGTCGCGCGACCCGGTGAAAGCACTGGCGTATTTTCAACTGGCCGCTGAACTGGGCCACGCCGAGGCTGGCGCCATGGCGCAAAAAGTCAGCGCCACTTTGGACGCGACGGCGCAACAGCAAGCCAGCAGCCAGCTTGCAGCACTGCGCCAGCAGATCAAAGTGGGCCGGGGTGACCTGGCACAATTGCTGGAGCTGTCTGACGATAACCGTCCGGCCATCAAAAGGGTCGAACCGCAATATCCGGTTGACGCGGCGAAACGCGGCTTATTTGGCACCGTGACCATGCGCATGCTGGTCAATGAACAAGGCGATGTGGAAAGCGTCGACGTGCTCAACGCTTTCCCCAAAGGGGTGTTTGAGCAAGCCGCGGTCAAAGCATTAAAACGCTGGAAATACGCCAAGGCTGATCGCAAAACCGTGGGTCGGTTGGTGCTGAACTTTTCGCTGGATGAAATTGATCAGCGCAAAATGCAGCATATTTTTACCGAATACAAACTGTGGGAATATTCAGCCTTAGGGTCACCTATGCATCAGAATGCCCTGGCCAGCGTCCTCAATTTAGTTCGCGGCCAAAGCGGCGATACCCAGTTGGTCGACAAAACACTGCCTGCACAGCTTGGCCCGCTGAGCGCTGATTTTGTGAACAGTGGCAAGCTGGTCAGCGACGAACTGCAACTGCCGGATGGCTTTACGCAAAATGCCTTTGTCACGCTGGATGACCAGGGCGTAGTACTGTCGGTCCACGACGAAAACGAAGCCACACAGGCCAGTCTGAGCGCGGTGTTAACCGGCAAGCGGTTGACCAGCGACAAAGTTGCGGCCGGTTTCTACAAACTGCAAAACCGCTTTGACAAATGGCCAGCCCGCTTACTGACCGCTCAGCGCATTCCCCTGACCTACTCCGACGATTACTGGATGCAGCAGGCCGCCCGCGGCGGTAACGTCGAAGCGCAGCGCGCGATGGCGGCACTGTGGCCGGAGTGGGAGCTGTATTTGCTGGAACAACAGGACCCGGTGGTACAAAGCTGGGCCGGCACCCGGCTGATCCTCAAAGGCCAGCAAGCGGAAGGCAACAAACTGCTGGATGCCGCGATTGCCAAAGGCCACCAGACGGCCAAAGAACTGAAAGCCGCTCTGTAACTAACTCTCAGGCCAGCCGGGCCCCATCAGGTACCGGCTGGTCTGGCACTGCCAGTACCACGGCACCATCTTCGCGGTAAAAACCGGTTACCAGACATTCCGACACAAAAGGCCCGATTTGTTTGGGCGGAAAGTTCAGCACCGCCAGCACTTGCTTACCCACTAATTGCTCTGGCTGATACAAGGCGGTCAGCTGTGCACTGGAACGGCGCTGGCCGATGTCTGCGCCAAAATCCACCGTCAGTTTCCAGGCCGGTTTGCGCGCCTGCGGAAAAGCTTCCGCCGCCACGATAGTGCCAACCCGCAGTTCGACCTGCATAAAATCATCCCAGCTGATAGGTTCCATCAGATTGCTCCTGTCTGTGTGTGTTTCTGTGTTTATATGGAAGCGGACGGCCGGCTGTGCTGCCAGGCCTGCTGCCATCGCACCAGCTTGTCACTGAAACTCAGCGCCGCATGCGCCGGACTGCTGGAAGGCAGCGTCCACAGCCGGACAGCTGGCGGCAGCGCTAAACCGGCTTTTTGCAGCTTATGCCAGCTTTTCGCCGCTGTGCCGCCATTCAGCCAAATCGCCTGCAGCTGCGGCAATTTGTGCAGAAAACTGCTGAAATCATTAAGCTGCACCGATGCGCTGCGGATAGCACTGTCGAGGCTGCCGGGCCGTTCGGCCGCGCCAATCAGGTCCCACAGGGCGATCTGCTGTTGCTGTAGCGCCTGCAGTCGCTGCGGATAAGGCGCACTGGCATCCAGTCCGGTCAGCGCCTGTAACAAGGGCCAGAACTGGTTGCGCGGATGAGCATAATATTGCGCCGCCTGCAAGGAGGCGACCCCGGGCAGGCTGCCGAGGATCAGGACGCGGGCATCAGGCCGCCACACCGGTGGCAGGCCATAACTGAGTGCAGTTTCAGTGACCAGTCTGTCGTCTGCAGCAAGCCCGGCGACAGGCACGTCAGCGGCAACAGGCACAGCTGCGGCCATCCGATTAACCCGGCAGGCTCTGTTGTTTCAGGGCTGGCTGATATTGCAACGCCTTTTGCCAGGCGCTGTCCGCTTGCGCCGCTTCGCCTTCCTGCGCCGCGCAGTAGGCCAGCACTGCATACAGATGGCCGTGATTATTGTGGTCACGCAGCCAGTGCTGGGTTTGTTTACGCAGCGCCAGTACCGAACGACCCAGCGGAATTTGTCGCAACGCCGGCCAAGCTTGCGGCAAGTCGTGCAGCGACAAATTATCCAGCACTAATTTTTCCGCCTGTTCCGGCTGCCCCTGTAACGCCAGCGCGCCGGCTTTGCCCAGCATCACCGCCAGCGACTTGCGTTCGCGCGCCGGTAATGCGGTCCACCAGCTGGCCTGTTCGTCGAACTGGCCCTGCGCCGACAAGCCCATCACCGCGGCCGGATACAGCTCAAAGCGATACTGTTGCCAGTCGGCTTTGCTGAACCACTGCAACTTCAGCGCCTGCGGCACCTGTTCCAGCAGCGTCTGCCACTGCTGATGTTGTTGCAGCGCTTTGAGCCAGAGCCGGCCGAGTTTGCCGTCTTTGCCAATTTGGCCGGATTTGGGCGTCAGATAAGCCACTGCCGCGCTGGCGTTTTGTTGCAACAACAATAAATCGGCCACCACGTACCAGCTGTCCGGCTCGTCCGGGTCCAGCTGCGCGGCTGCCTGATTGGCCAGCAGCGGCTGGCCGGCGTGCTGAGCACTGTATGCGGCCATCACTTGTTTCAAATGCTGCCAGTCGTCATCGGCTTTGGCGATTTGAAAGGCCTGATGCGCGGCCGGCCAGTCATGCCGGGCATAAGCCAGCATGCCTTGTCGCAGCGCCAGGCGGGCCCGGCGCTCTTTGCGCGAGCGTAAAAATGAAAACGACAGTTTTGGCAGGTGGAACAGCCGCTGGAACAACCACCAGCCGCACCAGAGCGCCAATGTCACCAGCGCCAGCGCCAGCAACATCCCAACCACAGTCGCCTCGACCGTGATCCCGCCAATCACCAGCATCACGTACCCCGGATGATTAGCCAGAATAGGGCCGACCAGCATCGCCAGTGCCAGCACAACCATGGCAAAAATCAGCCGGATCATAGGCTTTGCTCCGCTTCCAGCGTGCCTTTACGGTATGCATCAAATACCGCCGGGCTCTTCAGCGGTGCCAGCAGCGGCAGGCTGACCTGCAGTGCCGACAGCACCACCAGCTCGTCCGCCATTTGCTGAACTGCCGGCTCGGTGGCGGCAAAATAGCGCTGCAGGCTATCAGCACTTTGCTGAATGGCCGCGGCATACACCGCCTGGTTATGCTGCATCGCGGCCAGTTCAGCCAGTAATAATTGTTGCGTCAGCGTGTTGCGCACCGAAATCTGCTGCTCGGCCGTCAGGCTGACACCATCGTCCGGCAGGCTGGCACGGACCTGGATCAGGCTGCGCCAGAAGTTGCGCCAGTACAGCGCCAGATTGGCCTGCCAGTCGGCCGAATCTTCACTGATTTCTTCTTCAGTACCGGGGTCAATCGGCCGCTCAGCTTTGCGCAGTGGCAATAGCAGGCTTTGCTGGCGCAGGCTGGACAACGTCAGGTGCAGCTGGTTCAGATCCGGCGCATTAAGCTCGCTCAGCATCCGCTTATCCTGATCAATGGCTTCACGCACTGGGGTCAGGCTGGCGTCATTGGCCTGTTTCAGCCGTTGTTCGGCCAGCTCCAGCACTTGCTGCACACCGGTGATATTTTGTTCGAGGAACAATTTTTGTTCGGCAAGACGCAGGAAATAATCGATTTCCAGCAACTGCCAGCCTTTCACGTTGCCCGACTGCCGGTCCAGCTGTTGCTGCAGCTTGTTCAGTTCAGTCTGCAGCTGCAGCTGTTGTTGTTCGCGTTTGCCCTCGGCGTCGGCCGACAGCACCGTCAATTGTTGCTGCATACTTTGCTGCAGCTCATCGAGTTTGCTCTGAAAGAACGAAATCTGGCTTTGTTGCTGATTAGTCAGGCTTTGTTGTTGCTGCGACACCGACAGCAGCTGCGGTGGCAGGCTGTAAATCGCCCACCCGGCGGCAGCGGCTGCGCCCAGCGCCACCACAAAAGCCAGGCTGCCCAGGGTCAGCGCCAGCGTGCTGCCAGCTGCTTTTGGCTGTGCCGCAGGCTGTGGCGCAGCAGGCGTGCTGTCAGTAATCAGCACCGGACTCTGTTCGCTCATGGAATTTCCTTCTTAACTGACAAATGGCATCGAGCAACGCCTGATCATGGGCGCTTTCGGCCTGAACTATCTGGGTGAGCGGTATACCGAAACTCAGCGCAGTTTCCTGCATCCGCGGGCTGATCAGCACCCAGCTGCACTGCCGCAACCAGTCATGGGCGGCCTCTGGCAAGGACTGAAACAGCAAAGATAAAATTTCGTTACTGGTCACTACGATACATTGTATTTGTTGCTGACGCCACTGGTCCGACAAGCGTTGCCCATCCAGCGGCAGCGGCACCCGTTTGTAACTCTGCACATAACTGACCTTAGCGCCACGCGCCTGCAGGCCTTGTTTTATCAGCTCGCGGCCGGCATTGCCGCGCACGATAGCAAGATGACGCCCGGCGACATCCTGCAGCGGCGCCAGTGCCAGCAACCCCTCGCTGCGCTGATCAACCGGGGCCTGCACTTCGCGGCCACAGCCACGCTGCAAGGCCGCCGCCGTGGTCCGCCCTACGGCATAGAGCGGTTGTTGCAGCTGACGCAGGTCATACTGCGTTTCCAGACAAGTGACCGCTGCGATGCTGACAAAAATCACCGCTTCGGCGTCCTGCAGCACTTGTTTGTCGCGGGGCTTAATCGCCACTTGCTGGGTGGTGATCAGCGGCTGATAAGCATGCGGGATACCCAGCTGCTCAAGCCCTGCCAGCAGGCTGTCCGCCCGGCCGGCCGGTCTGGTGATCAACACGCTGAAAGCCGACAACTCAGTGCTGCCCGCCATATACTGCACTGAGAATGTGCCCGGCGCCCTGCGCCAGCAGCATCTCGGCCAGTTGTTCACCCAGTTGCTCAGGCGACGCTGCCGGCCCCCGCACTTCGGCGCGCAGAATATGGCTGCCGTCCAGTGCACCAACCAGCCCGCGCAGCCACAACTGTTCGCCCTGCAGCTCGGCAAAAGCACCAATGGGCACCTGACAACCGCCCTGCAAGCGGCGATTCATCGCCCGCTCCGCCAGCACAGCCAGCCGGGTTGGCGCATGTTCCAGCGGTGCAAGTAAAGCAAGCACCGCGGCATCGTCACTGCGGCATTCAATGCCGACAGCACCCTGACCATTGGCCGGCAGGCTGTTTTCGACCGGCAGATAAGTGCGGATCCGGCCGGTAAAACCCAGCCGAATCAGGCCGGCAGCCGCCAGCAGGATGGCATCAAATTCACCGGCATCCAGCTTGGCCAGCCGGGTATTGACGTTGCCGCGCAGGTCGCGGATTTGCAGATCAGGCCGCAAAGCCTTCAGCTGGCACTGGCGGCGCAGGCTGGATGTCCCCACCACACTGCCGGCCGGCAGCTGGTCAAGACTGCTGTAATGATTGGACACAAAAGCATCACGTGGGTCTTCGCGTTCGCAGATGGTCGATAACATCAGGCCGTCCGGAAACTCGACCGGCACATCTTTCATGCTGTGGACAGCGATATCGGCGCGGCCTTCCAGCATGGCCGTTTCCAGCTCTTTGACAAACAGGCCTTTGCCGCCAATTTTGGCCAGCGGTGTATCAAGAATTTTGTCGCCCTGGGTCGACATCGGCACCAGTTCAACCTGAAGATTTGGGTGAAAATGTTCCAGCCGGGCTTTGACATATTCGGCCTGCCACAGCGCGAGCGCGCTTTTGCGGGTCGCAATACGAAGGATCTGCGTCATGAATAACCTGCAAGATTCAGCGCCGGCAGCAAAAGCAGCTCTGCCACCGGCCAAAAAAATTGGCGCTATTATAGCCGCTATTGATAGGTGAAACTGTACTCAAAGATCACTTTTTCTGCCTGATCGACGATCTGCACCCGCCAGTCACCGCGCTGATTGTCCAGCAGCCAGTTTTCGCTGTAAGTCCGCCATGGCGAGTCTTCGATGGTCAGTACGGCTTCAGTGTGCAGTTGCCCTTGCCAATACCAGCGGTGGCGCAGGATTTGGCCGGCATAGCCTTTGAGTTCAGTAAACAGATACAGCCGCTGGATGTCCGGATAGCGGATTTGCTGGCCGGCCGGTGTGCCCGGTTCCAGATTGCGCATGGCGGCGGTCAGCACAATGCGGCTGAAGCCGGCCGGATAATCCATCGCGACATTGCCTGCCGGCTGTGAGGCGGCCATCGCCGGCGCGTCCTGCTGTTCAGTTGCAGGGCTGTCTGATGTCGCCGAATTTGGTTGTTGACTGACCGCTGCCGGTGTCGACGCCACAGCGGCCGGTTGTTGCGCGGCGACACCCTCGCTTCCTGCTTCATGTTGCTGCGCTGGCAAAGCGGTGCTGTCAGCAGCTGTCTGCACAGACGGTGTTAGGCCAGCGACCACAGTTTCAGCCGTTGAGACAGTGGCTGTCGCCTGATCTGCCGAGGCTGGCGTTGCCGGTGTGATGTCCGCAGCAGGCGCAGTCTGCGTGACCGGGTTCTGAGTAACCGTGCTCTGAGTAACAGTGCTCTGAGCTGGTGGATTCTGAGCTGGTGGATTCTGAGTCGCCGCATGCGCTGCCGGCTGACTGACGCCGGTTACCGGGCCTTGCTGTGGCTTGGGGACCAGCACCTGAAAGCCCAACGCCGCCAGGCCGGCAAAACCGGCCAGCGCCAACATCAGCCGGAACTTCGACAGCGGAGCTGGCGCCGGCGTTGCCGGTTCCGGCGGTTGAGCCGGATGCAACCGCACTTTAACGGTCAGTCGGGAGCTTGCTTCGGTCACACGCGTTCCTGAATTCTCTGCTGCCACCACCAGGCCCTGTTCAGGCCTGTGGCGTCAGCAACTGTTGCCGGATAAACTGGCTTAAATCGGCAACCTGCTGCGCACACACGCTGTGTGCCATCCGGTAGTCCCGCCAGCTGACGTTAAAACCGGCGTATTTTAAGCTGTCAAAGGCCGCCTTACCAGCCATCAAAGGCACCACATCGTCCATAGTGCCGTGGGCGACCAGCACAGGTGTGCGCTTGTTCAGCTCATTCATTTCAGCTTTTAGCTGGTCCGGTACACACATATAGGTCGACAGTGCCATCACGCCGGCTATTTTGTAGGGCAGCCGCGGCAATAAATGCAGCGCAATCACGCCACCTTGCGAAAAGCCGGCCAGCATGATTTTTTCCGGCGCAATGCCGCCGGCAATCACTTTATCAATCAGAGCCTGTACCTGGGCGGCCGACTGGCGCACACCGGTTTCGTCGGCACGGCTTTGTAAATCCATGGTTTTGATGTCATACCAGGCCCGCATCACAAAACCGTTGTTAATAGTGACCGGCCGCTCTGGCGCATGCGGAAACAAAAAGCGAATACCATGACCGGCCGGCAGCCGCAGTTCTGGCACTATCGGCGCAAAACCATGGCCGGAGTCCCCAAGGCCGTGTAACCAAATCACCGCCGCCACCGCCGGGCCCGGCGCTGCAACATCGACAAAAGACAAATTCTGCATCAAAGATCCCTGTTCAATAGGTCCGGGCTCAGCCAGCGGTTAATTGCACGGCAGTGCCGGCCTGCTGACTGGCGGCTTCTGACAACAGTTGCCAAAATTCAGCGCCGCTTCTGTTATCAATCCACTGACCATCCCGGTATTCAAAATGATGACCGTTAAACTTGGTCGCCACCCACAGCTGGTGCAGCGGCGGCTGTTTATTGATCACGATTTTGCTGCGATCAGGGAAAATGATATTGAGCAAGCCGCCGTGATTTTCGTAATCCAGGTCCAGATCCTGCTGTTCGATGGCTTCTTCCACGGCCAGCAGCACCGCGTCGGTTAACTCGTCATATTCTACGTCATTCATCAGCGTCACCTGTTTGCTTTTGCTGTTAAGGATGCGATTATAGAGCGCAACAGCTTCAAAGAAATAAAAATCATGCACGTTGCATCTTTCACAGCGTTGATGCTGGTTGTGGTGCTGCTGGCCGGTTGTGGTCAAAAAGGCCCGCTGACTTTACCAAAAGAGCCAGCGCCGGCCCCGCAAAATCAGCCGGCACCACCCGACGACACCCAACCAGCCCGGTCGCCTGCCGCCACGGCAGTCACAGAACAGCAAGGATAATCTCAGGTGGATTATTTTCAGTATCAGCACCAGCAGTTGCTGGCCGAACAAGTGCCGCTGGCCGACATCGCCGCCCGCTTTGGCACGCCCACTTATGTCTATTCCCGCGCCACGCTGGAGCGTCATTACCGCGCTTTTACCAGTGCCGCCGGCAGCCATCCGCATCTGGTTTGTTATGCCGTCAAAGCCAACAGCAATATCGCCCTGCTGAATTTACTGGCGCGGCTTGGCAGTGGCTTTGACATTGTGTCTGAAGGCGAACTGCGCCGCGTGCTGCAGGCCGGTGGCGACCCGGCAAAAGTGGTGTTCTCCGGTGTGGGCAAAACCGAAAGCGAAATCGAGTTTGCCCTCAATACCGGCATCAAGTGTTTTAATGTCGAATCAGAACCAGAGCTGGACCGTATTCAGGCTGTCGCGGCACGGCTTGATAAAGTCGCGCCCATCTCCATTCGGGTCAATCCGGACATCGACGCCAAAACCCATCCTTATATTTCGACCGGCCTGAAAGCCAACAAATTTGGCATCGACATCAACTATGCGCCGCAGATGTATCAGCGCGCGGCGGGCATGAGCCACCTGAAAGTCTGTGGCGTCGATTGCCACATCGGCTCTCAGCTGACCGAAACCCAGCCGTTTCTCGACGCGCTGGACAAGCTGCTGGTACTCATCGACAAACTGGCCGCCAACGGCATTCAGCTGTCGCATCTGGACATCGGCGGTGGCCTTGGCGTCACCTATCTGGATGAAACACCACCGCACCCGGCCGATTATGCGGCGGAAGTGATTAAGCGGTTGCAGAAGTATCCGCAGCTGACGCTGGTGTTTGAACCGGGCCGGGCCATTATGGCCAATGCCGGGGTACTGCTGACCAAAGTCGAATTTTTAAAACCGGGCCAGGAAAAAAACTTCGCCATCGTCGATGCAGCGATGAACGACCTGATCCGGCCTGCGCTTTACAGTGCCTGGATGAATATTATTCCGGTACAGTTGAAGCCAGCGCTGAGCGCCCAGACTTATGATGTGGTAGGCCCGGTCTGCGAAACCGGCGATTTCCTCGGTAAAGACCGCGAGCTGGCGATTGAGCCTGGCGATTTACTGGTGGTCCGCTCAGCCGGTGCTTATGGTTTTACCATGAGCTCAAACTACAACAGCAGGCCCAGAGCCGCTGAAGTGCTGGTCGACGGCGACCAGCTGCACCTGGTGCGCCAGCGTGAACAATGGGCAGATTTATGGCGCGGTGAACAACTGCTGCCCGGCTGACAGAAGGTAACCCTATCGGCATGTTATTACAGTTTTCCAAAATGCATGGCCTTGGCAACGACTTTATGGTCGTGGACGCCGTCAGCCAGAATGTGTTTCTGACCAAAGAACAGATTAAAGCGCTGGCCAACCGCAATTTTGGTGTCGGCTTTGACCAACTGCTGATGGTGGAACCGCCTTATGATCCGGACCTGGATTTCCATTACCGGATCTTCAATGCCGACGGCTCTGAAGTGGAACAGTGTGGCAATGGTGCCCGCTGTTTTGCCAAATTTGTCCGCAATAAAGGCCTGACCAACAAGACAAAAATTTCCGTCAGCACCAAATCCGGCAAAATTGTGCTTTATGTCGAACCGGACGGTCAGGTCACGGTAAACATGGGCATTCCGCAATTTGAACCGGCCAAAGTGCCGTTTAAAGCACAAAAACAGGAAATCAATTACATCCTGCACGGCGGCGACGCCGAAGACAGTGCGACTACTTTGTGTGGCGTGGTGTCGATGGGCAACCCGCATGCGGTGATCACGGTGGATGATATTCAGCAGGCGCCGGTGCACAGCTGGGGCCCGCTGTTTGAAAATCACGAACGTTTCCCGGAGCGCGCCAATATCGGCTTTATGCAAGTGCTCAATCCCGGCCATATCAAACTGCGGGTGTGGGAACGCGGCGCCGGCGAAACGCTGGCCTGCGGTACCGGTGCCTGCGCGGCCGCCGTCATCGGTCAGCTGCAAAAAGCGCTGAATGGCTCGGTGCGGGTTGACTTACCCGGCGGAAGCCTGCAAATTCGTTGGAACGGCCCAGGCCAGCCGGTCAAAATGACCGGACCGGCCGAACATGTTTTTGACGGACAAATGGTGTTATGACGGACGTCACCGATCTGAAAAACGCAACAGACGCTTATCTGCAGGACCAGCTGGTGTATCAATACCTGCTGGAGCACCCGGCGTTTTTTCAGCATCATCCGGAATTGTTGTCCCGCTTGCGGCTGCCACATGCGCAGCGTGGCGCGGTCTCGCTGGTCGAACGTCAGATGGAACTGCAACGTGAACGGGTGCGTGGTCTTGAAGAAGACATCACCCGGCTGATGTCGATTGCGCGGCAAAATGAGCATATTTTCTTTGCACTCAATCAGTTACATCTGGACTTGTTGGCAGCCCATCAGAAAACTGATATCCGGCTCGCCTTAAGCGCTTTTGCCAATAAAATGCCGCAAGTGCACGCCTGTAACCTGATTGAATTCAGCCATGAAGCCATGGGGGACCACTTCACTGCGCTGCAACTGATGCTGGAACACCGGCTGCAGGGCCGCCATTATTATTTTGGCCGGCTGAACCGCGACGAAATGGCCACTTTGTTCCCGCCCAGTATTCATTCGGTCGCTTTGCTGATGATTAGCGGCAATGACTCGCCGCTGGCGTTGCTGGCGTTTGGCTCTCAGCTGGACGACCATTTCCAGCCCAGCATGGACACGCTGTTTCTGGACCACATCGCCAAAGTGCTGACGCTGGTATTACCCCGTTATGGCCACAATCCCGGCTGAGCCACTCACTGGCGCAGCGACGTCGGCAGAAACCGATGCGCTGCTCAGTCAATTCCTGCGTTATTTGCAATTTGAACGGGCTTACAGCCGGCAAACGCTCAGCACTTATCAACAGCAATTAGCCGCAGTGCGGGCCAGCACAGCAGACGGCAACTGGCTGACTCTGACCGAACGTCAGTTGCAGCAGCATATCCTCAGTTGCCGGCAAAGCCTGAAACCGAAAAGCCTGGCGCTGCGCCTCGCCGCGCTGCGTAGTTTTTACCGCTATCTGCTGCAAAATGGTCTGCGTGCCGACAACCCGGCTTTGTACTTAAAAGTGCCGAAAAGCAGCAAATTGTTACCCAAAAACCTCGATGTCGACGAAATGTCGCGACTGTTGTCGATTGACGAGCCGGAGGATGATCTGGCCGTGCGCGACGCCGCCATGCTGGAATTGTTTTACTCCAGCGGCCTGCGCCTCGACGAACTGGTCAGCGCCAATCTGGCGGATATTCACTGGGGCGAGCGACAAATCCGGGTGCAGGGTAAAGGCAATAAAACCCGTATTCTGCCGATTGGCTCTGTCGCATTAAAAGCGCTGCAGCACTGGCTGCAGCGCCGGCCGGCTTTTGTCGGCGACGACCCTGAAGCGCTCTTTCTGAGCAAACAAAAAAGGCGTATTTCGGCCCGCCATGTGCGCCAGCGTGTCGACCTGTGGGCGCGCCGGCAAGGACTGGCCAAACATGTGCACCCTCATATGCTGCGCCACTCTTTTGCCAGCCATCTGCTCGAATCCAGCGGCGACCTGCGCGCCGTGCAGGAACTGCTCGGCCACGCCAATCTCGCCACTACACAGGTCTATACGCATCTGGACTTTCAGCATCTGTCCAAGGTGTACGATGCGGCGCACCCCAGGGCGAAGAAATATAAGTAAATCAAAAATTTGCATTCATATTTCATTCAGATTAATGTTGTCTTTGTTACTATCCAGGTAACAGAAAACAATAATCAAAGGATTAAAATATGAATTTTAAGTTAGCAATGATCGCTACTGTGCTCGCTTCTTCGGTGTCTGGATTTGCCATGGCAAAAGAGGCAGGCTCTGGGCCTAACCCATACTCAGATTGTGGTATCGGTGCAGCCCTTTTTACTGAGAATAAGACACTGGCAGTCACCTCAAATGTGATCTGGGATATCGGCAGTACGGCCGTCACATCAGCGACTGCCAGCCCGGAAACTTGTAACGGCAAAAAAGTCGCTGTGGCAACTTTTATTCTGGAAAGCTTCGACAGCCTGGCTGAAGATACAGCCCGTGGTGAAGGTGAGCATTTGACCGCTCTGCTGGATCTGATGGAAGTGTCCGCAGAACAACGTGCTCAGGTTGTCTCGAAACTGCGTGTCGAGATGGCGCAGCAAGTTGTTCAGCCAGCATACGTAGCTGCCGACCGCATCGGCAAAGCAACCAGGTTCTTTAACGCAACTGTCGTTGCAAATCAAGCTGCCTGATCTGCGCGAGTGGGCTGAGCACGCCCACTTTTCCTCTATCCATTTTGTGCCATTTAACGATGCCTCGTATCCTTCTGGTTTTACTGACGTTTTTACCATTCCCGTCCTGGTCCGTCTCTCTTACGGAGCCACAACAGAAGAGTTGGCTGGCGCTGTTGCATTTTGACAAATCCGGACGTAGTGCAATCAACTCCGCTGCATTCTTTCTGAGTCCCACAGGCGCTGGTGATGCTCACGCTGAGTTGCTGGCAACTATTAATGCGATGTCGTTGCCGGTTTCCAAACCTCAGAGTCATGCGCAATGTCGCTACCCAGGCCGATATTTCTGGCTGGTACAGCAAAAACTGGTACCTGAAACCCCCGTCGTCGCCTGCCCGGCACGCGACAATTTTGTTGCCGACCAGCAACTGCGATCTGTCAGTCTGATCTTTGCAACTGGATTTCTTGGCAACCCGGCTTCCTATTACGGCCATTTATTGCTCAGATTTAACAGTAAAAACCACAGCAGTAACACAGGCTTACAGGAGAATGCGCTTAACTTTGGTGCAGATGTACCCGTCAATGAAAGCATGCTGCTGTATATCGGCAAAGGGCTTATCGGCGGCTACCAGTCTTCATTCACTCAGCAGCCGTTTTTCTATCATGCATACA
The DNA here is from genome assembly GCA_966252055.1 of uncultured Rheinheimera sp. GTDB lineage: Bacteria > Pseudomonadota > Gammaproteobacteria > Enterobacterales > Alteromonadaceae > Pararheinheimera. The sequence continues at coordinate 8,734 of CBINNO010000043.1, read as the reverse complement.
ATTACGGTGAGTCAGAGCTGAGAGATATGTGGGAATACGAACTGGATTTACCCGCAGGGGATTTGCAACTGCTGGTCAGGCACAGTTGGGAAGTCATGAATGCCGACTTCACTTACTATTTTTTTAACCGGAATTGCGCCTATCGAATGGCCGAGTTGTTACAGCTGGTACTGCCGGCTCAGTTGACCCGCCCGGACCGATGGTGGGAAACACCGCAGGCGATTATTCAGCGTGTTGCCAACGCGGCAGACCAGAAATATATCAAGTCTGTCAAGTTCATCCCCTCCAGACAATCCCGCCTCTATCAGCGTTATGCCCAGCTTGACCACAACAGCGCTGCCCATGTACATCAGCTGATAGCTCAACCTGATTTATTAACCACAGAGTACCTGAACACTCTGACCCCAGACAGCCGATACGCGGTGCTGGACACTATGCTGGATTATTATCAGGTGGTGCGGGAACCCAAAGAAGGCGTTTCAGATCTGAATAACAACCTTTATAACCGCACGCTGTCACAACGATACCTGTTACCGCCTTCAGCCAGCCAGTCGAGCTTTGCGTCTGACAATGAACCGGGGCTTGGTCGCGCACCAAGCTACTTCTCTCTTGGATTTAGCCATGCCACAAATCACACTGAGACTTTGCGCTTGCGGCTGCGCCCTGCCTACTATGACACGCTCGATGCCAGCTATGGCCATGTCGCTCATTCAGCGCTGGCTATGGGTGACATAGAAATCAGTGCCACAGAAGATCGGTTAGCCATTCACAGGCTCAGCCTCGTTAATATCGAAAGTATCAGGACCAATCTGACCGGATTGCCCGGTGATAACCATCATTCGTGGTATCTTGATGTGGGAGCTGCACAACTGTCTGCAGGATGTAATCAATGCCTTGCAAGTAAGGTCGCAGCAGGCATCGGATATGCAAAATCACCGGGGACCCCGAATTGGGTGATTGCTATATTTGCCGGCGCCGGTTTTCACGACAGCCGTTTGTTGTCACGTGGGATCTATCTGTCAGGCAAACTGCAATCCAGCTGGTACGTCTCTGACGCATTTCAGCTGGGACTTTCCGCCGAACAACGCTGGTATCAAAATCAAAGCCATACTACGTCCTACCAACTGAGAAGCCGGTGGGCCCTGACTACGGATACGGATCTGCGTCTTGAGTACAGCTTGTTAAGACGACATGAACTCGTCCTGTCCGCTGGCTGGTATTATTAGCGGCGGACCATTGCTGGAGAACGGCCGCACGGATCCGTAGCAGACTGCCGACATCAGGGCTGGTAAGTTACACTGAGTGAAGTTTAATTAGCGAGCAATGACAATGCGTCTGTACAAAGATCTGCAACAAGTCAAAGCCCTGTCCTTTGACCTGGACGACACCCTTTATCCGAATGCCGAAGTGATCAGTGCAGCTGAGCTCGCCATGCAGCAGCGTTTACAGGCGCTGCTGCCGGATTTGGCGCACAACGACAGTCAGTACTGGTGGCAACAGCGCAAGTTACTGGCCGCGGAAAATGCCGACATCCGCCACGACGTCAGCCGCTGGCGTTTGCTTGCGGTCGAACAGGGCTTAAAAGCGCAGGGCCTGTCAGGCTGCGAGGCGGCGGAAGTCGCCGAACTGGCGCTCAGCGCTTTTCTGCGTGAACGCACCCGTATCAGTGTGGAACCCCGTATTGTCCAGCTGCTGACCACGCTCAGCAGTCGTTTTCCACTGGTGGCGCTCACCAATGGCAATGCCGATATCCGGCAGATGGGGCTCAGCCATTGCTTTCGTTTTGCGCTTAGGGCCGGACCGGATGGCCGGATGAAACCTTATCCGGATATGTTCCTGGCCGCCGCCGCCCGGCTGGGGTTGCCGCCTGCGCAAATCCTGCATATTGGCGACCATCAGCGCTCTGACGTACTAGGCGCGCTCAATGCCGGTTGTCAGGCCGCCTGGCTCAATCCGGCTGCCGGCCAGAACCCGAAAATCCACCTGCCGCCGCTGGTGTTGCCGCAGCTGGAACTGCGCGATCTGTCCGAATTGCTGGTGCTCAAAGCGCCGCAATAACAGCGTCCTCTGGTATACTGGCCTGTAAATTTATCCATGGGTTGGTTTGAATGGACGTTTCGCAGCTGTTAGATGGTTTGAATGACAAACAACGGGATGCCGTGGCCGCGCCGCCACAGCATATGCTGGTGCTGGCCGGTGCCGGCTCCGGTAAAACCCGCGTACTGGTGCACCGGATGGCCTGGCTGATGCAGGTGGAACGGGTCGCGCCTTATTCTTTGTTAGCCGTCACTTTTACCAACAAAGCCGCGCAGGAAATGCGTTCCCGTATCGAACAGACCGTCGGCGTCAGCCTGCACAATTTATGGATGGGCACTTTCCACGGCTTGTCGCACCGCTTGCTGCGCGCCCATTATCAGGAAGCCAATCTGCCACAGGGTTTTCAGATCATCGACTCGGATGACCAGTATCGGCTGATCCGCCGTGTGCTCAAAGCGCTCAATCTGGACGAAAAACACTGGGCACCCAAGCAAGTGCAGTGGTTTATCAATGCGCGCAAAGACGAAGGCGAAAGACCCGGCACCCTGGCGCACGGCGGCGATTTTAACCTGCAGACGCTGATCAAAATTTATGGTGCTTATCAGGAAATGTGCGACCGCGCCGGCCTGGTTGATTTTGCCGAGATTTTGCTGCGAAGCTTTGAACTGTTGAAAAACAACGCGCAGGTGCGCAGCCACTACCAACAACGCTTTCGCCATATTCTGGTCGACGAGTTCCAGGACACCAACGCGATTCAGTATCAGTGGCTGCGGCTGCTGGCTGGCAACCATGCCCGCGTGATGATCGTCGGTGACGATGACCAGTCGATTTACGGCTGGCGCGGTGCAAAAGTGGAGAATATTCAGACCTTTCTGAAAGATTTCCCCGAGCCGCAAACCATCCGGCTGGAACAGAATTACCGCTCGACCGGCACTATTCTCAAAGCCGCCAATGCGGTGATCAGCAACAATCAGGGCCGGCTTGGCAAAGATTTATGGACCGACGGCGACGACGGTGAAGCCATTTCGCTGTACAGCGCCTTCAACGAACTGGACGAAGCGCGCTTTATCGTCAGCCGCATCCGCGAATGGCGCCGCCAGGGCGGCAAACTTATCGAAGCCGCCGTGTTGTATCGTAATAACGCCCAGTCGCGCGTGCTGGAAGAAGCCTTGATCCAGGATGGCATCCATTACCGGATTTACGGCGGCCTGCGCTTTTATGAACGTCAGGAAATCAAAGATGCGCTGGCTTATCTGCGCCTGATCAACAACCGGCAGGACGACGCCGCGCTGGAACGCATTATCAACACGCCGACCCGCGGCATTGGCGATTCCAGCATGGACAAAGTACGTGAATTTGCCCGCGTCAACTCACAAACCCTGTGGCAAAGCCTGCAGCAGATGGTGTTCCAGAAAGAACTGAGCGGCCGTGCCGGCAATGCCGTCAGCGCTTTTATGGAGCTGGTGAATAAGCTTGATGATGAGATCCGCGACCTGTCACTGGATGAACAAGCCGACCATGTCATTCATCAGTCGGGCTTGTATGCCATGTACCAGGCCGAAAAAGGTGAAAAAGCCCAGACCCGCATCGAGAACTTAAACGAACTGGTCAATGCCTGCGCCAACCTGTCGTTCAATAACAGTGAGGAAATGACGCCACTGGCGGCTTTCCTGTCGCAAGCCGCTCTGGAAGCTGGTGAGTATCAGGCCGAGGAACATTCGGACGCGGTGCAGCTGATGACGCTGCATACCGCCAAAGGCCTGGAGTTTCCGCTGGTGTTTATCTGCGGGCTGGAAGAAGGCATGTTCCCCAGCCAGCAAAGTGGTGATGACCCGACCAGGCTCGAAGAAGAGCGCCGGCTCTGTTATGTCGGCATGACCCGCGCCATGCAAAAACTTTATCTGTGTCACGCCGAAAGCCGGCGTTTATATGGCCAGGAGCAGTACAACAAGCCTTCGCGTTTCCTGCGCGAAATTCCGGCCGAATATGTCGAAGAGATCCGCCTGACCACCACTGTCAGCCGGCCGACGCAGTTCAGCCGTTTCAGTAACGCCGCCAGTCACAGTGCTTTTGAAAACACCGGCTTTAAGCTGGGCCAGCGTGTGCATCACGAAAAATTTGGCGAAGGCACAGTGCTCAATTACGAAGGCAGCGGCAATCAGTCGCGCATCCAGATTAACTTTGATGCGCTCGGCACCAAGTGGCTGGTCACGGCGTATGCCCGACTCACACCACTCTGAGCGCCAGCAGGTTCTGCAGGCCTGGCAGCAGTGTCGGCAGCAACGCTGGCGTCTGCCGCTGTGGCTGGCCGGCGACCCTGAATTTATTCAGCAACAATGGCATTGGCTGTACGAACAACTATTCAATGTAACGCCCGCCACCACACATGATGCGCCTGCCGTGTTCTGGCTCGGCGCAGCACCTGAACTGACCGGCCTGACCCCGCCGGCCACCCTGACTTTGATGAACGGCCAGGCCAGACAACAACTGCTCGGCCGCGAATGTGAGGTGCTGGTGGTGAACGCATGCCAGGGCATCGACTGGGATCTGGTGGCTGCCAGCATGGGCTGTCTCAAAGCAGGCGGGCTTTGGCTGTTACTGACGCCAGAGCCGGCTTCGTTCAGTCAGCAACCTAACCCGGCCGCCCGCCGGATTTTGTCTTACCCGCTGGATGCCAGCCAACACGTTGGCAATTTTCAGCGTTATCTGGTGACGTGCCTGCAACAACAAGCTGTGTTGTGCTGGCAACCCGGCGAACTGCGCTGGGGCCAGCCACTTTCGGCTTTGCCGGCGATAGACGACAGCGCAGCAGCCGTGCCAGCACCGGCTCCTTATGCCAGCGCTTGCCAGCAACAGGCGGTCAGCGCCATCTGGCAGGTGGTCAAAGGCCATCGCAACAGGCCGCTGGTGCTGACCGCGCATCGTGGCCGCGGCAAATCAGCAGCTTTAGGGATTGCCGCCGCCCAGTTGCAACAAGCCGGCAAACAACGGCTGATCATCACAGCACCGCAGCCTGCGGCCGCACAGGTCGCACTCAACACCGCTCAGCAGCTGTTGGGCGAGCAGGCAGCCGCTCTACAGTTTTGGCCTGTCGACCGTTTACTGGCAGAAAAACCGCCGCTTGACCTGCTGATGATTGATGAAGCCGCCGCGATCCCAGCCCCGCAGCTACAGCAACTGACCGATCACTACAGCCGGATTGTGTTCGCCACCACAGAACATGGCTACGAAGGCACCGGGCGTGGCTTTCAGTTGCGCTTTCAACAATATCTGCAGCAGCACAGGCCTGGCTGGCGCCGGTTGCAGCTGAAGCAGCCGGTCCGTTATGGCGTTGGCGACCCACTGGAACTCAGTATCTTTGGCTGTTTTTTGCTCTGTGCAACGGTAAACGAACTGTCGGATACTGTCCCGGCGGATTTAGCCAAAGTGCAATACCGGCGCTATCAATCTGCGGATCTGCAGCAACAACCTGCGCTGCTTAAACAGATCTTCGCGCTGGCGTCGCTGGCGCATTATCAGACGTCGGTGCGGGATTTGTGGGCCTGGCTGGACGACCCGGACCTGCAGATTTTCTGCCTTGAAGCGCAGCAGCAAGTGCTGGCGGTCGCGGTAGTCAGTACGGAAGGGCGATTGCCGGCAGAGCTCAGTCAGCAGATTTATCAGGGTAAGCGCCGGGTACAAGGGCATCTGGCCGCTCAAAGCCTGATTTATCATCTGCAGATGCCCGAATTTGCCGACAACTTATTGTGGCGCATCCAACGCCTGGTCGTGCAGCCGCAGTTACAGCAGCGCGGGCTGGGCCGGCACTTACTGCAACAACTGGCAGAATCCGCCTCGCAGCAAAGCGTGCAACTGCTGTGCAGCAGTTTTGGCGCCACCGCTTCCTTGCTGAAATTCTGGCAGCAGGCCGGTTATCAACCCATCAGACTCAGTCAAAAAACTGAGCAAAGCAGCAACGAACATTCCGTGCTGGTCGCCATGGCGTCAGACACAGCGCAGCAGCTGTTAGTGGCAGAGCTGCAACAACAATTTCAGGATGAACTCTGGTCAAACCGGGCGCATCAGTGGCAGCAACTCGACCCAGTGCTGTTATGTCGAATGCTCCAACCAGCCCACCGGCCTGTCAGTCGGCTGGAGCAACGCCAGCTTCAGCTGTTTGCCGCAGGCCAACGGGATTTCCCGGCAGTGCAATATGCACTGACGAATTGGCTCGCCGGCCATTATCCGCAACTGTCGCCGGCAGAACAGGTCTGGTGGGTCCGGCTTTGCTGGCAGCACTGGCCAGTCAGTGTGTTGTCCCGGCAGCTGAATATCCCCGACGCCGAATTATTGCAAAAGCTACGAGACAGACTGCCTCAAACTGATTTGCATCAAAGTTGTGCGACGCCAACAGCACTATAATCGGCATGGTTCGAAGTTCTGGCAGGTCCCCGTCATGAAACCGCTGCGTTATCCCCTGCTCTATGGGCTGTTTTTGTTTGTCTGCAGCCAAACAGTGGCGGCAGAAACCTTGCAACTGGGCATGTCTGCTCCTTTGACTGGGCCTGCGGCAGACATCGGTCAGCAATATGCAAAAGGCGCTCAGCTGGCTTTTCATCATTTTAATCAGCAAGGCGGTGTCGCGGGCCGGCAAATCGAATTGCTGCTACGCGACGACGGCTACGAGCCGCTGCAAACCGTTGAGAACACCCGGTTTTTCCTGCAACAGGCCAAAGTGTTTGCCTTATTTGGTTATGTCGGCACGCCAACCAGTGCCGCCGTACTGCCGCTGCTGCGTAAATACCGTCGTCCTTTTGTGATGCCTTTTACCGGAGCTGAGCTGCTGCGCCAGCCGGCCGATGACTTTATCTTCCACCTGCGGGCCGGTTATCGCGAAGAGGCACAAGCGCAAGTTCGCTTGCTCGTCGATCAGCTTGGGCTACGCAAAGTGGCCTTGCTGATCCAAGCCGACGAATTTGGCTCCAGTGTGGCAAATGCGCTGCTGGCTGAATTAAAAAGCCGTCAGATTAAACCGCTCACTATTGCCCGTTTTCAGCGCAATTCCAGTGAACTGGCGCAAGCGGTCCGGCAACTGGCCGCCCACAATCCGGAGCTGGTACTGACAGTCGGGACTTATCAACCGCTGGCACAGGCTATCCGGCAAGGTCAACAACAAGGTTTTAACCCTGTATATGCGGTGGTTTCTTTCACTGGGGTCAGCCACTTGCATCGACAATTGCCTGAGAATGCGCAGGTTTATGCCTCGATGGTGGTCCCGGCAGCACAGAGTCAGCATCCGCTTGCGATCGCCTGTCAGCAGGCGGCGGTCACACAAAGAACCAACTGCGATAATGAAGTGGCACTGGAAGGTTTCGCCGCGGCGTCGCTGTTTAGTCAGGCGCTGCGCGCCTGTCAGACACAGCTGACAGCCGGCTGCGTTTTGTCCAGGTTGCCCGAATTAGCATTAGACGGCTTCGCGCTCAACTACCAGCCAAAGCGGCATCAGGCTTCTGCTGATGTGTTTTTGTACCGGTTGACGCCGGCAGGCAGTTTGCAGCAGATCTCATCCGGTTAAAGCTGGCGTTTGCCTGTGCTCACTGGCCAGGTTCCAACTTTTATTTGTGCCATTCTGGCTGAAACTGAAAAGCAACGGCGAGCCGGTTCCAGCTGTTCATCGCCAGTATCACCATGCTCAGTTCGGCAGTATCCGCCTCACCAAACTCTTCAAGGACAGCACTTCGCAACTGATCGTCTATCGGCTGAGTAGCCAGCAGTGTCAGCGCCTCTGCCCAGCCCAACGCCAGCTTCTCCCTTTGTGTAAAGCAGTGCATTTCGCGCCAGGCGGGCAGGACATCAAGTCTTGCCTGTAACTCACCATCATGACGAGCTTCAGCGGCATGCAGATGCTGGCAAAAACCACAATGATTCAGCTGCGACACGCGCAGATGCACCAAATGGCAAAGACCCGCGCCAAGCTGACTGCCGGCGGCAGGCTGACCCAAGGCCGGTAAATGCTTCAGGATCCGTGGGCACAGACTATAAATTTGTTGGCGACTTAGTGTGGCAGACATCATGTTCTCCTTCATTGGCGGTGTCGGAGCCATTATCTGCAGGCGGTAAAACGCTTTCTTGTAAATTCGCGACAAGGCCGGGAGCTATGTTGTCAGACAAACATGTCAATGATTCAGAGGTCAGATCTATACAAAAGGATACAGCGGAATCTGCCAGCGAGACGCGCGCTCTGACAGGGGCTCTGTGCCGTTATCCTCCGGGTTCCCTTGTGTTTGACCTCAATAATGTGAGTCAGCATGCCTCTCGCACGCAATTCCTGGGGCGAAACACGCGATAATCCTGCACTCTGTCTGCACTTTGGATATAGAAGTCCTCAGATGTAACAGGCCACTTTGTGCCAGTGGGACTTTTCAGATTGATGAAAAACCATTCATTTTATAACCATCATGCTCACGGTTTTAAAGTGGGACAAACTGTGCGATTAGCCGCGTGTTCTCCCTGCAAAAGTGGGGTAATACCTGGAGCTAAAGTGAAAAATTACCAGCGAGGTGGGATACTTTTCCATAAAAAATAACTGCCGGTAAAGATCCACAGTCTGAAGAGCAAAACTGTTTGCAGTCCTAAATCCCGATTTCGCTGTACTAGTTGCTTACCCCATCCATGGGGTTCGCCGCTTCGCTGGCCGCTGATGCGGTCTCACAAAACG
>CBINNO010000042.1:0-22411 GCA_966252055.1 uncultured Rheinheimera sp. | reverse complement strand
AGCGTATAAAGGTTGATACCCGCGATCGTCGCGCTGGTCGTTGCCAAGCCGGTCAGCCCCAACACCGGCAGCGCCAGCAGAAACAGCAGCGCAAACACCAGGTTGGTTGCTGGGCCAGCCAGCGCGATCAACCCACCCTGGCGCTCGGTCAGGTAGCCGCGATGCCACACCGCGCCAGGCGCGGCAATAAAAAAGCCGGCACTGTTGCCGGCTTAATAGTAAGTTCAAAGCGGATTAGGCGGCTTGCTCTGCCTTTTGTTCGCTTTGTTGCAGCAGTGACTTGTCAGCCATCAGATCGGCTGGGTCGAAGTCATCAACATTGATGGTTTTCAGCCGACCTTGCTCAGCAACACGCAGCTTTTCAGCTTCGGCCTGACTCAACACGCCCAGACTGAGGCCCAGTTCAGCTACTTCGTTGAGCCGGTAGAATGGCAGCTTCTTGTTGGCGGCGTGTACCACTTTGTCGAACAGCGGTTCTGCAGCCAGGATATCAGTCAGCGCCTTTTCGAGTTGACCAAGCAGATTGTTAGGCTCATCGGTCAGGTACAAGTGATGCGCCAGCCGGCTGCGGGCTTCACAAGGCGTTTGCATAATGCGGGCGACCTGATGCTCGGTCTGATCTGAAGGACGACGCAAAGTGCGGCCAAACGGAAATACCACGCGTTTTAATAAGGTGCCGACAATCCTGTTCGGGAAGTTGTCAAACAGCTCATCCAGCGCCAGTTGCGCGCGGTACAGATTGTCTTCACAGCCCCATTTCACCAATGGCAGGTCCTGCGCTTGCCGGCCTTCGTCGTTATATCGTTTCAGAATTGCTGAAGTGATATAGAGCATGCTGAGAATGTCACCCAGCCGGGCTGAGATGCGCTCGCGGCGTTTTAAGTCGCCACCCAGCGTTGCCATTGCTACATCAGACATCAGCGCCAGTGCGGAGCTCAGGCGGTTCATTTGTTTGTAGTACTTCGCTGTTTCATCCTGCACCGGCGCTGCGCTGAATGTGGCGCCTGTCAGCGACAACCAGAAGGTGCGGAAGAAATTACTGATACTAAAACCAATGTGGCCAAAAAGCGCGCGGTCAAAAGCAGTCACTGCAGCCCGTTCGTCAGCCAGCTGGGCGGCCTGCAATTCAGCCAGCACATAAGGATGGCAGCGAATGGCGCCCTGACCGTAAATAATCATGTTACGGGTCAGGATGTTGGCACCTTCGACTGTGATAGCCACAGGTGCGCCCTGATAACCGCGGGCCAGATAGTTGTTCGGCCCCATACAAATACCTTTCCCGCCGTGTACATCCATCGCATCAATGACGGCCTGGCGCATACGTTCGGTCATATGGTATTTGGTAATGGCAGAGATCACTGAAGGTTTCTCGCCAAGGTCGATAGAGCCGGTAGACATGGTTGTCGAAGCTTCTGCCATATAGGCGTAACCGCCGATGCGGGCCATTGCCTCTTCAACACCTTCCATTTTACCAATTGGCAGTTTGAACTGGCGACGAATGCGGGCATAGGCGCCAGTGGCGACTGCAACAGACTTGATCCCACCAGTGCTGTTCGATGGCAGTGTAATAGCACGACCAACCGAAAGACACTCCACCAGCATCCGCCAGCCCTGGCCGGCCATATCCGGGCCGCCAATAATGTAGTCAAGCGGTACAAAGACGTTTTCACCCTGAGTTGGGCCATTCTGGAATGGCACGTTCAGCGGGAAATGACGGCGGCCGATTTTAACGCCCGCTGTGCTGACCGGGATCAGCGCACAAGTGATGCCGAGATCTTCTTTGTCGCCCAATAACTTATCTGGGTCTTGCAGTTTAAAGGCCAGCCCCAGCACCGTTGCAATAGGCGCCAGCGTGATGTAGCGTTTGTTCCAGGTCAGGCGCATCCCGATGATTTCCTGGCCTTCCCATTCACCTTTACAGATCACGCCAAAATCCGGAATGGCGCCAGCGTCAGAGCCGGCTTCCGGCGAGGTGAGTGCAAAACAAGGCACTTCCAGCCCTTTGGCCAGCCGTGGCAGGTAATAATCCTGCTGGGCTTTAGTACCATAATGTTGCAGCAGCTCGCCTGGGCCTAAAGAGTTTGGCACCCCGACGATACTGGATAACACCATGCTCTTACTGGTCAGTTTCTGCAGCACACAAGATTGGGCGTAGGCAGAAAACTCGAGGCCACCGTATTCTTTTTTGATGATCATGGCGAAGAAGCCCTGATCTTTTAAGTATTGATAGACTTCCGGCGATAAATCCGCTCTTTCATGGGTGACATGCCAGTCATCGACCATTTTGAGCACGGTTTCGACCGGACCATCCAAAAACGCCTGTTCTTCAGCACTCAGGCGAGGTTTTGGGAAATTGTGCAGTTTGTGCCAGTCAGGGTTACCACGGAATAAATCACCTTCCCACCAGGTGGTGCCGGCGTCGATGGCTTCTTTTTCAGTGACCGACATTTCCGGCATGATTTTCCGATACAGTTTCAGCAGCGGCTTGGTGATATGTTGCTGGCGAATACTGGCGACATTGAGCGGAATTGCGACGACCGCAAACAGCAGCCAGCCGAGCAGGCTGACAGGACCAAACCAGCTGCCGAGCAGCAGCAGACCGGCGATAGCACCGGTAAACAATGTCAGGCTGGCTCTGTGATAAGCCAGAATGCCGACTAAAGCCAGCAGCGCAATGATAAAAACGAGTAATTCCATCTTATTCTCCCAGTAAGAGGTCAGACCACTAACGGCGTTAGGTTATAAGCCTTAGCCTGAAGTTGCAAGCAGTTCCTGTCTTTGCGGTTGGATCTTTGCCAAGTGTAGTGAAAGATTTGTACAGTTTTGTGGATAGTTCTGGGTAAAGCGCCGAAAAACCACGATGACGCAACAGATTTGTTGTGGTTATAACATGGACAGAACTGGCCTGACGCTTTGCTTGCTGAGGCTCAGGCAGCCTGTTAGGCTGTGCGCAGGGTTCGTTTTTTGTTGTTTATTATGTGTGAGCTGCTGGGCATGTCGGCCAATGTGCCGACCGATATCTGTTTTAGTTTCAAAGGGCTGCGTGAGCGCGGTGGTCGTACTGGTCCGCATAAAGATGGTTGGGGTATCGCCTTTTACCAGGGGAAAGGCGTATCGACGTTTAAGGATGCGGCGGCCAGCCATCAGTCGAAAGTGGCCGAACTGGTCACTGATTATCCGATTAAAAGTAATGTGGTGGTCAGCCATGTCCGTCAGGCTAATCGCGGGCGGGTAGCGCTGGAAAATACCCATCCGTTCACCCGCGAGTTATGGGGACGTTATTGGACCTATGCGCACAATGGCCAGCTCAGCCAATATCAGGATTTGGTCTGTGACCGTTTTCAGCCAGTCGGCACGACGGACAGTGAGCGGGCATTCTGCTATTTGTTGTCCGAGCTGGTGAAGCGGTTTCCGCAAGGCCCGCGCAGCAGAGTGACATTGTTTGGGTATCTGAAAAAACTCTGCGATGGCTTGCGAGCACAAGGCGTGTTTAATTTACTGTTGTCGGACGGTGATTATCTGTTTTGTTACTGCAGCACCAAGCTGCATCACATCACACGTAGGGCTCCTTTTGGCGTGGCACGGCTGTCTGATGTGGATGTTGATATTGATTTTGCCCGCGAAACCACCGAGAAGGATGTCGTTACGGTGGTGGCTACGATGCCATTGACCAGTAACGAAGCCTGGCAGCCAATGCAACCTGGTGAGGCGGTATTATTTAAGGCGGGTGAATTAAAACGCCGGTTTTAACCGGCGTTTAACTGCGATGGGTGAGAGAACGCGTCCGTCAACTGGCGGGTACACCGGGCTGATATGTTTTCAGCTGCACATTAAACTGTTCGACCTGATCTTCGGATTGCCAGAGTTTGACCAGCAAATAATCAAGCTCAGGCGCGACCCAGGCGACGACTTGTTTGTCCAGATCCTTACCAATGCGCTCTACCCGGATAGTTTTTACCTTGCCGTAAGGCAGTGACAACAGCTCTTCACCAGCCACCTTGTACTGATACTCGCGCGGATCGCCGTGGCGGCTCAGCACGGTAAAGTTGAACTCGGTTTTACCGGCTGCAAGCTCCAGCACCAACTGACTGTGGTAACTGAGCTGATCCAGCCATTGATTGTTCCATTCGATGGGCTTCAGCGTTTTTTCTTTGCCGGTGCGCAATTGCTTGTGTTGCCAGTCGAGGTTCAGTTCATAGTGACGACCAGGTCCGGTACCCCAGCGTTTTAATTGGTAAAACTGCGGCTGTAGCCGGCCATCTGCCAACACAAAGCGGGAGCGTTCGTGCCGCTCGTCCTTAAAAATCAACCAGCTGATACTACTTTTATAACCTAACTCAAAACCATTGCCCCATGGCTTTAAATATCGTTCAGCCTCGCCATGTACTTTGCCGGAGCGCAGTACCTGATATTTGGCGACAAAAGGTTGCAGCCCTGCGGCAGTTACAGTGGCGGGTGTTGAGGTAACCTTTGGGGCAGCTGCAGTCTGTGCCAACCCCGGTAAGGCGAAACTCAGGCAAAAAAATGACGCCAACAGGCGCCATTGTTTATTCATCATCATCGGCATATCCGTGTGGTGAAAGGATCTGGCCGTCTAACAATGCCTTATCTGCCTGCTGTTGTAAACGTCCCTGACAGAACCAGCGAATGACCAGCGGATAGATCTGGTGTTCCTGTTCGTGCACCCGGGCTGCCACCATAGCGGCATCATCGCCGGCGTAAATCGGCACCTTGGCTTGCAGGATCACCGGGCCGCCGTCCAGCTCTGCGGTGACAAAATGTACGCTGCAGCCATGTACCTTGTCGCCCGCATCAATGGCGCGCTGATGGGTATTGAGGCCCTGATACTTGGGTAACAGCGATGGATGGATATTCAGCAGCCTGCCCTGGTAATGGGCAACGAAAGCCGGTGTCAGGATGCGCATAAAGCCTGCAAGCACCACTAAATCCGGTTGATACTGGTCGATGGCCTGACAGAGCGCGGTGTCGTAGGCAGTACGGTCGTCAAATACTTTATGATCAAGTACTTGTGTGGCGATTCCGGCCTGTTGCGCCCGCTCAAGGCCATAAACGCCAGCTTTGTTGGAAATTACGGCGCTGACGCGACCGGCAATAAAGCCGGCCGCGCAGGCGTCCAGAATGGCTTGCAGGTTAGAACCGCTGCCAGAAATCAGGACCAGGATGGATTTCATCGTCAGGCGTTCACACCAGGGATCACGACCTGCGCTTCACCGCTGGCCGCTGACTGGATTTCGCCGATATGCCAGGCTTTCTCGCCGGCTTGTTGCAGCAGTTGCAACGCTTTGTCCAGATTATCTGCACTGACCACTACAATCATGCCCACACCACAGTTAAATGTGCGGTACATCTCATAGCGGGTCACATTACCTTGCTGTTGCAGCCAGTCGAAAATAGCGGGCCACTGATAACTTTGTTCATTGACCACTGCTTTGGTGTATTCTGGCAGCACACGTGGGATATTCTCCCAAAAACCGCCGCCGGTGATGTGACACAGGGCATGAACCGGTACTTGTTTGATCAGGTTCAGCAGATTTTTTACGTAGATGCGGGTTGGTGCCAGTAAATGGTCGGCCAGCGTTTTTTCGCCAAGCAGAGTGTCTGGCTGCTGACCTGACACTTCCAGGATTTTACGGATCAGCGAGAAGCCATTAGAGTGTGGGCCTGAAGATGCCAGCGCAATCAGCTGATCACCGGCTTTGACTTTGCTGCCGTCGATAATATCGGCTTTTTCCACCACTCCGACGCAGAAACCGGCGATGTCATAGTCATCGCCATGGTACATGCCTGGCATTTCTGCAGTTTCGCCGCCGACCAGTGCACAGCCAGACAGCTCACAGCCACGGGCAATGCCTTCGACCACAGTTGCAGCAGTATCTACGTTCAGTTTGCCGGTGGCGTAGTAGTCGAGGAAAAACAATGGTTCAGCGCCTTGTACCACGATGTCGTTGACGCACATCGCGACCAGGTCGATGCCGACGCTGTCGTGACGCTTAAGGTCCATCGCCAGCCGCAACTTAGTGCCGACACCGTCGGTACCTGATACCAGCACCGGTTCTTTATAACCGGCCGGGATCTGACACATAGCGCCAAAACCACCGAGGCCGCCAATCACTTCTTTGCGGGTAGTGCGTTTGACTGCACCTTTGATACGATCAACCAGTGCTTCACCGGCATCAATATCGACCCCTGCGTCTTTGTAACTTAACGAAGTTTTTTGCTCGCTCACGGTTATCCTCGATGGCTTTGAGTTAAATGGGGATAAAAAAACGCGCGCATTTTACCTTGTTTGCCGGCAAGACAAAAGGCTTAATCCAAAGCGCGCAACAGGACCCACCAGTAGTGGCTTATTGCATCGAGTTGCTGATGGCCTGACGCACATAGTCGGCCACGCTCAGGTCGGCATTTTTGCAGACTTTGTGGTACACCAATGACGCCAGCGGATATTCGCGGTTGTTGTAATTGAGGCTGACGTAAGGGGCATTTTCGTCAGCATCCTGATGGACCCAGTGACCACCGACAATGCTGCTGAATACTTGCCCGAGATATGCGCCAAAAATATTGCAAAGCGCAAACATATGCGCATCTGACAGCGGTTTTTGTTGTTGCTGACGGGCCATTGTTGCCAGCAATTCGTCCACCAGTGCCAGTGACTCCAGGCTGTAATCCAGCACTATCTGATGTTCTTCGCTGGCAAAGTTGACGGCATCGGCCGCGCTTTGTTGCATGAGTTGATCAAGTTCAGTCGGTTGCATCCGTTAATTTCCTGTTTTGCCATGGATAGCGAGGATCAGCTGACGCAGCTGTCGTCCGCCAGGGCCAAGTTTGTCTTCTTTGGGAATAACCAGCGACAGCGGAATTTGCCGCTCGCTGCTTTGATTCAGTTGCAGCCTGACCAGGGAGCCGGCTTCCAGCGCCGGTTGCACGATAAAATCCGGCAGCCAGCAAAATCCAAGGCCACGCTGCAAAATATCCAGTGCTTCGTGAAAGTTACCGACGGTCCAGCGTTGTTCTGCTTTAAGCCAGCCGGCGCTTTCGGCTGGTTTTTGTGCCGTGTCGCGGATCACGATTTGTAAATGCTGGCTCAGTTGGTCGGCATCCAACGGATTGATCTCAGTGAGCGGATGAGAAGGGGCGCAGACCAATACCATCTGCGTGATACACAGGGGCTCACCGAGAAAGCCGCGCGGTACCGTTGGGCTTGCCGCTATCACTAAATCTGCTTTGGCTTCCAGAATCATTTCCGCCGTGCCGGTAATCACAGTGTCGAGAATTTGAATGCGGCTGCCGCGGCTTTGTGGGTAAAAGCGAGCCAGAGCTTCATATAAACGATCGCGTGGGTAGATAATTTCTACCGCGAGACGCAGCTCCGGTTCCCAGCCCATATCAATGTTTGCGGCCAGCAGTTCGAGATCTTCAATTTGCTGAGTCAGCAGGCGGGAGCGGCGCAGCATCACTTCACCGGCCGGTGTCAGAAAGGCTTTGCGGCCAATGACCTGCAACAGTTCAACGCCGAGCTGATTTTGTAGTTTAGCAACGGCGTGGTTCAGGCTGGACTGGCTTTTATTGAGCAAATCTGCCGCCTGTGCGTAACCGCCGGCATCCACCACCGCCTGCAGGATGCGCCATTGCTCCAGGGTCGACTTGGGCCGGTACGGCATAATTTTCCTCTTTAGAATCAGGCAGTCGCGACAATTACTGCGCGAAGCGGGGCCGGATATCCTTCAATGGTCTTACTATGATCAGTCGGATCCAGAAAATCAACCAGACTTTCATTCTGCATCCAGTCGGTGGCTCTTTGTTCCTGTAGGCTGGTGGTATTAAGGTCAACCAGCCGGATGTCTTTAAAACCAACCCGGCTTAACCACAATTCCAGCGCGGCTGTACTTGGAATAAACCAGACATTGCGCATTTTGGCGTAGCGGTCAGTGGGCATCAACGCGGTCTGGGCATCGCCTTCAACCACCAGCGTTTCCAGCACCAGCTGACCGCCTGGCTTTAACTGGTTTTTCAGTTGTTGCAGAAAATCGACCGGTGAGCGGCGATGGTATAAGACGCCCATCGAAAACACCGTGTCAAAGGCTTTGAGCTCGGGCATGTCGTCGATGCCAATCGGCAGCAAATGCACGGCCGGGTCTGGGTTAAAGTGTTTTACCGCCTGGAACTGACAAAAAAACAGCTGGCTGGGGTCAATGCCGACCACCAGCTCAGCGCCGGCACCGCGCATGCGCCACAAATGATAACCACTGCCGCAGCCGACATCGAGCACCGTGCGATGCGCAAGCGGGGCCAGATGCGGCAACACCCGGTCCCATTTCCAGTCGCTGCGCCATTCGGTGTCGATATGCAGGCCGTGAATGCTGAACGGGCCTTTACGCCAGGGCATCAGCTGTTTGAGCAGAACTTCCAGCCGCTGGCGGCCGCCATCGGAGAGCTCATCGGCTGTGCCTATGCGGACTTCAGTGCCCAGCGCAACGACGGAAGCCGTGGTTTTCGGCAGATGATCCAGCACTTTCTGCCACTGCTTAAAGTCGCCGTGCAGCGCGTCTTTCGACCATTGGCTGAGCTGAGCTGGCAGCACATTGAGCCAAGGGGCCAGTTTGGTTTTGGCGATCAGCGCGTAAAAGTCATTAAAACAGGGCATCGGGCAGTTCCTCAGGCTTTGAGCGCAACCATAGAGCAAAAATTAAAGCACTGAAACCAAACGGTGCTGCTGGCAAAACCGGCACGGGCAAACCGTTGCTGATGGCCGGCAATAGTGTCGGGTTTCATCACATTTTCAAGGGCGGTACGCTTTTGACTGATCTCCAGCTCTGAATAACCGTTGGCTCTTTTAAAATCGTGATGCAGGTCAATCAGCAGGTCATGCGTCAGTGGGTCGTCCTGCACAATTTTCTCTGACAGGATAAAAATGCCGCCAGGTTTCAAACCAGTAAAAATGCGCTCTACCACGGCGTCGCGATCGCTTTTAGGTAAAAACTGCAGCGTGAAGTTGCTGACGACCACGGCGGCGCGCTCAATCGGCAGTTCGCGGATATCGCCCAGCACCACTTCCACCGGCACGTCGCCTTTAAATGCCTGCAGATGCAGGCGGCAGCGTTCGGCCATCGCCGGGCTGTTGTCCACCGCAATGACTTTGCTGCCGGCGTCCTGCAGACTGCGCCGCATCGCAAGGCTGGCGGCGCCCAGTGAGCAGCCAAGGTCATAATAATGGCTATCTGGCTGCTGGTACTTTTGCGTCAGTTTACCGATGGTCTGAATGATGGTCTGATAACCAGGGACCGAACGCTGGATCATATCAGGGAAGACTTCAACGACGTTGGCGTCAAAGCAAAAATCCTGCACCACAGTCAGGGGTTCGGCATAAATGGCATCTTTTTGCATATAAATCACAGAGAAACGACGGGCAATCAGAGCGCTATGGTAACAAAAGCAGCCTCAGATTGGCAGCGTTTCGCCCAAAGCTCAGTCGGCAAACAGCGAACTCTGCTGCGGTGCCAGTTCAAATGGCCAAGGCGCCAGAGCCGGATGACCGATACCGGTGAGTTCAGCCAGTTCCCGGGCAAACTGGCGGGCTAAAAGTGGTGATGAAGCGTTGTCTTCGGTATGAAAAAATGCGTATGGGGTTTTTCCTTCGCTCAGCCACTGCGCCATTTTGTGCAGCCAGGGTTGGTAATAAGGCCGGTTGGCCGCCAATTCAGAGACGCCGATAAAGCGGAACATCGGCTGCGGGCCCAATGCAGTGACATGCACCGGCACCTTCGGTTTTTTACGTTGTGCTTCTGTCAGCGCAGCAGTCGACGGGGGCGTGGCGAATAACGACCGGCTGTCCAGCACGACGCGTTCGGCACCAGCCTGGCGCAATAAGGTGTGGAGTGCCTGCTCGGCGGCGCCTTTGTTGAATAATGCCGGGTGCCGGACTTCGACGGCGCAAGCGGCAAATTGTCGTAATTGCCGGAGCAGTTCCGGCAGCTCCGGATCTGCTGTCACCAACTGCTGGGCGGCAAACTGCAGATGTAATAATCCCGTCTGCTGTTGTAACGGTTCCATCAGTTGCAGCCAGTGTTGCAAAGCGCTAAACCGCTCGGAACCCGTCAGCTGATGACTGATTTGCTGGGGGACTTTCAGGCAAAAGCGGAAATCTGCCGCGGCCTGATGGCTCCAGCGTGTTACTGTAGCGGGCAGTGGATTGGCGTAAAAAGTGGTGTTACCTTCTACTGCATTGAAATATCTGCTGTATTGGGCTAAAAAGTCAGAAGCAGGGCAGTCGTCAGTAAACAACAGGCCACGCCATTGTTCGTTTGCCCACATCGGGCATCCCAGGTAATACATCTCAGGTCCGGCAGTGAGTTCCAGTTGTTATCAGTCAGAGAGCAGAATTTGAAGCATATCATAAAGATTGTCTGGCTTTGGTGCTGTCTGTCAGCCAGTCTCTCTTTTGCAGATACGAGCGACCGCAGCCTGCAAAGCGGACAATTGATCGTTGGGATTAATGACGATATCTATCCTTATGTTTTTCTGGATCAGCAACAGAGGCCGACTGGTTTGCTGGTGGACCTGTGGAGCCAGTTAGCCCAGCAAACAGGCCTGCAGCTGCAGATCCGACTACTGAACCGCCCTGAGCTGTCCGGCAGACTGGCCGACGGCACTATTGATGTGATTGGTGGCTTGAGCCGCACCGCCGAGCGCGAACAGCAGTTTATTCTCGGCCCCAATCTGGTTGTGGCGTACAGCAACGTATTTTTGCACAAAGACCTCGCAAACGTGAACGAGCTTTATCAACTGAAGCCCTACATTGTCGGTTCTTTATTGCAATCGGCGAACACCACCACGCTGAATCAGGCGGTGCCAGGTCTGACGATTCGGGAGTATCCGCTGGCTGATGATTTATATGATGCGGCCATGCGTGGCGAGATCAAAGCGTTTACCGGTCAGGACAGATTAAGCCCCCGCTACCCACATTACAAAGAACTGTCGGAGCAATTTCCGCTGTTTCGGAAAATCCCGCTGCAAAGCCTTGAACTGACTTACGGTCTGGCAAAGTCGAGGCCTGTGTTGGCGCAAACATTGTTACAGGCTTTTCATCAGCTGCCGGAAGGTTTTATCGAACGGCTTGAGCGCCGTTGGCTTGCTGGCATCAAGGATGAAAATACCGTTTTGGTGGCGATGGCGCAGGGCAACCCGCCGCTGATGAACGTGACGCCGAGTGGTCTGCCGCAAGGTTTATTGGTGGACTTGTGGCAGCTGTGGTCGGCACAGACTGGCATTCCGATTTCGCTGGTGCCTGAGACTTCCGGAGAGGGGTTGAAAGCACTGCGCCAGGGCCGGGTTGATGCGCATATGGGCTTTCCAGTGAATGACGTTTTGCCTGAGGGCGTTAAAGCAGTCTGGCCGGCCTATCGGTTAACTTCTTCTTTTTATCACCGGGCCGGGCAACCAATCAGCGATTTACATGAAGTCACAGCGCCTGTCGGTGTGTTTGCTATCTCTTCTTACCTGCCAAAACTACGGGCGGATTACCCTGCCTTGCAGATCCGGCCTTTTACCAAACTTGATGAGATTTTGCGTGCTTTTGAACGCAATGAAATCGCGGGTTTTTTTATTGCAGACCTGGTGATGCAACACCGTGTGCTGCAAACCAATGGTAACAGTTTTCAGAAGCTTGAGTTACCCCGTTATCAGACAGAATTGCAGGTGCTGGTCAGTGAAGATGCCGCGAAATTGCAGCAGCAAGTGCAACAAGGTTTTAGTGCGCTTAGCCAGGATCAACTGGAAAACATTGAAAAACGCTGGCTGAGCCGGCCGGAAACCGGTTTTTATCACGGCTTTCGCCAGCAGGTTCCTCTGAGCGCAGAATCAAGAGAATGGCTGCGTCAGCATCCAGGGTTCCGGGTTGGGGTGATGGCCAACTGGCCGCCGATGGAGTTTGTCGACGAGAACGGCGCCTTTCGGGGCGTGACGCAAGATGTGCTGACCAAACTCAGTGAGCGGCTGGGCATCGAACTGACCGGAGTGCCTTATCAGGACTGGCAAGTGCTGGTCGCCGATTATCTGGCTGGTAAACTGGATATGGTGGCAAATATGGCGGACACCGACGAGCGCCGTCAGCAGGCGCTGTTCAGTCAGAATTTCTGGCCATCGCAGTGGGCGCTGTTGAGCCTGGCGCAGTCGGCAACCGTCAGCTCTTTGCGGGATGTCAGTGGCAGCACCGTTGCGGTCGAAAAAGACTACGACATCAATATCATTCTTGAGGAACAGTATCCGGATATCAAAATAGTGCCGACCCATCACTACAACGAGAGCCTTGAATTGCTGCAGCAGGGGCGGGTGAACTATGTCATTGACACGCTGATGACTGCAGGCGGCACCCTGCGAAGCCCTGAGTACAGCAATCTGCGCATGCATTTGCCGCCCGATATGCCGATGACGCCGGCATTATTTGCGATACGTAAGGATTATCCGCAGCTGGTGCAAATTATTAACCAGGGGCTTCACACGCTGACTGAAGCGGACCGGACGGAGATCCGGAATCGCTGGTTTTTGCTGGATGTCAGCCCGGGTATTGCGCAGGACCGGGTTTACACCTTAGTGCTACAGATTGTCGGCGCTGCTGTGCTGCTGTTTTCAGTGGTGTTTTTCTGGAATATGTCACTGCGCCGGGAGGTGAACCTGCGCCGGGAAATCGAACAAAAAATGCGATTTATGGCAACGCATGATGATCTGACGCAACTGGCCAACCGGGCTTTATTGCAGGAACGCCTGAGCCAGGCGGTATTGCAGCACGCCAGACACCAGGAAAAACTGGCGCTGTTGTTTATCGATCTGGATGGTTTCAAGGCGGTGAATGACGTGCACGGTCACCATGTTGGTGACGAATTACTGACCAAAGTCGCGGCGCTGCTCAAATACTGTGTGCGCAAGAGTGACACTGTGGCGCGTTTTGGCGGTGACGAATTTGTCGTGCTGCTGACCGGCCTGCTGGATAAGGATGATGCGGCGATTGTGGCAGAAAAAATTCTGTTGCAGCTGGCCGAGCCACTACAGCTGTCGGTTTGTCAGGCCCGTGTGGGCGCCAGCATCGGCGTGGCTTTATATCCGGATGATGGCAGCGATGCCGCCGCGTTGATGAAGACAGCCGATGGTCTGATGTATCAGGCCAAACAAGCTGGCAAAGGACAATATCGCTTCAGCCGGCAGGGGGCGTCATAGCGCGGTGGCCTTGTGGCGCTGTGCAGGCCATCCTCTGACAGAAGCTGATTTAGGCCCGTGACATTAACGGGCTTTTCTATATAATTGGCGCTCATTTTTTGCTGTAAGCTCAGCTCGACCGGTTGAAAGGAAAAGTACATGCGTAGCCATTATTGCGGCGCTCTGAACGCGCAACACGTTGGAGAACAGGTTTCATTATGTGGTTGGGTCAACCGTCGCCGTGATTTGGGCGGGCTGATTTTTGTGGACCTGCGCGACCGCGAAGGTTTGGTACAGGTATTTTTTGACCCGGATCGCACGGATTTATTCGCCCAGGCGGCCGAGCTGCGTCATGAATTCTGTATCCAGATTGAAGGGGTGGTGCGGGCGCGTCCTGATTCACAGGTCAACAAAGACATGGCGACGGGGGCTGTGGAAGTCTATGCCGACCGTCTGACCATTCTGAACAAGTCGCCGGCACTGCCACTGGATTTTAACCAGAACAACAGTGAAGAGCAGCGGCTGAAGTACCGTTATCTGGACCTGCGTCGTCCGGCCATGAGCGACAAATTAAAGTTTCGCGCCAAAGTGACCAGTTTTGTCCGCAATTTTATGGACAGCCATGGGTTCATGGACATCGAAACACCGATCCTGACCAAGGCCACGCCGGAAGGTGCGCGCGATTATCTGGTACCAAGCCGTACGCATAAGGGCCAGTTCTTTGCGCTGCCACAATCACCGCAACTGTTTAAACAGCTGCTGATGATGGCGGGGATGGACCGTTACTATCAAATCGTTAAATGTTTCCGTGACGAAGATTTGCGGGCGGATCGTCAGCCGGAATTTACCCAGATCGATATCGAAACCAGCTTTATGACAGCGCCGCAGGTGCGGGAAGTCACCGAGGCGATGGTGCGTCAGCTGTTTAACGAAATGCTGAACGTTGATTTGGGCGAGTTCCCGCAGATGACCTTCAATGAAGCTATGCGTCTTTATGGCTCTGATAAGCCTGATTTGCGTAATCCAATGTTTTTTGTTGATATCGCAGATTTAGTTAAAGATGTTGATTTCAAAGTATTTTCTGGTCCAGCCAATGATCCAAAAGGTCGTGTTGTTGCGCTGAAAGTGCCAGGCGCCGCTGAAAAAGTATCACGCAAAGATATCGATGGTTACACCGCTTTTGTCGGTATTTATGGCGCTAAAGGCCTGGCCTGGCTGAAAGTCAATGATGTGACTGCCGGTGTTGACGGTATTCAGTCACCGGTTGCCAAGTTCCTGAGCCCGCAAATCATCGCGGAGCTGTTACAGCGCACTGAAGCACAAAATGGTGATTTGATTTTCTTCGGTGCGGATCGTTACAAAGTGGTTTGCGAAGCCATGGGCGCGCTGCGTCTGAAGCTCGGCGAAGAGCTGGGCCTGACGGTACCGGGCTGGAAACCGCTGTGGGTCGTTGATTTCCCAATGTTTGAAGAAAACGATGATGGCAGCTATTCGGCAGTCCACCACCCATTTACTTCTCCGCTGGATACTGCGGCCTTCCTCAATACGCCAATGGACCAGCTGGCGCTTGGCAATCTGCTGTCAAACGCCTACGACATGGTGCTGAACGGTACTGAGTTGGGTGGTGGTTCGGTGCGGATCCACACGGCAGACGTGCAGGCCAAAGTGTTCCAGTTGCTTGGCATCAGCGATGAAGAAGCGGCAGAGAAATTTGGCTTCCTGCTCGAAGCCCTGCGCTACGGTGCGCCGCCACATGCCGGTCTGGCGTTTGGCCTGGACCGTCTGGTCATGCTGATGACCGGTGCCAGCTCTATCCGTGATGTGATGGCTTTCCCGAAAACAGCGACAGCTGCCTGTCCGCTGACTGATGCACCGGGTTTTGCCAATCCACAACAGCTGGCTGAGCTCAGTATTCAGGTCGTGGTAAAAGACACGAAATAAGCCGAAGCTGCGGCTTCGCAGCGTAAAACAGAGGTCACAGTCATGTACTGCACCTCTGTCAGAAAACGGCGACTTCGGTCGCCTTTTTTGTCAGTCAATAAATTCGACAGACTCTGCTATCCACCGGCAGGGTCGTAAACAGATGGAGTGACAGATGGCCGGACACAGTAAATGGGCCAATATGAAACACCGCAAAGCCCGTCAGGATGCCAAGCGGGTCAAGATTTTTACCAAACTGATCCGGGAGCTGACGGTTGCCGCCAAATTTGGCGCCGATCCGGCTGGCAACCCGCGGCTTCGCACGGCGATTGCCAAAGCGATGCTGAACAACCTGTCGCGTGATGTGATGGACAGAGCCATCAAACGTGGGGCTGGTGAGAGCGGTGGCGAGCAGTACGAAGAGCTGGTCTATGAGGGTTACGGTCCTTGTGGCGTGGCTGTGATTGTGGAAACTCTGACGGACAACCACAAAAGGACGGTACAGGATGTGCGCAGTGCCTTTACCAAATACGGCGGCAATTTGGGTACGAATGGCTCGGTCTCTTATCTGTTCAGCCAACAGGGCATGCTGCATTTCGGCGCCGGAGTCAGTGAAGATCAACTGATGGAACTGGCGTTGGAAGCCGGAGCCAGTGACGTGGTCAATCATGACGATGGCTCTTTTGAAGTAGTGACCAGCCCGGAGAGTTTTGTCGATGTAAAAGAAGCGCTGGAGCAGGCGGGCTTGCAGCCCGAGCATGCCGAAGTGGCGCTGGTGCCGTCAACCAAAGCCGAAGTGGATGCCGCTAACGTGGTGAAGTTCTTCAAATTCATTGACATGCTGGAAGACTTCGACGACGTGCAGAATGTGTATCACAACGCCGACATCAGCGACGAAGTGCTGGCGCTGGTCGAGACGTGATTATCCTCGGTATTGACCCCGGCAGCCGGCTGACCGGTTATGGTGTGGTTCGCCAGCACGGCAGCAAATTTGAATACATCGCCAGTGGCTGTATCCGGATGACGCTTGGCGAGATGCCGGACCGGCTGGCGCAGATCTTTGACGGTGTGCGCGAGATCATCCGTCAGACGCAGCCCGATGTATTCGCAATTGAGCAGGTGTTTATGGCGCGCAATCCGGATTCAGCACTGAAACTGGGTCAGGCACGCGGTGCTGCCATTGTTGCGGCTAAATTCTGCGATTTACCGGTGTTTGAGTATTCCGCCCGTCAGGTGAAACAGTCAGTGGTTGGCACAGGGGCTGCGGCCAAAGAGCAAGTTCAGCATATGGTGCGGACCTTGTTGAAATTACCAGCGAACCCGCAGGCCGACGCTGCAGATGCCCTTGCTGTGGCATTGTGCCACGGGCATACTCAGCAAAGTCTCATTCATCTTGCCGGCCAGGCCAGTAAAACGGTTCGGCGCCGGCTGCGTTAGAAGTTGCAACTCCTATGATTGGTCGTTTACGTGGTGTGATCCTGGAAAAACAGGCGCCGGAGATCCTGCTGGAAGCTGGCGGTGTCGGTTATGAAGTGCAATTGCCGCTGACCAGCTTTTACAAATTGCCTGCTACCGGGCAGGAAGCTGTTGTTTACACGCATTTTGTGGTGCGGGAAGACGCGCACCAGCTGTTTGGTTTCAGTTCGGCGACCGAGCGTGGTTTGTTTCGCTTGCTACTCAAAGCCAACGGCGTTGGCCCTAAACTGGCGCTGACTATTTTATCCGGCCTGACGGCCAGCCAGTTTGTGCGTGCGGTGCAGGCCGATGATATTTCGACATTAGTCAAGTTGCCGGGTGTTGGCAAAAAAACCGCTGAGCGTCTGCTGATAGAGATGCGCGACCGCCTGAAAGACTGGGGACTCAACATTGACACGCCGGTGACTGACCATCTGGTGCTTGCTGACGATGAAGTCCAGCATTTTGAGCTTAAGGAAAGCCCGGAACAAGATGCCATCGGTGCGCTGGTGGCGCTCGGCTATAGCCAGTCGCAGGCCGGCGCCGCCGTGAAAAAGGTATTTAAGGCAGAGCTGACCAGCGAGCAGTTGATCAAAGCTGCTTTGAAATCGATGATCTGAAAGGATAACCATGATAGAAGCGGACCGTCTGGTTGCACCGGTTGCCAGAATTGAAGAAGAAGTGCTGGATCGGGCTATCCGGCCTAAGTCGTTGCAGGACTATACCGGTCAGGACCATGTCCGTGCCCAGATGGCCATTTTTATTGAAGCAGCGAAAGGCCGTGGAGAGCCGCTGGATCATTTACTGATTTTTGGTCCGCCTGGTCTTGGCAAAACCACGCTGGCGATGATTGTGGCCAATGAAATGGGAGTCAACATCAAACAAACCTCAGGGCCTGTGCTGGAAAAAGCCGGCGACCTGGCGGCGCTGCTGACCAATCTTGAACCCAATGATGTGCTTTTTATCGATGAAATTCACCGGTTAAGCCCGGTGGTTGAAGAAATTCTTTATCCGGCGATGGAAGACTATCAGCTGGATATCATGATAGGCGAGGGGCCGGCAGCACGGTCGATCAAGTTAGATTTACCGCCTTTTACGCTGGTTGGCGCCACCACAAGGGCAGGCGCATTGACGTCTCCGCTGCGCGACCGCTTTGGCATTGTGCAGCGACTGGAGTTTTACAAAACAGAAGAACTGGCGCAAATAGTCCAGCGCTCCGGTCATTATCTGAATATGCAGCTGGATCTGCTATCCGCCACTGAAATTGCCCGCCGTTCCCGCGGCACACCTCGGATCGCAAATCGTTTACTGCGCCGGGTGCGTGACTTTGCGCAAGTGAAATCGCAAGGGCAGATTGATGTTGATGTCGCGAATCAGGCACTCTTGATGGTCGATGTCGATGCGCAGGGTTTTGACTACATGGACCGTAAGCTGATGCTGGCTATTATCGAAAAGTTTGGCGGCGGCCCCGTGGGTCTTGAAAATCTGGCTGCTGCAATAGGCGAAGAAAAAGACACCATCGAAGATGTTATAGAGCCATTTTTGATCCAGCAGGGCTTTATTCAGCGCACACCACGAGGGCGTATTGTCTCAGCGCATGCGTATCGTCATTTTGGTTTTGATTTGCCGCAGTCCTGAACGTTAAGTGAGCGGCTATAACGCAGATATTTTCATCTGCGTTATAGCGCAGCATGGCGCTATGCTCAGTTTCGGTGTGTTAAAGACAAAAAAAACCCGCTCAGAGAGCGGGCAATGCAACAAGTTGAAGATAAGACTTCAAAAAATCCAGGGAACATGCTCGGCGACCCGGTGTAAGAGGACAAACACCCAATCGCCATGTGAACTTCACTACAATCCAGCACCCTCGGCCTGAATCGTTGCGCTAGTGGAGAACACGCTGCGCATTCTAGGGATTTAGAATATTTACTTCAAACGAGAAAAATTGGATTTTCACATTAGTAAAACTAATTAGAATATTCATGCAGCATTCATGAATAGTAAGTTGTAATGTCAGAACTCCTTTCCTGACGCTGAGTGTATACGAACAAGGAATTGGTATGACCATTCGATATATTAAAAAAAGTACCCTGAACGCTTTATGTCGAGCGGTGCCTTTTATCGCTGTTAGCGGGCCGTTCGTCGTAATCAGATGAACTTTTTGTAACTTTTTGCTTCTACCGGCTCAACAGCGGCAAAAGTGTGGGTTTAACTGAAATATTTTTACATTCGGCGCAGGGGTGCTGTTGAGTTCAACCTGAGGCTCCCATATCATAGCGCGCAAATTTCCAGCCTTTCTCAGATGTTCAGGGGTGTGTTGCGGTGGCAAATCAGCTTTCAGTTCTCAGTCTTATTTTAGAAGCCAGTATCGTCGTCAAAATAGTGATGTTGATTCTGGTTGCTGCTTCAGTAGTTTCCTGGGCGATGATTATTCAACGTAACAAAGCCCTGAATGAAGCGATGGATGAGAGCCGCAAGTTTGAAGATCGCTTTTGGTCTGGTATCGATTTATCCAAGCTTTACAATGAAGTAAGCGCCCGTGCCAATGTCAGTGGTATGGAGTCTTTGTTTAAAGCCGGTTTTAAAGAATTTGCCCGGTTGCACAAAACATCTTCCCGTTCACCAGCCGCCGTGATGGAAGGCACACAGCGGGCAATGCGCGTTGGCTTGTCTCGTGAGGTCGAGCGTCTGGAAGCTCATTTACCATTTTTGGCGACTGTTGGCTCTATCAGCCCCTACATCGGTCTGTTCGGGACTGTCTGGGGGATTATGAATGCTTTTATGGCGTTAGGTGCTGTTCAGCAGGCGACATTGGCGATGGTCGCGCCTCCGATTGCAGAGGCGTTGATTGCGACCGCTATCGGTCTGTTCGCCGCGATTCCGGCGGTTATTGCGTACAACAAGTTTTCCCACAGTGTCGAGCAGCTGGAAAACTCATATGCCAACTTCGTTGAGGAGTTTGCCAACATTCTGCACCGTCAGGCGGTGAGCAGCGGGGATGCACACTGATGTATGTTCGTAAGAAACGTCGGATGGTAGCTGAGATCAACGTCGTTCCCTACATCGATGTCATGCTGGTGCTGATGGTGATCTTTATGGTGACCACCCCGGTGATCACGCAAGGCGTCAAGGTCGAGTTGCCAAAATCGAAAGCTGAACCCATCGAACAGTTAAAAGACAATAAGACCCCAATTCTGGCCACCATTGATGAGTCAGGCCTTTATTATTTCGAAAAAGATGGCGTCCAGAAAGGCCCGTTTAACGCCGAAGCTTTGCAGAGCGAAGTGATGAACACTTTGACCATCGAGCCTGGTACGCAGGTGATCATCAAAGCAGATGGACGTGTGGATTACAGTTCAGTAATTCAGTTACTGAACATGATGAAAGATGCTGGTGCCGCAGCAGTTGGTTTGATGACTGACGATCCGGAGTCAAAGTAAGATGGAACCGGGGTTAAAGAAGGCGCTGAAAATATCAGCGTCACTTCATCTTGCTTTGGTTCTTGCGATGTTTATCAACTTCAGTTTCTTTGACAAAAAAGAAGTGATCATCGTCCCTTTGTATTCAGCTTCGAATGCGCCGTTACAAGCGAGCATAGTAGAAAACCCGGATTTGAAGGAAGCAGACAAGCCAACGCGTCAAAAACCGAAGCCAGAGCCTGAACCGAAGCCCGAGCCTGTGAAACCGGAAGAACCAAAAGAGGATCCGGCGGATGAGTTGAAAAAGCTTGAAGAGCTGAAAAAACAGCAGGAACAGAAGGAGCTGGCGGTCCGTAAGCAGCAAGAAGAAACCAAAAAGAAAAAAGAGCAAGCTGATCTTGCACTGAAAAAGAAAAAGGAAAAAGAGCAGCAAGAAAAGCTCAAAAAAGAAGAAGAGAAGAAAAAAGCCGCGGCTGAAAAGAAACAAAAAGAAGAATTAGCTAAGAAAAAGAAAGAAGAAGAGCTGAAAAAGAAAAAGGCTGAGGAAGCGAAGAAAAAAGCCGAGCAGCTGAAAAAGAAAAAGGCCGAAGAAAAACGTCGGCAACAGGAGCTCGATAAAGCCGCCGAAGAGGCTATGTTACAGGACGAGCTGGCTGACGAAGCAGAAGAGGCACGCCGTGCAGCAAGACAAGGACAATTACTGACTGAAAAGCAACGTTACGTCGCCATGATCGTTGAAAGGGTTCGGCAAAGCTGGTTTACCGACGATACGATGAATGGTAAAGAATGTATTATTGAGCTGAAGTTGGCCAGCAATGGCTTTGTGACCAGCCTGAATGTTGTCGGCGGGGATTCCGCAGTGTGTAACGCTGCAGTAAACGCGATTAACAGGGTTGGCAGGTTCCCGATGCCAGAAGACCCGGATTTAAATGCCGAATTCAGAGAACTGAGATTACCGTTTAAAAAATAACAGAGACGAGACTTTATGAATTTCAGATGGATAACAAGGTCCTTCATTGTCGCCGCGGTGTTAGTGGCTGGTTATGCCAAAGCGTCGCTTGAGATCATCATTACCGAAGGCATGGATAGCGCCAGACCAGTGGCGATTGTCCCGTTTGCATTCGTTGGTGCAACGAAGCCGGCACAAGATATTAGCCAGATTGTTGCAGCCGATTTGATGCGAAGCGGTAAATTTAATCCAATCAATGCGATGCGTATGCCACAACAGCCCCAGAATAGTGGGCAGTTTAACGCCGCACTGTGGGACAAGTCTGGTGTTGAAGCCGTAGTGATGGGGACCGTCAAAGAGGTTGGACTGGACAGATATACCGTCAGCTATGAGTTGGTTGACGTGGTCAAAGCAAAAGGCGGTGTAGGCCAGCCTATGATGAATTCAAGTGGCCGGTTGGTAACCACAACAAATGCAATCCTGCATGCCAGTGAAATTACCATCACCGGCAAGCAGTTTCGTCAATATGCGCACCGAATGAGCGATGTGATTTACGAGAAACTGACTGGAGAACGTGGTGCGTTTTCTACCAAGATTGCTTATATCCTGGTTCGTGACAAACAAGAATATCGTTATCAGTTGGTAGTCGCTGATTACGACGGTGAAAACGAGCAAGTGTTATTACGCGCAAAAGAACCACTGATGTCACCAAGCTGGTCGCCTGACGGCACTAAACTGGCTTATGTAACCTTCGAGCGTAAACAATCACAAATTTATATTCAGGACGTCTACACCGCGCGTCGTAGTATTCTGACATCTTTTAAAGGAATTAACGGGTCGCCGGTGTGGTCACCAGATGGTCGGAAAATGGCCATGACATTGTCAAAAGATGGCAACTCAGAAATTTATGTGATGGATATTGCTACAAAAGCCTTGACAAAAGTGGCGCCACACCGCGCAATCGATGTTGAGCCAAGTTGGGCTCCAGACGGAAAGAGCATTCTGTTTTCTTCTGAAAGAGGCGGACGGCCACAACTTTATTCTGTAGATCTGACGACCAACCAGGTCACCAGGGTTACTTTTGAAGGTGAAATGAATCTGGCAGGCAAATATACACCGAACGGTCAATCGATAGTTATGGTAAACCGGACAAACGGTCAGTATAATATTGCCCGCATGGATAGAACTACTAAGTTTATGCAAGTACTGACTCGTACTTACTTGGACGAGTCACCCAGCATTGCACCAAATGGTTCAATGATCATATATAGTACTTTATATGGTAGTAATACCCAGGTACTGGCACTGGTGTCCATGGATGGTCGCTTTAAAGCAAGGCTGCCAGCGACCAATGGCCGGGTTAAATCGCCAGCCTGGTCGCCGTTTTTATAAAATACAAAAATTTGGTTAAATCGTAATACTAAGGACAACATCATGAACTTAAATAAAGTTTTAAAAGGTTTGT
>CBINNO010000041.1:0-22780 GCA_966252055.1 uncultured Rheinheimera sp. | reverse complement strand
TATTTCAAATTCTTGATGCTTATAAAACAGCGCTACAGCAGGCATTTAAGGGGGCGGGCGTCAGCCTGAGCCCGTTGTATTACCGGGTGCTGACGCTGGTCGACAGCGGCGTGGCGAGCAGCCCTCAGCAGCTCGCTGCGATTAGCGGACGCGACAAAGCGCAGATCAGCCGGCTGGTCAATGAACTGGTCAGTGCCGGCCTTGTGACCAAACAGGCCCATCCGCTCGACAAACGCAGCGTCTGCCTGGCGCTGACGCCTGACGCCAGTCATTTACTCAAAGCCGCCAAAGCGCAGACGGCGGCACTGGACGCCATCCTGCTGCAAGACCTTGACGCAGACGAGCAACAGCAATTACAGGCTTTATTGCAGCGATTGCTGCAAAATCTGCAAACAACACAGCAGCTGCAGGACTGAGCTGCAGGCAAAGAGAACCAAGAGGGATTTATGAAATATATCTGTTTATTACTGGTGCTGTTATTTGCAGAGTTTGCAGATGCAGCACCGATAGAAAATTGTTCAGCTGAAATTGAAAAAGCACTTATTTCTTTTAAATCGAAACGAGACTCAAGGTTTTTGCCACGTTATACAGTGAATGATTCTGTGCGGTACATTGATAAAGAATCTATGCCAGGCGTTGAATGGCGTAATATTCATGGTGTTCGTTTTATTGACTTTGACTATGATGGTGATTTTGATGTGGTTTTTGATATGCAGGATTATCATTATCTGATGCCGGAAATATATTTTTCTGCTGGAGAGATTAATAAATCCGATATGAATGAATTGGTTAAGGATTCTGGAAGTAAAAGGTCCAAGGTGCTTATTTCATCGCATATTAAGAATTTGCCTTTGGATACAGAAGAGGTTGCAGCCTTTTTGATTGAGAATGAACTGCTTAATATGATCGAGTTAGAGTCTTTTACACCTGGTGTTGACATCGCATATCGTCAATTTATTCAATTGAACGGGTCGTATTATGCTTTGGCACTTTTGAATAATGGTAAAAATGCACCAATAAAATACCATCTATATGCATTGAATGGCCGGAAACTGTCTTCTGTTTGTCAGTACCAAAGCAAATAACGCCTTGGCATTGCATGGCGATATGCCTGCATTGGCGGTGGAAAAAGATTGTTGTGAGGCTGAGTGTTTTTTTGCAGAATGCTTTTAACATTTCGTGACCATGATGCTGCCAGGCGTTAATCAACTAAGCATGAACAAGGAGGACATGTGAAATATATCGGTGTATTGCTGGTGCTTTTATCTGCAAACTTTGCAGATGCAGCACCAATAGAAAAGTGTTCAGCCGAAATTTCGCAGGCGATGGCTGCATTTAGTGCTAACGATGGCTCAGGTGACCTGGTTCGTTCTAGGGTGAATAATTCTGTGCCCTACATCAATAGAGTAAAAATGTCAGATATCGATTGGCGCTATATCCATGGTGTTCGTTTTATTGATTTTAATTATGACGGTAATTTTGATGTTGTGCTTGATGTGCAAAATATTAATTATTTTAGGCCGAAGTTTTATGTTGTTGTTGGTGAGATTGGTAAAACTGAAATGGATGGGTTGTTCGAACGCTATGATAGTAAAAAATCAAAGGAGTTGATTTCTGCTTATATTGACAAAGTTCCAGATAATCCTGAAGAGTCAGCTAAGTTCATTATTGAAAATGAGGTGGCCAATATGGAGGATTTATTGTTATATGGTCAGCAAAAGGGCGTAACTTATAGATTGCCGATAAATTTGAATGGTCGCTATTATATCGTTGCATTATTGGGTGAGCGTGAAGATCACCCTAAGATATACTATATCTACGGATTGAAGGGAAGGGCTTTAAATTCCGTTTGTATGTATGAGGCTAAATAAGGCTTGTTGTCATGAGAGTATGGGTTGCGCTGAGGATTGCTAACCAGCTGCCAGGTTCGACAAGACGTGATACCTGATGCGTGGAAAAGAGCGCAGAACAGTTAACAGGTGCGCGACCGCCGTTTTTTCATCAACTACAGCCTTTTGCCCATAAGTGCCCATAATGGCCGTTGATGCCATGCACCTGTTAACACAACATGCTTTAACAGCGTAAAACCGGGCCTGAGTGTCTGAGCTAAAAGCAGCCAAATCCATGGCTGCTTTTTTTACCTCTGATGGATGCTATTCGCCCGTGCATAGCCCGCTGCCCTTATGTTCCTCTTCAGGCCAATAACCGGCTGTTGACTACGGCGACCGGCAAACTGCCGTCGCTGTAGCGCCAGACGCCTTTGGCCATCACGGCTTTGACTTGCAGCGTTTGTGGGTCGAGCAAGACTAAATCGGCGTCATTGCCGGCTTTGAGCTGGCCTTTGTGTGGCAGTTTCAGCACCCGCGCCGGGTTTGCGGTCACCGCAGCGACGGCGATGTCGGGTGGCACGCCCAGCCGGATACTGGCCTGCAGTTCTTCCAGCAGGCTGGCGATGCGGCCCACGCCAAGACCGATAAAATTGTGGGCGTCGTCAAACAGCGGCAACGAGGCGTTGGCGTCTGATGAAAAGGTGATTTTGCTGCAATCGAGCCCTTGCTCAAATGCCTGCAACAGCGCTTTGGCGCACTGGATTTCGCCGTTTTGCAGCTCTTGCTCTGTGGTGCTGGTGGTTAAATCAATCACACCGCCGGCTTTGATAAAGGCAAAACCTTGCTCCAGCAACTGCTGATTGCGGTTGATGTGGGTCGGGTAAAACTGCGAGAGCGGAATGTCACTTTGCGCCGCGACCTGATGCAGCAAAGCCAGCCCAGTCGGCGCCGGCCCGGTGTGAATACTGACAATACCGGCTTTGCCGGACAGCATGCCGCCGACGCGTGCTTCGCTGGCCAGCCGCGCCATTTCCTGCACCGTCGGCTGCGAGCTGCGGTGATCGGCAATGGCGACTTCACCGACGCCGATAAATTTGTCGATGAGCAGCAAATCCTCCGACAAAGTGGCAAACAGTGTGCGCACCGGTACCTGATAAGAGCCGCTGTGGCAGTAGCAGGTCAGGCCTTCGGCTTCGAGGCCATTGGCTTTGGCCAGCAGATTGGTCAGGGTGCGGGTGATGCTGTCGGTGCCAAGCACGCCAACCAGCGTGGTGACGCCGGCGGCAAATGCGTCGCGGCTGTCGAGCTCCGGCGTGCGGCTGGCAAAGCCGCCTTCACCGCCACCGCCGATAATATGCGCCAGCGAGTCGACCAGCCCGGGGATCAGCAGGCAGCCGTCGGCGTCCAGCGTGGTCAGCGCGTCGCCTTGTAAGCGGATGTCGGGGGCAATGGCGGCTATCTGGCTGCCGGTGACTAACAACTGCTGCTGACCCAGCAGGCTTGGGGCTATCAGTTGGGCATTTTTAATCAGTGTGATCATAAGGGTTCCGCAAATTCCGTTAAAAACCGCTCAGCACGGCAATGGCGACAGTGGCGATGGACATCAGGGTCAGCAGCAGCCACAGCGACCACATCGATTTCAGCCAGCGCAGGAAATCAACCTGTGCAATGGCCAGCGTGCCCATCAGGGCAGGCGAGGTTGGATAAAACAGGTGCGCCAGGCCGTCGCCGAGCTGAAAGGCCAGCACCGCGGTCTGGCGGCTGACGCCAACCAAATCAGACAAAGGCGCCATCAGCGGCATGGTGAGTGCCGCCTGGCCGGAGCCTGAGGTCACCAGAAAGTTAAAGCCGCTCTGAAAGATCAGCATGCCCTGCGCGGCAATCAGCGGGCTGTGGCCGTCCAGCACTGTGGCGGCTTGCTGCAAAATAGTGTTGATCACCGAGGGTTTACTGGCGTCGGTACCGCCGAGCAATAACAAAATACCCTGCGCAATGCCGACCACCATCGCCGCCGGCAACAGCTGAGCCGCGCCGGTTTTAAAGCTGTCGATATAGTCGTTCAAATCGCCCTGAGCCGGCAGTAACAGCCGGGCAATCAGCGCAGCACCGAGCGCCAGCAGCACAAACAGGCTGGCAATTTCGCGCAGGTAATAACCTTGCACCACCACGCCCCAGACCAGCCAAACCATAATGAGCGCAAACCCCAGCACAATGAGGCCGTGCGGCCAGGCAAATTTTTGCTCGAGTTTAAATTCGCCTTGCGGCCGGGCCGGATTTTGCCGGCGGATCCGTTCGGCGCGCTGCCTCATCCACAGAATATAAATCAGCGTGAAAGCGGCCCACATCCACAGGCGAAAACCGGCGCCGGACAAAGGCGCCACGCCAGCGATACTCTGGGCGATAGCGACCGAAAACGGATTCATCCAGGAGGTGGCAAAACCCACCTGAGTGGCGCCGTAGGTCAGCAGCACGCCGGTGATGGCGTCGTAACCGAGCAGGCGCACCAGCGGCACCAGAAAGACCGCAAAAGCCATCGCTTCTTCGCCCATGCCAAATACCGCGCCGCCGAGGCTGAACAGCAGGGCCAGCACCGGCAGCAGCAGGCTGGCTTTGTGCTGCAGCCGGTTGATCATCGCTTTGAGCAGCTCATCAATGGCGCCGGTTCTGAGCACTACGCCAAAACAGCCGCCGACCAGCAGGATAAACACCACCACGCCGATGGCCGAGCCGTTGCGGCTGCCCGACGTCATGCCGTCAAAAAAGGCGCTGAATAAACCGGTGCGCTCGCCGTCGGTCAACAGTGGCGCCAGCTGGGCTTCACCACTGACCGTATAACTGCCGGCCTGCAGCAGCTGCCGGCCGGTTTGTGGGTCCGGCGCTGTGACAAACTGGCCCGGTGCCAGCCAGGCGGTCAGCAGATACGCAAATAACAGCACCATGCCGACAATCAGCAGGGTGTCTGGCATCCGCCAGGCCTGCGCTATGGCCGGTTGCGCTGGCGCCGGATCAGGCTGCGCTGATGTCGCAGCTGGCTGCGCGGCTGAAGAATCAGCCTGCGTCGGTGAAGAGGTAGGCCAATGATCTGTGCCTGGCCGCTGATTAGTCATGCGCACCTCCGCTGGCTGACTTGTTGTTGCCAGCCATTGCCGGAGTCACCTCTAAAGTGACTCTCAGCGGCTGCTGCAAATATTGCCACTGACCATCGGCACGCTGGCAGCCGCTGGCTTTGCCAGCGTTGCCGAGCTGCCAATTCAGTTGCCAGCTCAGTTGTGAGCCCCGCTGTGAACTCAGTTGCGAGGCGTGGCTGTCATCCTGCAAAGGTGCATAAGCGCCGGCGTCAAGTTGTTGGGCGTCCACCGCTTGCGGCGTGCAGCTTAGCGTCTCGCTTGCGCTCACCAATGCCTGCTGGCCTTCCCGGCGCTGCCAGTGAATACTGCTGCCAGCCAGCAGCCGGCTGACCGTTAAACCTTCGACTGTGGACTGCTGTGTGTTTGCCAGCGCTTTGGTTGTCAGTGCATCCACAGTCGCCAGCCGGCCTTTGGCGCCACCGGCATCCAGCAGCCAGACGCCGCCATGGCCCAGCACTTCAAGCGTGGCGCTGGAGTCGTCGCTGAAGTTGGCCCGAAGCACTGTCGCTTCATCGACGCCAACCCCGGCGCCGCTGCCGCTGTCGAGCACCAGCCGCAGCAGGCGGCCTTCGCGTTGCCGCTCACGGAAATGGGTGTCGTTGCTGCCAAGGCTGAACAACTGCAGGCCGCCGCTGGCCCGATAGGTCAGCTGGCCAGATGGTTGCGCCGGCAGGCAACTTTGCGTCAGCGCACAACCAGGCACATCGGCTTCACCGGCCAAAGCGCCATGACGGATGGCGCCCAGGGTGCGGCCACCACTGATCATCGCGATATCGCCGGCCAGCCGGCCAGCCTGCACGGCATTACCGGCGCTGGAGCCGCCAAGCGGCACCCCTTCCTCGCGCACCCGCTGCAGCAAGCGGCTGGCGACTGGCGTCCACTGACCGTGGGCGTCGGTCAGCGCGCGCAGCGTCAGCGTCTGATCGCCGCCATTGATAAAGACCGCATCAGCCTGTTCAACCAGCTGCAGCAGCCGGGCGGGATGTTGGCAGAACTGTTGTTGCTCTGCAGCTTCGGCCGGGTACAGCTCGGCTCTTCTGAGCTGGCCTGACATCGCCAGCCGGCCGCGTTCGATGGCGCTGCAGTCTGCTGCTGTTTCCGCTGTTGATTCAGCCGCTGTTTGCTGGCTCCAGGCCGCTTCAATTGGCAGCCACAACACTTGGGCGCCGGCTGCCTGAAACACCTGACGGTAATAGCTGACCCATTCGTACGGATTGTAAGATGAGGCTGTGATCAGCAGGACTTTGGCTGCTTCTGACATGGCTGGCGCGGCGGCTGGGCTCTGCGCGCCGTTGTTGCCAGCATCGCTGCGGGCATCCTGGCGTCTGTCCCGGCGTTGTTTGGCACTTTGCACAAAGGCGCTGAACAGCTGTTGTGTCGCCGTATCGGTGCCGGGCCAGTACAGTTTGAGTTCGGCCGGCTGACCGGCCGGGTCCAGTGGCCGCACTTCGCAGGCATCTTCCAGCAGGCTGTATTCGTCGCCGCTTAAATCCAGCTGCTCCAGCAGCGCATCATAGGCACTGGCACTTTGCGGGCTTTGCGGCAGGGCGGCCAGCAAGCGGTCGCGCCGGGCGCCTGCGTTTTCAGTGGCCGTCGCGTCGACAGAAGCAGGCCAGTGCGGCAGTTGTTTTAACAGTTGCAACGAACGCTGCTGACAAAAAAAGGTTTTTTCGCGAAGGGCGCCGCTGCTACGGAAAAAGGCCTCGGCAGCTGCACGGCTGTCGGGCTTACAGTAATGGGGTTCGACACTGGAGCAGAGTTTTTCGCCACCGCCAAACAGCCACAGTTCTTTGCCTTGCTTTAGCTGAGAGGCTGGCGGCTGAGATAACGCAGCCGCAGAAGATGGCGCCTGAGACAGCTGCATCGGCAGCCCGGTGCCGGCGGCCGCTGTCGCTGTGCTGGCAGCAGTGCCGACCAGCATAGCGCCTGTGACTAAAACGCGGGGCACTAAAACTCGGGGCGCGAAAACACGGGTCATGAAAGCGCGGGCCAGCAACAGACGGCGCGGCCGGGCAGGGGATTGGGTGACATACGACATGGTGATTCCTGTTTAAAAAAGCGGGGCCGGCACGGCAAACCCGTCAAGGGTATGCCGGCCCCACTGGTAACACGCGAGGTGGGATCAGAAGCTGTAACGAACGGTCAGGCGGACCGATCGCGGCGTCTGATAATTCAGCGCATTGAGGAAGTTGGCGTTGCGGCCACTGCTGGTCACTGAAACATCGCCTTTTTCATCGTATTCGGTAATTTCCTGGCTGTTCAGCAGGTTGAAGATCTGCGCCTGCAGTTTCAGCCCAGGCACCTGCGCCGGATAATAACTGATGCCGGCATCCAGCATCGCAGTCCACGGTGTGCGGCCATACTGACCGCGATTGGTCAGCTTGTGCTCGCCGCTGCTGTCGCGGCAATACAGCGTGGAGGGCGCGTAACGCTCAAACACTTCGTATTCCGGGTCATCATCGGCAAATGGCGGATAACCGAAGCAACTGACCGGCCGGCCGGATTGCAGCGAGAAACTGGCGCTCAGTTCCAGCTCTTCGGTGATATCGACACCACCAAATACTTTGAAGCTGTGGCGTCTGTCGTTGGACAGGTTGCCATAAGTGCCGTCGACAAAGACTTTGTGGTCAAAGTCGTTGGTCAGGCCCGGCGATTCACTTTCCAGGAAGCTGTTGACCAGACCTTCGGCGTTGCCTTCGCTGTATGCCAGCGTATAGCTGCCCTGCAGATACCAGCCATCCTGCTTGGCGCGTTCAAAGAACAGCTCATAGGCTTTGTAAGTGCGCTTATATTTGTCCAGCTGCAGATAGCTGTTCGGCACTGTGACGCGCTTTAACACGCCGTCGCCGGCCACATCCATATCCATTTCAAGGTCGCGGCCCGGGTTGACGATGATGCAGGTCGCCAGACTGTCTGCATCGAAGTCGTCATAGCCTTTGTCGGCAGCAAAGTCGATAAAGGCCTGACGGCCACAGTAGTCGTCGACGCCGTTTTTCACTTTGCGGAAAATCGCTTTGACGCCACCGGTCCAGCCGCCTGTCAGTTCCTGCTGATAACCGAGGATCAGCTCATCCTGCAGCATCGGCTCTAAGTCGGCCGAGGCCACAGTGGCCGGCTCCGGCGACGTGTTGCGGCCGCTGGTCAGCGTATTGCCCAGTTTCTGGCCCAGCTGGCGCGGGGCCTGTGTCAGCGGGTCGACCGTGCCGTCATACAGGTAATATTCGGTGGTGACATACTGCCAGCTTGAAGCCCGCACGTTGGTGTTGGCGGCGATCGGAATGTAATAACGACCGGCGCTCGCGAACGCTTTGGCACTGGCGTCGCCATGCACGTCCCAGGTCAGACCAAGCCGCGGTGCCAGCATATCTTTGGCGTCGACAAAAGACTGGCCGTCGCCGTTTAAGTTGTCGAATGATTCGTTGCGAAGGCCCAGATAGACCATCAGGTCGTCGCGCACATAGAAGCTGTCTTCAATGTAAAACGCTTCGTTTTTCACTTCATAGCTGCCAGACGGTGTGGTGCGGGTGCGTTTGCGGACCACATGGGCATTCGGGTCGACATTGACACCGTTCCAGCGGTCGGCAAATGGCAGCGGGGTGTAACGACGATAGAACACGCCGCCTGAGTACTCGGCACCGGCGCGGCGTGACGTGAAGGTTTCACTGTCATAACCAAAGCGGATAGTGTGGTCGTCAAGGTGCCATTCGGCGTCAAGCCGGAAGGCTTCGCGTTTGTCCGTGTCCGGGCCAAAATTGAGCGCCCGCACATCAATTTCGTTCCAGCAGCCGACGTCGATAATGTCATCGGTGTCCTGATCATAAATGTCGACCAGCGGGCAGTCGGCGCCTGGTAACGGATCTGGCGTCACATAATCAGCGTCGGTTTTTAACGAACCGTACAACAGGCCGAGGTTAAAGTTTTCAGTCAGCTGGCCTGAGTATTTCCCGATCAGAATGTTGCCGCCATTGCGCTCTTCGTAGCTGGTGCGCGGGTTGCCGTGCCGGCCGGTGTAGTTTTGATCTTCCGGGTTTAAGTAAGTGTTGTATTTGACTTTTTCGACGTTGCGGATGCCGGTCAGCTCGACAATGTGCGCTTCGGTCAGATACCAGTCCAGTTTCAGCAGGCCATTGGGCGAGGTGTTTTCGCTGGCGGTGCTGCGATCGGCGCTGTACACGTCGCGGCTGTCTTTTTTGCCTTCGACCAGACCATAAATGAATAATTTGTCCTGAATCAGCGGACCACCGCCGCCGACGCTGTAAGTCAGGCTGTCGCTTTCATCGGCGCTGCGATAAGCCGAGTAGTATCCATATTCGCCCGGCTTGAGGCCTGCCACTTTGCTGACCACATCTTTGCCATGACCAGCCAGGCTGGCTGGTTCCCAGATAGCCGCACTGGTGAATTCCCAGTCGTTGGTGCCGCGTTTGGTCACCACGTTGATGACGCCGCCGAGCGCACGGCCATATTCAGCGCCATAACCGCCGGTTTTGACCTGCTGTTCGCCGATGGCGTCAAACGGCACCCGGCCGTAAGACAAGAAAGTGCGGGCGTTGGTGACGTCAAAACCATTGATGTAATAGCCGTTTTCCGCTACCGAAGCGCCCCCGAACGAGGCCAGTTTGCCAAAGCCGCTGTCACCGCGCACCGTGCCGGGCGCCAGCATAGCCACATCGCTGATGTCGCGGCCGATCGGCAGGCTTTGCAGCTGATCGGCGGTAAAGACGGTGGCCGACTCGACCGACGACACGTCAATCGGATTAATGGCGCGGCCGAGTACGGCGATACGCTCGACTTCGCCACTGCTTTGGTTGTCAGCGCCGAAGCTGACCGGGGTACCGGTGCCAAGCGAAACCCGCACTTCGCGGCTGACGCCATTGCTTTCAATACGGTAACGGCCGCCGGGCAGCTGGCCAAACACATAACGGCCGCTGGCGTCAACAGTGAGCTGACGGCTCAGGCCTGTGTCGAGGTTTTTCACTGTGATCTGGCTGCCTTTGGGCGCCTGACCAAAAATAGAGCCCTGCGACAAGTCGGCGAAACTTTGTGCCGGCTGCAAGCAACAGGCGATGAGGGTTGCCAGTGCGGTTTTCCGCAGGCCCGTTGCGGTTAAAAAGGGGACTTTCAGTGTTTTCATAGGATCTCCAGCCTGCTGCATCTTGTTTGCTGGTGCCTTAATAATTGTGAACATGCCGGGCACCTCATTTCATCTTAGAAGTGCCAGGCAACAGGCGGAATATCCAGTTGGGGATAGCTGCAGGCAGCCGGCGCCGGCCGGCTATTCCTTAAGCGATAGTCAGAAATCGGCCGGATCAGTGACGGATTCGCCCGTAGCGGCAGGCGCAGTGCCTTGTTGCTGCTGGTAGCGTTGCAGCGGATCTTCCGCCAGCCCCGGCCTTGCATAGGGAATGCAGTTGATAAAGAGTGAAAATAATTCAGCCTGCGAGCCAATTTCCAGCTTGCGGTAGATGTTCTTGCGGTGAATTTTTACAGTGCCATCCGAGGTTTGCAGTTTCTCGGCGGTCAGCGCCGACGAATAACCGCGCAGCAGATACCAGAGCACATCGCGTTCACGCGGCGTCAGCAGCGAGCTGGCGAAACTGTCGAGCGTGCTTTCGACCTGGGCGTGGGTCTGATCGGTCTGACTGGCCGCCGGCAACGGGCTTGCCAGCTGATGATGGCGCGCAAGCGCTGCGTCCAGCAGCGGCATCATCAGCTGCAGCGCCTGCAGGTCGGCGCGGCAAAACGGGTTGGCATTGATGTTGCGCTGCATAAAAAAATTCAGCGCCGAGTCGTCGTCAATCCGCCACAGCACGTCAATTGAATCGGCGACGCCAATTTTGCTGTAAAAGTTGGTGTAGTAGCTGCTTTGGTAAAAATCATCCGGCGCCACGTCAGCCAGCCAGTAGGGGCCGCTTGGGCAGCCTTTTAAAAACAGCTGATACTGAGGGTCCAGCGCATAAGGCCCGGTGGAGTAGATGTCGGCATGCAGACTGCGGTCAAACGGATGGAAACGGTGCGCCAGGCTCAATGGCCGCTGCTTACGGTAAAACACCAAAATGCCGCAGGAATCGACCGGACAACAGGCTTCCAGCACGTCCAGCACCGCCTGAAAAAAGCCCGGCGTGCCCAGTTCGCGCCACAGGCGCACCTGCGCATCCTGCATCTGGTTGTCCCACACCAGCGCCAGACTGCTGCGGTGATGATGATGCGCTACTTTACTGCGTTGCATGCGATTCCATGTACTGAATAAGGGAAAGCTTAAGCTTGCCTGTAATGCGCCAACGCTGCAAGCGTGGCAGGGGGCGACCAAAGTCGACAGAGCGTATCCGGCGGGGCATTCATCGCAGCCGGCCCCAATGGACTGGCTGCGATGTTGTGCGCGGTTAAGGTTTAGCCGGCGGTTAAGCTATAGCCTGGCGCTAAGATT
Source organism: uncultured Rheinheimera sp. (assembly GCA_966252055.1). GTDB lineage: Bacteria > Pseudomonadota > Gammaproteobacteria > Enterobacterales > Alteromonadaceae > Pararheinheimera. The sequence continues at coordinate 11,399 of CBINNO010000041.1, read as the reverse complement.
TAGCCGGGCAGTTCAGACTGACGGCTGTGGCTTTGTTATCTGGCTGGCCATTGTGACCCGCCAGACCCGGCACCAGCCGGATATCGGCCAGCTGAACTTTGGCTGGTTTGCTGCTTTGCAGAATAAAACTCTGCTGAATTTTGCCGAAGTTCAGTTGATCAAAACAGCGTAAATCGACATTGACCTGCTGCCAGTCGCTGCCGGCTTTGAGCACACTGCCGAGCTCAACAAACTGCTGACAAGCGCTCTGGCCGGGGTCAGCTTCACAGCCAAGACCAAGCTGCAGCGCAGCAGTGGTGTGCTCTGACAGCAGCCGTACGTCCAGTTGCAAGACACCACCGGCCGCCGGATAACCGCGCAAATCGCGCGGGAAGTTGCTGGCAAGGGTGACCGCTGCCAGTTCTTTGCCGTTGAAGGTCAGTTCGCGGGCATCTTCCTGCACTTTGCGGTCGATGCTGCGGAAAGTGACAGCGCCTAAAGTCTGTACGTTGGCGCTGACCGGCACGCGCTGGTCGCCGCTGTGCAACCAGAACTGCCAGGGTGCTTTGGCGGCACGTTCAAACAATGGCATCGGCGCACTGGCGCCATCCTGGCCGGCCTGTTGCTCCGGTAGTTTGTTGCCAAGGGTTGAGGCGTCGCCGTACTTCAGACCAAAACCGTACGGCAGCAGCGGCTGTTGCTGACCGTAGTGCAGGTTGGCGGCAAAATCGGTCGGGCCGGCCGGCCAGCTGAAACTGAGTTTGCCGTGGAAGTCATGCTGTACTTTGCCGTCTTTGCCTTTAAGCAGCACATCGGCCACGCCGGCGCCTTCTGAGCCCGGCAACCAGGCGGCGACGAATGCATCCGACTGATTCAGTTCAGGATTAACCCACAGCGGCCGGCCGGATAAAAACACCGACACCACCGCAATGCCCTGACTTTTCAGCTTTTTAAGCAGCGCCAGCGCCACTTTATTGCCGCGCTGGAACTCAAGATTGTCGATATCGCCATTGCCTTCGGCGTAAGGTTCTTCACCAAACACCACCACGGCGACATCCGGTTTCTGGCTGAACTGGCCGTCTGTGCTCAGTTCAATCTGGCCGCCGGCGGCTTTGACCTGGGCAGCGAAGCCCTGATAAATCGAGCTGCCGCCCGGGAAATCACTGTTGACGTTGCCAGTGCCTTGCCAGCTGATGGTCCAGCCGCCGCTTTGCTGGCCGATATTGTCGGCGCCAGGGCCTGCCAGCAGAATGCGGCTTTTCGGCGACAATGGCAGCAGTTGGTTGTTGTTTTTCAGCAATACCAAAGATTTTCGCACCGCCTCGCGTGCAACGGCTCTGTGCTCGGCAGCGCCAATCAACTCGAGTTTGCCAGACAATGCGCGTTGTGCCGGGCCGGGCCGGTCAAACAGGCCGGCGCGTAATTTCACCCGTAAAATGCGCCGCACGGCATCATCAATCCGGCTTTGCGGAATAGTGCCGTTTTGCACCTGACTGAGCAGGTTATGAAACAGCGGCTTCCAGGCGCTGGTCGGCACCATGTAAACGTCGAGGCCAGCCAGCGCCGCTTGTGCGCAGTTGTCGTTGCTGCAACCGGGGATTTGGCCATGGCCGTTCCAGTCGCCGACCACCAGGCCGTCAAAAGCAAATTTGTTTTTCAGGATGTCAGTTAACAGATAAGGGCTGCCGTGGATTTTTTCGCCATGCCAGCTGTTAAAGGAGGCCATCACGGTTTGCGCGCCGGCCTGCAGGCCGCCGACATAACCTTGCGCATGCAACTCGATTAAACGTGCTTCACCGGCGATGTTATCTCCCTGATCTATGCCTTTTTCGGTGCCGCCATCGCCCAGAAAATGTTTGACGGTACTGATCACATGACGGTCAGTCAGAAAGGCTTTGCCGGGCTCGCCCTGCAGGCCGCGCACTATGGCTGCGGCGTAGTCGTGTACCAGTTTCGGATCTTCGCCATAGCCTTCATAAGTGCGGCCCCAGCGGTCGTCCTGTGGCACTGCGACGGTTGGCGCGAAGATCCAGTCGATGCCGGTGGCACGCACTTCCACCGCGGTGGCGCGGGCGATTTTTTCAATCAGTGCCGGGTCGCGGGCAGCACCGAGGCCAATATTGTGCGGAAACAGCGTAGCGCCAATCACATTGTTGTGGCCGTGCACCGCATCGGTGCCCCACATGGTCGGAATGGCGCTGCCGTCTTTGCTGCTGTCAATGGATGCCTGATACATGGCGTCGGCCAGCGCTATCCAGTCCTGCGGCGTGGCGTGTTTGTTATTGGCCGGGAAGGAGCCGCCACCGTTTAAATAAGAGCCAAAGCCATATTCACGCATGTCTTCGACGCTGATGTCGCGAATTTCCGGTTGGATCATCTGAGCAATTTTTTGTTTGAGCGTCATGCCGGCCAGAATTTTCTCCAGCCGCTGTTCCAGCGCCGGATCGGCCGGCACCGCTGATTTCAGCTGCGGCCAGCGGTCGGGGCTGCGCGAAGTCTCCGCGGCCAGAGCCGGCGCGGCGACGACCAGACTGACTGCCAGGGCCAGCGGTTGCAGAGAAAACGCGGGTTTGCAAAGTGCCATACAAGGATCCTTATCCATCCATTCGCAGGGCGTCCGCACAATTCTGACGTCGCTGCTGTTTTGTTGTTCTGAAAGCGCTTACATTTATAGCACTGCGACCGCGCGCTTCCAAGCCATTTTGAAAAAAGTCGTGCCAGAACAACCCAAACAGGTTTGCCGGCAGCAGGCGTTCATCGGAGAAATTGCGCTGAGTGGTGGGGTTAATCTTAGGAAAAACAACAGGATAATTTGATTATGGAATCTGATAACCGCAGTCTGAAAAAACAGCAGGCTCAGATGCTATTTGTTGCCAGCACAGGCGGCAGAGGCGTTTTATCTGCAGTGAGGTCGCACAGGCGAGGTAGCAGGAGCGATATCGCCAATGCGGTGCAGCAGGGCACAGGCCGCCGCTTATCTAACGAAATATCATTGCGCTGTTATCAGATTTGTCAGCTGGCTTGACCCGGCGCAGAGCCCTTGTTAGGCTCTGATGTAAGCGCTTACAGCTTAATAAAACAACAAGATTGCCGGTGCAAATGCTGCACCACACCGATTCCCTGGACAGACGACAGACAGGCCACAGGCCAAGAGAGCACAATGAAATTGACGATGCCAGCCGATTCGCGCTTACTCGATCCGGCTTTTGTATTTGGGGTTGCCACCGCTTCTTTTCAGATTGAAGGCGCCCGCGACAGCCGCCTTGAATGTATCTGGGACCGTTTTTGTGCCACGCCCGGCAAGATCCGGGACGGCAGTAACGGCGACCAGGCCTGCCAGCATCTGCAGTGGTGGGCGCAGGACGTTGAGCTCATCAGCAGCCTGGGCATGGACGCCTACCGGCTGTCGATTTCCTGGCCGCGGGTGCTCAGACAAGATGGCAGCCTGAATGCAGAGGGCGTGGATTTTTACCGCCAGTTGCTGCGGGCGTTAAAAGCCAAAGGCCTCAAGACCTTTGTCACCTTGTATCACTGGGATTTGCCGCAGTATCTGGAAGATGCAGGCGGCTGGCGCAACCGCCAGACGGCTTATGCATTTGCCGATTATGCCGACAAGATCTCGCGCGAACTGGGCGATCTGGTCGACAGTTACGCCACCTTAAACGAACCTTTTTGCAGCTCTTACCTCGGTTACGAGGCCGGCATTCATGCGCCGGGTCATACCAGCGTGGCCTGGGGCCGTCAGGCGGCGCACCATCTGTTGCTGGCGCATGGCCTGGCGATGGTGAAACTGCGCCAAAACGCGCCGTCCGCCATGCATGGCATTGTGCTTAATTTCACGCCCTGTTATCCGGCGACGCCGGCTGACAGCGCGGCGGCAGACAAAGCCGACCAGTACTTTAATCAGTGGTACATCAAGCCTTTGTTTGACAAGGCATATCCTTCGTGTTTTGCCGACCTGAGCCCGGCGGATCAGCCACAGATCCTGGAGGGCGATTTTGACATCATCAGTGCGCCGCTCGATTACCTGGGCATCAATTTTTATACCCGTCATGTGTACAGCACCGCGGCGGATGGCAGTTTTGTGGTGGTCGATCAGGCCAATGCCGCCAAAACAGACATCGGCTGGGAGATTTACCCGCAGGCGTTTACCGACTTGCTGCTCGATTTGCACCGTCGTTACCCGTTACCGCCGCTTTATATCACCGAAAACGGTGCGGCCGCGGCCGACCAGCTGGTGAATGGCGAAGTCGTTGATACGCTCAGGCTGGACTACTATCAGCAACATTTGCTGGCTCTGGATGCGGCAATCAGGCAAGGTGTGGATGTCAGAGGTTATTTCGCCTGGAGCCTGATGGACAACTTCGAATGGGCGGAGGGCTACCTCAAGCGGTTTGGCATCGTGTATGTCGACTACCACACGCAGCAGCGGGTGATCAAACACAGTGGCCTGGCGCTGCGTGATCTGAGCATCAGCCGCCGCGGCTGAATCAGATGGCAAGTCATAATAAAAAAATAATGAAATCAACATTCTTTGACAGGGTTTTTTATGCTGAGCAAGCGCGAAAAGATCGCCTATGGTCTGGGGGACACCGCCAGTAACATCGTCTTTCAGACGGTGATGATGTTTCTGGCATTTTTCTACACCGACATTTATGGCCTCAATCCGGCCTTTATCGGCTTTATGTTTCTGGCAGTCCGTGTCATCGACGCGGTCACAGATCCGCTGATGGGCGCGCTGGCCGACCGCACGCAAAGCAAGCACGGCAAATTCCGCCCATATCTGCTGTGGGGCGCGCTGCCGTTTGGCGTGCTGAGTGTGCTGGCTTTCACCACGCCGGACCTGTCGCCGGAAGGCAAAATGATTTATGCCTTCGTCACTTATACCCTGCTGATGCTGGTGTATACCGCGGTCAATATTCCTTATTGTGCGCTGGGTGGGGTGCTGACGTCCGATCCGCAGGAGCGGGTGTCGGTGCAGTCTTACCGTTTTGTCTGTGCTTTTATCGGCGGTTTGCTGGTATCCGGCCTGACTTTACCGCTGGTCGATTTACTCGGTGATGGCGATAAAGCCAAGGGGTATCAACTGACGATTGGCGTGATGAGTATCGCCGGCGTCGCGATGTTTTTACTCTGTTTTGCCGGCACCCGCGAGCGCGTGCACAGCGTAGCAGAGCGCAGCCGCAATTTTCGCGAAGACTTTAAAGCCTTGTGGCAAAACGACCAGTGGCGGGTGTTGTCGGTGGCGGCGTTATTCCTGCTGACCGGCAATGTGCTGAAAAACACTATGGCGATTTATTACGTCAAATATTATCTGAACGCGCCGGACAGCATCACGCTCTTTATCACGCTGGGCATGCTGGGCAGTATGGTCGGCTGTATGCTGGCGCAGCCGCTGGCGCAAAAAGTGGAAAAAGTGAAAGCCTATATTGGCCTGCAACTGGCGGCCGCGTTTTTCTGTGCGCTGAGTTATTGGGTCAGTGCGGATCAGCTGTCGCTGGCCTTTATTGTGTTTATTGGCTGGAACTTCTGTTTCAACGCGGCCACGCCGCTGTTGTGGGCCAAAATGGCCGACACTGTGGATTATGGCGAATGGAAAACCGGCATCCGCACCACGGGGATGGTGTATTCCTCAATCATTTTCTTTATCAAAATGGGGCTGGCGCTGGGCGGCGCGGCGGCAGGCTGGTTGCTGGCCGGTTTTGGCTATCAGGCTGACACCGCTCAGTCCGAATCAGCACAGCAGGGCATCTTGCTGTCGTTCAGTTTGTTGCCGGCGATTGGCTCTGTGGTGGTGGCTTTTGTCATGCGCTGGTATCTGCTGGACAGTCGCAAAGTTGCTCAGGTGCAAGCGGAGCTGAAGGCGACGGCCGGCCATTGATGACAAGCCTGGCCGGCGTCTGTTGCCTGCAACCGGACGCTGATTTGGCGCAGTTGGTCTTGAAAAAAGCTGTTACTATGGTTTCTGTTCAGGTTTAAGCGGGAATAAAACACTGAGATGGCAACGATTTACGATGTTTCACAACAGGCCGGCGTGTCGCTCGCGACCGTGTCCAGAGTGATCAACAAAAACAGCAACGTCAGCGAAAAAACCCGGCAAAAAGTGCTGGCGGCTATGGCGGAGCTGGGCTATCGGCCCAATACGATTGCCCAGTCGCTGGCGTCTAATGTGTCCAACAGTGTCGGGGTGCTGGTCTCACAACTGGATGGTCCGTATTACGGCCCGATGATGGTGGAGATTGAAGCGGCGCTGCGGGCGCAGAACAAACACGTGATCATCGCGGTCGGCCACAGCGACGCGGCTGTCGAGCAGGACAGCGTGGAGTTTTTACAAAGCCGCGGCTGTGACGCCCTGATCCTCGACGTCGAAGCGCTCAGTGACGAGTATCTGATTGAACTGAGTAAAGGGCCGCTGCCGATCGTGCTGATTAACCGTTATATTCAGGCGATTGAACCGCATTGTATTTATCTGAACAACGAGTTGGGTGGTTATCTGGCCACCCGCCATCTGATTGACCTCGGCCATCAGCACATCGCTTACATCAGTGGTCCGCACAACAAACACGACGCGATGGAGCGTCTGGTCGGTCACCGGCGCGCGCTGGCGGAAAGCAGCCTGCATTTTGACCCGGCGCTTTGTATTGAAGGCAACTACAAAGAAGAAGGCGGCGAACTGGGCATGCTGGCGCTGTTGTCGGGCGGTGGCAAGTTCAGCGCTGTGGTCTGTGCCAACGATCAGATGGCCTCTGGCGCCATTTCGGTCTGTCTGGAGCGCGGCCTGCGCATTCCCGCCGACTTGTCGGTGGTCGGCTACGACAACATTCCATTTGCCAAATACATTGCGCCTAAGCTGACCACCGTCAATAACCCTATCCATGAAATGGGTAAAATGGCGGCGTTTTGGGTACTGCGCCATGTGTATCAGGATGAAGAAAGCCAGGTCGCCAATGTGTTTGAGCCTGAGCTGGTGGTGCGTGGCTCGGCAGTGCGGGCCTGAACGATGACCATGGCGGGCAACAGCCAGGAGAGACAGCGGATGAATACCGACACATCAGTTTTGCGCCGGACTGGCCTGGCGCTCAGTCAGCAGCAACAGGCTCTGCCTGGCAAGCGGCGCCGCTTGTTTTGCGGCGTCATAGCGTTGCCCCGTCTGGTTTTTGGCGCCTTTGCGTTCGGTGGTCTGGCTGCCAGCGCTCTGGTGTTAAGCGCTCTGGTGTTAAGCACTTTGGTACTCAGCGCTCTGGTATTCAGCGCCGGGGTTTTGGCCAGCACTGCAGCAGAATTGCCAGCACAGCCGGTCGAAGTGCGTCACCCCGACATGGCCCGTATCGTGGCCGCTGATGCGCGGCTGGAAGTACTGTCGGACGGCCATCAGTGGGCCGAAGGCCCGGTGGCTGAACCTGTGACCGGCGCGGTGCTGTTTTCTGATGTGCCGAAAAATCAAATCTGGCGCTGGAGCGCAGAAACCGGCGCTGTGTTGTGGCTGCAACCTGCCGGCGCCACTGGCTATCAGCCGTCGGAATTAAAAGAAGGCAGCAATGGCCTGTTGTTTAATCAGCAGGGCCAGCTGGTGCTGGCGCAGCATGGCGATCGCCGCCTCGCGCTGTTAACGCAGTTGCCGGCGCCGGGCTCGACAGCGGGCCAGTTCAGCACACTGGCCGGTCAGTATCAGGGCAAGCTGCTGAACAGCCCCAATGACGTGGTACAGGCGCGCGATGGTCGTTATTTTTTCACCGATCCGCCTTATGGCCTGAAAAATGGCGATAAGGCCACTGACAAACAGCAGCCGGTGAACGGCGTATATCAGCTCGGGACTACAGGTGAAGTCCGCTTGCTGACCGGTCAGTTAAGCCGGCCCAATGGCATTGCCTTGTCACCGGATGAACAATATCTGTATGTAGCCAACTCCGACCCCGCTGCTGCGCAGTGGTGGCGGCTGCGCCGGGACGCGCAGGGTAACTATGGTCAGGCCGAATTATGGCTGGATGTCACTGCTGAAGTCGCCAAAGCGCCGGGGTTGCCGGACGGGCTGAAAGTGCTGCCGGACGGCACTTTATTGGCGACCGGGCCGGGCGGTGTCTGGGTGATCAGTGCCAATAAACAGGTGCTTGGCGTCATTCGTACCGGCGTGGCGGCTGCCAATGTGGCGCTCAACGCAGAGCAGAATTTGTTGTACATCACCGCCAGCGCTTATCTGTTGCGTATCGAGCTGGCAGCGCAAACCCAATAACCAGCACTCTTTCCATCAAATCATGACCGTTCCCGTCGCATGAAGTGGAAAGGGCGCTGTATCTGGCAGAGGTCGGTGCAGTCAAAAAAGCACTTTGCCCCTTGGCTGGCCTCTGGCATAGTCAGCACGCTGCAACCATAAAGAGGCGGTCCATGGGCAAGTGGGGTAAGGTTCTAAAAATATTGATGCTGTCAGCTGTCATGCAGGTGCATGCGGCTGAGCCTGAAACACTTGCCAGGTTGATGCTCTACACTGAACATTTTCCGCCTTACAGCTACCAGCAAGGCAGCGAAATTACCGGTATCAATGCCGAAATTGTCAAACGACTCTGTCAGGATGTTGGCATCGAATGCCCGATGCAGCTGTTTCCCTGGCTCCGGGCTTATGAAAATGCCCGGCAAGATCCGCACAGCGGCGTATTTTCCGCAGTGCGAACGCCGACCCGCGCCGCTGATTTTCAGTGGGTCGGGCCTTTGGCTTCATCCCGCTCGTTTTTGTACCGGCTGAAAAGCCGGCCCGAAGTGGCACCTCAAAACCTCGAGCAAGTGAAAAACTACGGTATTGCCGTGGCACGCGGTGATGTTTATGAAGAGTATTTGCTGGCGAATGGTTTTGTCCGTGGGCAGAACTTACTGGATTTTCCGTCAAAAACTGCGCCTATTGCCTTGTTTTTACAAGGCAAGGTCGACCTGATTATCGGCTCAGAGCTGGTGATGCCTTCCTGGCTGGCGGCGAATCAGGCCAGTATCGATCTGGTGGAGCCGGTGCTGGCACTCGAAGTGAGTGGTCAGAATTATCTGGCACTAAACCCGGCGGTGCCGGCTGCTTTAGTGCAGCGGCTGCAACAGTCGCTGGATGCGATGAAAGCCTCGGGTGAGTATCAGCGGATTGTCGCCCGGCTTTTTGTCGCGCCATCACCTGAGCTCTATAAAAATAAGGCGCCGGCCGGCGGCTGAGTGCACTGTCTGCTTGGGGCCGCGTTCCTCCTAATCATGCGCAGGATCAATTTCTGCCGCTACTGTTGTTGCGATAATAGTCCATACTGCAGCTTGCTTCGTAACAAGAGGCGGGCTTGTGTCGCCGGTGGCGCAAACACCTGACACAGGCCCTGATTGCAGTTCGCAACAGCAAATAAACCAGGAGCGCAACATGTCTCAGTTAGACCGTCGGTCTTTTTTAAAACTCTCGTCGGCCACCCTGATTGGTGTAACCATGGGCGGTGTCAGTCTCAATGCCGTGGCACAGGAAGCGGTCAAAGCCGACGATCCGGTCGCCGTGGCGATGAAATACGTGGCGAAGTCGGCCACTGAAGGGCAAATGTGTGGCAACTGCATGCATTACGCCAAAGATGCCAAAGGCGAAACGGGCGGCTGTGCGATTTTCGCCGGCAAACTGGTCGCCAAAGCCGGCTGGTGTGCGGGTTGGGCCAAAGCCGCCTGATTTTTAAAGCAGTCAGCACAGAGCACCCGGGTGGTGCTCTTTTTTTTTGCCGCGCGGACAGGGCGGCGCTGTCAGCCAATATTTTTAGTGGTGGAATAAAACCGGCGCAGGCTCAGTGGCGTAACGCTTGCGCCAATCTGGCATAATGCGAAAAATTTCTCAGCAGGAGTTGTTATGGCGGGAACCATTCTGATCACCGGCGCCGCGCAGCGGGTGGGATTGTATTGCGCGCTGGGATTGCAGCAGGCAGGTTATCAGGTGATTGCCACTTACCGGCAGCACAAGCCGGGTGTTGAAACCTTACAGCAAGCGGGTGTGTTGTGCCTGCCGCTGAGTATTGACGACGATGCGCAATTGCCAGCGCAGATAGCCGCGCTTGCAAAGACGCTGCAACAACGGGGCGAGCCGCTCAGGGCTCTTATTCACAACGCGTCCAGCTGGGCAGGTGAAAGCGTCGTCAGTGACCCTGAAGCCCAGCTTCAATCCGACGCCGCGGTGTTTGACGAGATGTTCCGTATCCACACCAAATTGCCTTATTTGCTGACCCGCGCGCTGGCGCCTCTCCTGCAAATGCCGCAGGCGCAGCCGGCCGACGTGATTGCTATCAGTGATTTTGCCGTCAATACCGGCAGCTGCAATCACATGGCCTACGCCGCATCTAAAGCTGCGCTGGAAAATCTGGTGCTGTCACTGGCGCGCCAGCTGGCGCCTGTCGTGAAGGTCAATGCCATTGCGCCGGCGCTGCTGATGTTTAATGAAGGCGATGACGAAGCGTACAAAGCGCTGACGCTGAAAAAATCGCTGATGGAAATTGAACCGGGCCCGGCTGAGGTGCTGAGCAGCATTCTGTATTTGCTGCAAAGCCGTTATGTCACAGGCCGCGTTCTGCCGCTGGACGGCGGTCGCCACCTGAAACCGTTCTGAGTGGATGTCATGGCACAGCAGCCGGCCCTTGTCCGCATCCAGCGCCCTTATTTTCGGAACGGGCCACCTCACAGAGCGGGGGCTGATGTCAGTTTTGCCGACATCGTGAAAATTTTTGATTTTCAGCGCATCAGGCTGGGGCGTTGGGTCAATGCGACCGAAACCCAGCTGGCGGCCAATTTGTTTTTTGATGCTTTTGCAGATCTGCAGTTATTGCTGGGGGTGCCGCCGGCGGTGATCTCGCTTAATGGCAGCCTGACACTCAGTTTTGGCAGTGGTGGCATGCCCGGTACCTGTGCTTTTTATCAGCCGGCGGGCCGCTTGCTGGCGCTGGCGAAAAACGCCGGTGGCGGCAGTCTGGCGCATGAGTGGTTTCATGCCTTTGACCACTATATTGCCAGTCGTCTGTTTGAAAAGGCCGGCAACCAGCAACTGGCCAGCCAGTTGTGGCTGACGTCGGCTGCGCAAATCAGCCATCCGCTCAATCAGCTGCTGTCGCAAGGCTTTGCCGCTTGTTTGCTGGACGACAGCGGCACTGAACCTTCGGCTTATTTTCGCCGCGCGCAGCAGACCGACCAGCAGTATCAGCTGTTTTATTACGCCAAACCGGAAGAACTGTGCGCCCGTGCTTTTGAACATCTGCTGGAGCGCCAGCGACTGAAAAACAGCTTTCTGGTCAGTGGCACCCGCAGTGGCAAAGCAGCCGCGGCCGGCATTTATCCGACTGCGGCAGAAAGTGACCGTATTGGGCAATATTGGCTGCGTTACTTCCACTGGCTCGGTGAGGCGCTGCAGCAGGCTGCTGGCGGGAACTGATCGCCGGTAA
>CBINNO010000040.1:0-22989 GCA_966252055.1 uncultured Rheinheimera sp. | reverse complement strand
GGTGCTTTTGTTAACTACGAAATCAGTGAATATGCGCGTCCGTACATGGAAGTCAGCTTCATGAACGACCGCACCGTCGCGCAAATTGCTGAATCTGGTACTTTCTACGCTGAAGAATATATTCTGGATATCAACAATCCATTGTTCAGTGCCGCTCAGCGTGCGCAGTTCCGCACGGCATTTGGTAACGACGTTGATCAGGTTTCTGCCTACATCGGTAAACGCAACGTCGAAGGTGGTGCCCGTGCATCAGATCTGGAGCACTCAGCGTTTCGGATGGTGACAGGTGTAGAAGGGATTATCTCTGATACCTGGTCTTACGATGTGTCATTCCTCAAAGGTATTACATCGTCAAACACCGCTTACCTGAACGACTTCTTCGGCCCTCGTATCGCGCAGGCGATTGGTGCTGAAGGTGCTGATCCTTGTACTGGTACCTGTATTCCTTATCAGGTGTTCACTTACAATGGCGTCACAGCTGCAGCGGCGGATAACCTGAAAGGGACTGCAATTCTCAAAGGTGTGACATCGCTGACCGTCTTAAACGCCTTCGTAACCGGCGAAACTGGCTTTACCATGCCAACGCACAGCATGCCTGTGGCTGCTGTAGTGGGTGTGGAGCACCGTCAGGAAAAATTCGAACGGACTGCGGATGAAGTATTCGCTCAAGGCATGCTGTTAGGTCAAGGCGGCCCGACACCGAGCATCGTCGGTGGCTATACCGTGAAAGAATTGTTCGGTGAGCTCAGTGTTCCGTTGCTGGAAGATGTAGCTATTGCCAAAGACATTACCTTAGGTTTAGGCGGCCGTACTTCTGAGTACAGCACTTCGGGTCGTAACAACACTTACAAAGTGGAACTGGACTGGACACCGATTGATGACTGGAAAATTCGCAGCAGCTTAAACCGTGCTATCCGTGCACCAAACGTCAGCGAACTGTATCGTCCTAACTCACTGGGTCTGTGGGGTGGTTCTGACCCATGTGCCGGTGCAAAACCTGAATATACATTGGCTCAATGTCAACGTACTGGTGTAACTGCAGCACAGTACGGTGCTATCGGCGCAAGCCCAGCTTCACAGTACAATGGTGTGTTTGGCGGTAACGCTGCACTGGTGCCGGAAGTTGCTGATACCATGTCATTTGGTATCGTTGGCCAGCCGCTGGACAACCTGAACTTCTCTCTTGACTACTGGAACATTGAAGTTGAAAAAGTCATCGGTGGTATTGGTGGTGAAGTGATTGTGCGCCAGTGTGCTGAGACAGGCGATGCATACTTCTGTAACCGTATTACCCGTGGTCCAACCGGCAGCTTGTGGCGCGGCAGCGACAACTCAGTTGACGACCCGGATGTTAACCTGGGTGGTATGCACTGGCGCGGTATCGACCTCAGTGCAAACTATGAAGTGGAAGGTTTAGGCGGTAAGTGGACACTGAAACTGATTGGCTCACGTGCACTGAAGAAAGAGACCACTATCATCCCAGGCGTTGCGTCGACTGTGACTGAATGTGCCGGTAATGTGAACACCGACTGTTTTGCTTCACCAAAATGGCGTCATAGCTTCACAACCAGCTACACCACCGGTGACTGGTGGACAGTCAGTGCCAAATGGCGTTACTTCGGTAAGGTCAACTACTCTGGCACCACCGACGTGCTGGCGAAGGACGGTCTCTCTTCTCAGAGCTATATCGACCTGACTGCAGCCTTCGATGTGAACGAGCACGTCAGCGTGCTGACCGGTGTGAACAACGTGTTTGATAAAGAACCACCAATGGTGGGTTCAACTCTGGCAACAAACGCGAACACCGTGTCAGGTTACTACGACACGCTGGGCCGTTACCTGCATGCCAGCGTAACAGTTCGCTTCTAATCTGAACTTGTAACAAAAAGCCGGCGGATGCCGGCTTTTTTTATCAGTGTTTGTTCAGCGGAATAAACAGCGGCCAGTGATGGCCGGCTGTCAACGAAATACAGGCCAGATCCAGATGTCAGATGCCGTTTTACAATCTTTTTTACAGCAACTTCCCAAAGCTTATCAGGCATTGCAGCAGCAACAGTTGCGCCAGGTACAGGCATTTCTCGATGCCCACAGGCTGGACCATCCCGCCTGGCGGGCGTTGGCGCTTGAATTGGCTTTGTCGGCTGATAACAGTGAACAGGCACGGGAGATTTGTCGGCAATTGCCCCAGGCGAACAGCGAATATGCGATTGCGTCTTTGCGGATGGCGCAGTATTACCTGGTTAAACGTGAGCGCTCAGCATGTCGGGCGGCGCTGTCAGAAGTCGCAAAAGCGCCGTTACAGGACGCCGGATTCTACCGGGCCGTCGCAGCGGTCTACAGCGGTTTGGATGACCCGGCACAGGCCTTACCCTGGCTGGAGCAAGCCGTGCAATGGCAACCGGCCGATGCGCCGTTACGCTTTGACTTGGCATTAAGCCAGTTTTTTCTCAACCAAATGCCTGAAGTCGCCAGCAATCTGGCGCTGGTTTTACAACAGTTACCCTTGCAGGGGAAAGTGTTGCACCTGCGCTCTGCCGCCCATACGGCGACTGCGACCGATAACCATATTGCAGATTTAAGCCAGCGTCTGGCCCAGCCTTCGATGAAAGCGGCCGATGCAGTTGGGACTGGGTATGCGCTGGCGAAAGAACTGGAGGAGCTCGGTCGTTATCAGGAGTCTTTCACGGCGCTGCAACAGGCCGCCGATTTGCAGCGTCGTCAGCTTCAGTATGACGCTGCCGGCGAATTTGCCACTTTTGCGGCGATACGGCAGCATTTTACCGCTGACTTTTTTGACTCAGCAGCACAATCATGTGCTGACAGCGTGCTCAAGCCCATTTTCATTCTGGGCATGCCAAGAACAGGCACGACGCTGGTTGAGCGCATTCTCAGTCAGCACCCTGACGTGGTATCCATCGGTGAGTTTCCGGATTTTCCACAGGAGCTGGCAGCCGCGGCCCAACAGGTCCAGGGGGCGGCTTCTCTGGTTGAAGCCGCGCTTGCGCTCGACTATCAGGCTTTGGGGCAGCGTTACTTAACACAAGCGGCAGAGATGGCGCAGGGAAAACCGATTTTTATTGATAAGCTGCCGTTTAATTTTATGTACTGCGGTTTTATCAAAAAAGCGTTGCCGCACGCCCGGATTATTCATCTGGTCCGTGACCCGCTTGACACCTGTTATGCAGTTTATAAGACATTGTTTAATCAGGTTTATTCGTTCTCTTATCAACTGGAAGAGCTGGCGGATTATTATGTGGAGTACCGAAAGCTGATGACGCACTGGCATCAGGTGCTGCCTGGCCAGATTCTGGATGTGCATTACGAGCAGTTGGTGGCAGCGCCACAAGCGCAGGCCAAACGCATCCTGCAGTGGTGCGATTTGCCGTGGCGCGATGATTTGTTGGCGTTCCATCAGGCGTCCTCCGCCTCAACGACGGCCAGTGCTGCGCAGGTGCGCCAACCGGTGCATCAGAAATCGGTGCAAAAATGGCGGCATTTTTCGCAGCAGTTGGCGCCGTTACTGCGGCGTTTGCAGGCAGCAAGCCTGGTTGACGAGCAGGGCGAACCGCTCTGATTGGTTAGTCAGAGCGGCATGATGTCGCAAGGCAGGGTCAGACGGCAGCTGTTGCCGGCATCCTGCAGCGGGTAGGTGCCGTGCCAGATAAAGCTGGGAAATAACACCAAAAGGCCAGGCTGTGGACAGATAGCCTGTGCCACCTGTTCCTGTTCGCCCAGCCGCATCGATGTTTCGCCCAGTTTCAGCCAGCCTTGCCGGCCTGGGTCGTCTGGTTTGATGCAATCCGGTAACTGCAGATAAAGGCAGGCGGACAGCCAGCCTTGTGGATGCACATGATTGGTATGAAAGCCCTGATTGCTGAGGCGCACCGACCAGCTGCCGGCAAAACGGAATTGCTGATGGTTGCGAGCAAGCAACGGATGCGTCGCGTCTGCCGGCAGTCGTTGCAGATATTCCTGCACTCTGGCTTCCAGCGCTGCCTTCAGTTTTTGGATCAACGGATGGGGACTGGCCAGCAACTGGCCCAGCGTCTGGGTGCCCCCCCGCACACTTTGATCAAGTGGCTGGCGTTGGCTGGTATGCAGGCTGTGGATCAGCGGATTCAGTTCGGCCAGAAAATCAGCCAGGCTGGCAAAGCCGGCGGGCGTCGGTAAGGGCCTTGCATCAATCAGCTGGCTGTAGTTGTTCAGCCAGGCGTGACGCGGGTCTCCCAGCAGCCGCCAGCAGGTGCCCAAATAAGCCCAGACTTCCTGGTCCTGCGGACTGAGTTGTTGCGCCTGTTCCAGTAGATTTAAGGCGGCAGGCAACTGCTGTTGGTGCATGGCATAGCTGGCGGCGTCCAGCAGCGCCCGCACCCGCAGCTGTGGTGGGATAGCTTCTGATCGCAGCGCCTGCTGTGTCAGCGCACTGGCGGTCGCCAGATCACCTCGTTTGGCGGCCTGCACACCTTGGGCATGCAGCAGTTCGGGTAAGGGGCCATGACGCTGCAAACCTTGTTGCAGCAGCTGTTCGGCGTCTTGCTCTCGTCCGGCCTGCAGCAATAAAGCCAGCAGGCAATACCGCAATGATAAAGCGTCCGGCTGTTGTTGCAGAATGTGCAGGCTGTGTTGCAGAAATAATTGCTGGTCTTTTCGTTCCCAGTAAAGCTGGTTTAGTGCTTCGTGGGCGCCGATATGCAGAGGGTCTAACTCAATCGCCCTAAGCAGCGCCTGCTCGGCGGCTTGATCCTGCTGTAAATCGTGATGCACGCACCCCAGCATAAAATGTAATCCGGCTTGCTGTGGGGCTTGTTGTAATAATCGGCTCAGGATAGCCATAGCGGCGGCTGGTTGCTGATTTTCGCGCAGCAACAGGGCTTGTTGCCAGTGCAGACTGAATTCGTCGGGCCAGCGCTGTAACGCCTGCTGCAGCAATTGCATGGCGGCGGCAGGCTGTTCTGTTTGTTGCAATGCGGTGGCAAGCGCCGGATAGCAGCGGCGGTCATCGGGCCTGAGCTGCAGCGCCCGTTGCAGGCGTGGCAATGCCTGTTCGGGTTGCTGGCGGCGCAACGACAACAGACCTGCATTCAGCCAGCTGTCTGCCTGCTGAGGGGCAAGTTGCAAGGCTCGCTGATACGCTTGCTCAGCGGCTGCAAACTGCTCCAGTTGTTGCAGCGTGTTGCCGTAATTGGACCAGACCGCACTTTGGTCCGGCGAAGCATTCAGGCTGCGACGGAAATACTGCAGCGCTTGCTCCAGCTGGCCTTGCTGGCGGGCGCAAACAGCCAGCAAGTGCAGGGCATCGGGCTGTTCTTTCACTTGCTGTAAAAGCTGAAGTGCCAGTTGACTGGCTTTGTCTGGCCGGCCTTGCTGTAAGGCCTGAACTGCAGTTTGCAGGAGTTGCTGGGCTTGCATGGTCACTGAGGTTTTCTACAACATTCGGCTAAGTTAACAGAAAACCGGCCGGCCGGTCAGCCGGCCCCGCGGTTTTTGTTGTCGTGCCGGCGCTGCTCACAGGAAGCGCAGCGCTGGCGCGCGGGGTCCTGTTGCAGCAGCTCACGTCCGATCCTCGCTTCACAATCGGAGCACAAACCGTAGAGGCCGATATCCATCTGACTCAGCGCCGCCAGTACCAGCTCCAGCCGGTGGCTTTTTTGTTCAAGCTCGGGCGTCAGCCAATAGCGCAGTAACTCAGGCCAGTGGACGGCCGGCTGTTGTTGCAGCTGCTGATAAAGGGTCAGGTATTCTGAACCATGGTCCTGTTGCAGATACTGCAGGATGCTGTACTGCAGTTGCTGAAGTTCCTGCTGTAACTGCTCTCTGAGTTGCGAAATGGTCGACATGGACATAGGTCCCTCAGCAAAAGTAGTGAACTGATGGAGGCATTCTGGGCGTTGCTGGCGCTCTGTGTTCTGATTCAGATCAAAAGCGGGTGTGATGAAAGAGGGATTGAAGCGAAAAGAACCGGACGCAGCGCCTTCGCAGGCCGGTAGCCTTTATTACAGACCGCTGGTCACGACAGATGCCCCGCTGATGGCGCACAGCACTCTTTCGGCCGCAGATTTTTTTTACTATGCTGCCGTAAGTTTTTCAGCGGGTTTCCGGTCTGATTGAAAGTTGGTTGTACAAGCCGGTACGCCACAGACCCTAGCAACATCACGAGGATAACAATGATGAATCAACAGCATAAAGTCGCAGCCGTTTTAGGTGGTTTAGTTCTGGCATCGCTGTCTGCCGGTGCGCAGGCCGCTCAGACTCAGGTATTTCAGGCCGCAGAGCTGAACGCCGGTTACCAACTGACCGCCGCAGAAGCCAGTTGTGGAGCCAATAAACAAGCCAGTGACGACAAGGCGAAAGAAGGCAAGTGCGGTGAGGGCAAATGTGGTGAAGGCAAATGCGGCGGCGACAAAAAAGCCGATGCAAGCGCTGATAAAGCCAAAGAAGGCAAGTGCGGCGAGGGCAAATGTGGCGAAGGCAAATGCGGCGGTGACAAAAAAGCCGCTGACAAAAGCAAAGAAGCCAAATGCGGCGGCATGATGTAAGACGCCGGGGACAATCATGGCACAGCACACACCATCGGAGCTTCAGCGGTCAGCGTCGACAGGTTTCGTCGTTGAGGGGGCGGGTGTCGGGCTTCGGCGCGAGCATCTGAAGGACTTTCTGTCAAAGTCACAGCCAGTTGATTTTATTGAAGTTGCGCCAGAAAACTGGCTGCCATTTGGTGGTCGGTTGCAACGCGATTTTGCTGAAATCGCCAGTCGCTATCCGTTGGTATGCCATGGTTTGTCCTTATCGATCGCCGGGCCGGATCCGCTGGATCTGGCTTTTCTTGGCGAACTCAAACAGTTTTTCCGTCAGTATCAGGTGCGGCTCTACAGCGAACATCTGAGTTATTGTTCAGGGCAGGGGCATTTGTATGATCTGATGCCCATCCCATTTTGCCAACAAGCGGTGGATTATCTGGTGCCGCGGATCCGGCAGGTACAGGACGTGCTGGAGATGGAGCTGGTGCTGGAAAATATCTCTTATTATGGCGTGCCGACGACCGGTATGCCGGAGCTTGAATTTTTGCTGCAAGTCATCGAGAAAGCTGACTGCGGCTTGTTGCTTGACGTCAACAATGTTTATGTCAATTCGGTCAACCACGGTTATGACGCGGCAGATTTTATCAGTGCGCTGCCAGGCCAGCGGATCCGTTATGGCCATATTGCCGGTCACTACCAGCAGCACGAAGCGCTGTTGATTGACACGCATGGCAGTGCCGTGACCGATCCGGTTTGGCAATTGCTGCAGTTTGCTTATCAGCAGCATGGTGTGTTTCCGACATTGCTGGAGCGTGATTTTAATTTGCCGGCGGTGTCGGAATTATTGAGCGAGATGGACCAGATCCGTCAGTTGCAACAGCAGGCGAGCACTCGTGGCACTGGCGATTGGCCGGGGGCGGCCTGATGTTCGCGTTTCAGCAGCAGCAACTGGCTTTTATTGCCCGCATCAAAGACCCACAAGCCCCACTTCCTGCAGGGATGAACGCCGAACGGATGCAGGTTTATCAGGAGCTGTTTTTTAATAATATTCAGGGCTTTGTCAGCAGCGCTTTTCCGGTGCTGAAAAGTTTGTTGCCGGCAGAGGACTGGACGGCGCTGTGCCGCCAGTTTTTTCAGCAGCAGCCATTGGAGAGCCCCTATTTTTTACATATTTCCAAAGCATTTCTCGGCTGGCTGCAAAACAGGCCTGTGCATGAAATACCGCAGCTGCCGGTTTTTGCCGCTGAGCTTGCCGCTTATGAATGGCAGGAGTTGGCGCTTAGTACGGCCAAAGCACAGGTGCCGCAGCAGGTTGACTGGACCCTGGCTGTCAGATTAGAGCTGTCGCCTTTGGTTTTTCTGGGACAATATCAGTTTGCTGTGCATCGGATCAGTCGGGACCAGCAACCAGATGCGCCGGCCGACAGCCCGACTTTTTTGTTGTTGTACCGTAATCAGCAGGATGAGGTGCGGTTTATCGAATTAAATGCGCTGGCGATGGCATTGCTGCAGTTGGTCGAAGCAGAGCCTGGTTTGGTACTGGAGGCTTATCTGCAGTATTTACAGCCTTATCTGCCTGCGTTAAGTCCGGCGGCGCTACAGCAACAGGCTGCGGATTTAGTTATTGATTTATTTGAGAAAACCATTCTGACATCTGCATCTTAAGCGGCATTCTGTTGGGAACTACGTGGGATTGGCCGTCAAACGCATGCCAGACTGGCTATTCGGCGGCGATTTTATTAAAATCGACGCCCCCTTATTTTGCTGCGGAACTTAGGCCATGGCCGACGAAAATTTCAAAGAATCCTTTAATATTGTTCAGTTGTTAGGCTTTATTGTGGTCTTCGCGCTGCTGTTATGCCTGCCTCCAATTTTAACCTGGGCGCATCTGCTCAGTTAAACCGTGCCGACCAGACAGAAAAACCGCCTGCCGGCGGTTTTTTTATCGACAAGAAAAGAGAGAACTCTGCTGATGAATCAGACTGAATTAGCCACTTTATTAAATCAGGTTATTAAATCGGTACCAGACTATCCGAAACCTGGCATTTTGTTTCGCGATGTCACCAGCCTGATGCAGGACGGGCCGGCTTTTGCGGCGGTGATCGACCACCTGAAACAGCATTACAGTGGCAAAGGGATTAGCAAAATTGTCGGCACAGAATCACGTGGCTTCATTTTTGGCGCGCCGCTGGCCTACGCAATGGGTGTTTCTTTTGTGCCGGTGCGCAAACCCGGCAAGCTGCCGCGCGCGACGCTGGCAGAAAGTTATCAGTTGGAATATGGCGAAGATACGCTTGAAATTCATCAGGATGCGATAGGCCCGGATGATAAGGTATTGTTAGTTGACGATTTGTTGGCAACTGGTGGTACTATTGACGCCACGACGAAGCTGGTCCGCCGGCTGGGTGGCCAGGTGGCAGACGCTGCTTTTGTGGTGAACCTGCCGGACCTGGGCGGGCAACAGCGGCTGGAAGCGCTGGGTCTGACCGTGTATGCGCTGGCAGATTTTCCGGGTCACTAACACAAACCAGGCCGGTGCTGAGCCGGCGACGAGGACGGCATGAGTTATCAGGTGCTGGCACGCAAATGGCGGCCACAGAATTTTGGTCAGTTGGTTGGGCAGGAGCATGTCAAAACTGCACTGACCCACGCGCTGAGCCAAAACCGTCTGCATCATGCCTATCTGTTTACCGGCACCCGGGGTGTCGGTAAAACCACCATAGCCCGTATTTTTGCCAAAAGCCTCAATTGCGAGCAGGGCGTGACGGCCACGCCGTGCGGTGTCTGCAGTGCCTGCCGCGAAATCGACCAGGGTTTTTTTGTCGATTTACTGGAAATTGATGCGGCGAGCCGGACCAAAGTCGAAGATACCCGCGACTTGCTGGACAATGTGCAATACGCACCAACCCGCGGGCGTTATAAGGTTTACCTGATTGACGAAGTGCACATGCTGTCCCGCCACAGCTTCAATGCACTGCTGAAAACGCTGGAAGAGCCACCGCCACACGTCAAATTCTTGCTGGCGACCACAGATCCGCAAAAACTGCCGATCACCGTGTTGTCGCGCTGTCTGCAGTTCAGCTTAAAAGCGCTGTCGCAACAACAGATTAAACAGCACCTGACTTATATTCTGGCCGAAGAGCAAATCGCAGCCGATGACGACGCGCTGGCTTTGCTGGCACGGGCCGCCAAAGGCAGCTTGCGTGATTCACTGAGCCTGACCGATCAGGCGATTGCTCAAACCAACGGCAATATCAGCCTGGGGGCGGTGCGTGAAATGCTCGGCTTGTTGGAGCAAAGCTGGGCCGAAGTGTTGCTGCAGGATGTGCTGAACCGCGATTTAGCCGGCATGCAGCAGCATCTGCAACAACTGGTCAGCAGCCATAGTCATTTTCATGCCGTGCTGGACGACATGTTGTCGTTGCTGCATCTGGCGGCGCTCAGTCAGTATCAGCTCAGTGCCTCTGAGCTCGCGCTGACCGAGTCAGCTTTTGTGCGGGCAGTGGCGCGTCAGTACAGCGCCGAATCTGTGCAGTTGTATTATCAGCTGTTATTGTCTGGCAAACGGGATTTACCTTATGCGCCGGAGCCGCGGATTGGCCTGGAGATGGCGCTGCTGCGGGCTATTGCGTTTGTGCCGGCCGCTGACGCCGGAGCGGCGACGCCTGTTCAGACCGGTCGTGCCGCCGCTTTGTCTGCAGCCGGTGTCTTGCCTGAAGCCAAGCCTGAAACTGAGCAGCGTGCCGCACCTGACACGACCAGGATGCCCGCAAGCACACCGCCTGCGTCGAGCGCGTCAGCCAGCACGACTGCCGCTCAGCAGCCTCCTGTGGCTGAAATGACGGCTGTTTTGCCGGAAACTGCAGCTGTTACGCAAGATATTTTGATTGCTGCAGACGCGGCAGACTTGCATGCGATGGATTCCTCAACAGTCGCGGCCCATCCTTTGCCGCCGCAAGCTTTGCAAGCCCCGCAGCCGGCTTTGTCTGATGCGGACACCGGCGCAGTGGCGCCACCAGAGCCGGCGACTGCTGGCATGGATTCAGTGACTGCCAGCATTCTGGCAAGACGTGGGTTGCAGGCCAAAGCCGAAGCAGAAAAAAAGCCTGAGCGCCAACAGGCGCCTGCTATTTCGCCAACCATCAATCAACAACGAGTCATGCCCGCCGTCAGCCGTCAAACGGCCGAGCCTGCCAGCGTCAGCCAGCCTGCTTCGCTGAAAAGTGAAGCGTCACGCCCTGCGATGACAGTGACCAAGGCGGACGTGCGTCAGCCGGCTGCGCCGGCACTGAACGATATTCCGCCCTGGGAAGAGCTGCCGGCAGAGCCAGCGAATTTAACGCCACAGCAGCCAGTTCAACTGCTGCAGGGCGTCGAAGCGTCGCAGCAGACAGAACCTTCGCAGCCTGCAAAACTCGTGCAGGAAGTCTGGCCAGAGCCTGGGATGCACAATGCTGGTCCTGATGATGATGAGGACAGCCAGGCAGACGATATGGCCGCAGACTGGCAGTGGCAACAGGCCGTGGTTGCGTCCGCAATAGAACCGCTGGCTGATGCGCCGCAAAGCGCACAGGCAAACGCCGCCCAGCCCATTCGCCATGCCTTGTTGGAAAGTCTGGCCGTTGCTGAAGAGATATCGACAGATTTTGCCAGCGAAGCTGTGGAAGAAGTGGTGTCGGCGGTGGCTGAGACCGGCCCGCTGACGTTTGAGGGCGTGATTGACGCCAATAATTTTGCCGTGCGTCAGGCCAGTCAGGTCGATGCCTGGGCACAGCGTATTGACAGCCTGCGCATCGGCGGTCTGATGCGGCTGTTTTTACTGCACAGCAGTATTGAACAACAGGGTGAACAGTTGAAGCTGACCGTTGCGGCCAGCCAGCGTCATCTGGATTCTGAGCGCAACCGCGCTCAGCTGGCGGCGGTCCTGTCAGAGTCTTTTGGCCAGCCGCTGCAGATTGACATCGAGTTTACTGAACAAGTGCCAGCCAGTCCGCAAGCAATCCAGCAGCGTATTGAAGTGGCGAGGCGGCGTTATGTCAGTCAGCTCTTACAGCAGGATCCGACGCTGAACGGCTTGTTGCAGGAGTTTGCCGGCGAGTGGCTGCCAGAAAGTCTGGAAGTGTTTTAACCGTCGGGCAAGCTGGCCCGGCATTGATTGGGGGCAGCAGTTGTTGTGTGCAACACTGCTGCTGACTTGTAATCCGGTGGCTTTGTGATTATCTTGGCCGCCATTATCAACTGCACAGAGAGACGATTATGTTTAAAGGTGGCATGGGTAACATCATGAAACAGGCGCAGCAGATGCAGGAAAAAATGCAGCGCGCTCAGGAAGACATCGCCCGGCTGGAAGTAACCGGAGAAGCCGGCGCCGGGATGGTGAAAGTGACCATGGCAGGCAATCACAACGTGCGTCGGATCAGCATCGACGACAGCCTGCTCGGTGACGACAAGGAAATGCTGGAAGACTTGATTGCCGCTGCCATTAATGACGCGGTACGCCGGGTTGAAGAAACCACCAAGGAGAAAATGGCGGCCGTCACTGGCGGTATGCAGTTGCCTCCTGGTTTTAAAATGCCATTCTGAGGTTTTTGATGGGCAAGCATACGCCGCTGGTGCAACAACTGATCGACGCCTTACGGGTGTTACCGTCCGTCGGACCTAAGTCTGCGCAGCGGATGGCCTATCAATTGCTGGAGAAAAACCGTGAAGCGGGCCTGCAGCTGTCTCAGGCGCTGCAGGCGGCGATGACCAAAGTTAAACACTGCCAGCGTTGCCGTACTTTTTGTGAAGGCAACATTTGCCAGATTTGTGCTCACCCGATCCGTGGTCAGAGTTCGCTGCTTTGTGTGGTGGCCAGCGTCGCGGATCTGTACGCCATCGAACAAACTGGCTTGTTCGGCGGCCGTTATTTTGTCTTGCGCGGCCAGTTGTCGCCCCTTGATGGCATAGGCCCGGCGGAGCTTGGGCTGGACAGTCTGGCTAAGCAGCTGGGCAGTGGCCTGATTGAAGAAGTGATTCTGGCAACCAATCCGACGGTCGAAGGCGAAGCGACCGCTTTTTATATCGCAGAGATCTGCAAAAAGCACAAAGTGCAGGTGTCCCGGCTGGCGCAGGGCATGCCTGTCGGCGGCGAGCTGGAATATATCGACGGCAGTACATTGTCCCATGCCTTAAGTGGCCGTAAGCCATTCTGATCCGGCTGGCAGCGATGGCTGCCAGCCGCCAAAGTGCCATCCACAGATTTTCCCTCTTGAAATTTTTGTCGTCAGCCCCAGATCTGTTGCCAGCAAATCAACGGACCTGCGGAGTCTGAGCGCATGCGGATTGAACTGACCCCAGCAGCAGTGCTGCAGTATTGCGAGCAGCACACAGCGCCGGGTTCGGCGCTCAGTGAGCAAATCATTCGTGACACGCTTGAGCATCAGCCAGATGCGCGCATGCTCAGTGGCCGGGTCGAAGCGCGCTTGCTGCAAATGCTGGTGCGGCTGAGCGGAGCAAAACGTGTGCTGGAAATCGGTACGTTTACCGGCTATTCCGCCCTTTGCATGGCAGAAATGCTGCCTGCGGATGGAGAAGTGCTGACGCTGGACTTTAACGAAGTGACGACGGCGCAAGCCCGGCAATACTTCGCGCAAAGTCCGCACGGCGACAAAATTCGCTGTCTGAGTGGTGATGCGATGGCCACGCTCAGTCAGCTCGATGGTCCTTTTGATTTGATTTTTCTGGATGCCGACAAAGAACGGTATCCTCATTATTTTGAGCTTTGTCTGGCCAGGCTGGCAGAGCAAGGGGTGTTGGTGATTGATAACTGTCTGTGGTCAGGCCGGGTGCTGGCGCCTGAAGCTGCAACAGATATGGCAATCGCTGAACTGAATCAACAACTTAGCCAAGACCCACGCGTGCAGCAGGTGCTGTTGAGCGTACGGGATGGCATTCAGCTGGTGATGAAAGCACCGGCGTTCAGATAAAAGGAGCGGTACATGACTGAAACAACACAAAAACAAACACACGGCTTTCAGGCCGAGGTCAAGCAGCTGTTACAACTGATGATCCACTCTTTGTATTCCAACAAAGAGATTTTCCTGCGTGAACTGATTTCAAACGCTTCTGACGCGGCCGACAAACTGCGTTTTCTGGCCCTGTCGGATTCCAATCTGTATGGCAACGACGGTGAGCTGCGGGTCCGCGTCAGCTTTGACGAAGCGGCCAAAACCATCACCATCAGCGACAACGGCATCGGTATGACGCGTGATGAGGTGATTAGCCATCTGGGCACAATCGCCAAATCCGGTACCAAAGAATTTTTCTCCCAGTTAAGCGGCGATCAAAGCAAAGATTCCAAGCTGATTGGTCAGTTCGGTGTGGGTTTTTATTCGGCATTTATTGTCGCTGACAAAGTGACAGTGCGGACCTTAAAAGCCGGCGCGCCGGCGGACGCTGCCGTGGAGTGGGAATCGGCCGGTGAAGGCGAATACAGTCTGGCTTCGACAGTGAAGCAAGGCCGGGGTACCGACATCATTTTGCACCTGCGCGATGGTGAAGGCGAGTTCCTCAGCAAGTGGAAGCTGGAATCGGTCATCACCAAGTATTCTGATCACATTTCGATTCCGGTTGAAATGTGGGAGGAGGGCACTCCAGAGCGCGAAGAAGACGGCGAAAAGATTCCGGCTACCGAAGGCAGCTGGAAAGCCGTCAACAAAGCAACAGCGCTGTGGATGCGCGACAAGTCTGAAGTCAGTGAAGAAGAATACAAAGAGTTCTACAAGCATGTGTCACATGACTGGACTGAGCCACTGAGCTGGAGCCACAACAAAGTTGAAGGCAACACCAACTACACCAGCCTGTTGTATGTTCCGAAAAAGGCACCGTTTGATCTGTGGAACCGCGATGCCCGTCATGGTCTGAAACTGTACGTCCAACGTGTCTTTATCATGGACGACGCTGAGCAGTTCATGCCCAGTTACCTGCGTTTTATCAAAGGTGTGCTGGATTCAAGCGACCTGCCGCTGAACGTGTCGCGTGAAATTCTGCAAGACACCAAAGTGACGCAAAGCCTGCGTAAAGGCTGTACGTCGCGCGTGCTGAAAATGCTGGAAAAAATGGCCAAAGCCGAAGATCAGAGTGAATACCAGAGTTTCTGGGATGAGTTCGGCCAGGTGTTAAAAGAAGGCCCGGCCGAAGATCACGCCAACAAAGAAAGCATCGCCAAACTGCTGCGTTTTGCCTCGACGCATGAAGATACAGCTGTGCAGAACGTCGGCCTGGAAGCCTATGTCAGCCGGATGAAAGAAGGTCAGGATGAGATCTATTTCCTGGTGGCCGACAGTTTCGAAGCGGCCAAACACAGCCCGCATCTGGAAGTGTTCCGCAAAAAAGGCATCGAGGTTCTGCTGTTGTCTGAGCGTATCGATGAATGGCTGATGCAGCATCTGACCGAATTTGACGGTAAAAAACTGCGCTCAGTCGCCAAAGGCGGCCTGGACCTGTCAAAACTGGATGACGAAGAAACCAAAAAAGCCCAGCAACAAGCTGAAGAACAGTTTGCAGCAGTGGCCGCGCGTTTCAAAGAGGCGCTCGGCGAGCAGGTTAAAGATGTCAAAGTCAGCCATCGCCTGACTGACAGCCCGGCCTGCGTGGTCAACGATGAGTTCGACATGAGCACCCAGATGATCAAACTGATGGAATCTGTCGGTCAGAAAGTGCCGGAAGTGAAGCCCATTTTTGAGCTGAACCCGGAGCACCAACTGGTCCGTCATGTTGCGGATGTGCAGGATGAAGCGCAGTTTAAGCAGTGGGCCGAAGTGTTGTTTGAGCAGGCTTTACTGGCTGAACGCGGCAGTCTGAAAAATCCGGCAACCTTCGTCAGCCGGCTGAACAGCCTGCTGTTATCGCTGGCAAAATAACAGTCCCGCAGTGCATAAAACCCGGCTTCGGCCGGGTTTTTGCTGTCTGAGCCCGGTGACGGCGCGCCGGAAAACCGGACTTAAGTCGAATAGGCAAAGCGGTTGCAGGCGCGGCATACTGCCTACCGGGCCGGATTTTGGCAGCACTTTTCGCTGTGACTTTTTCTGTACCAAAGTAGGCTTGTATGTTGCCTGGCTGGCTGCTCTGAGCAGCCGACAAATTCCTTGTCCTCTGACTGACATTATGTAAAGATCCGGGGCTTATAACATTTAGGTACTTTTTCGAATAAACCGAGGTTGTTGGTATGCGAATTATTCTGTTGGGCGCACCGGGTGCCGGTAAAGGAACTCAGGCGCAGTTTTTGATGAACAAGTACGGTATCCCGCAAATTTCAACCGGGGATATGCTGCGTGCTGCCATCAAAGAAGGCACCGCCCTCGGACTTGCTGCCAAACAGGTGATGGACGCCGGCCAGCTGGTGTCTGATGAAATCATCATTGGCCTGGTGAAAGAGCGGATAGCCAAGCCAGATTGTGCCAAAGGTTTTCTGTTAGACGGTTTCCCACGCACTATCCCACAAGCGGATGCAATGAAAGACAATGATGTGCTGGTCGACCACGTGATTGAATTTGACGTGCCGGATGACGTGATTGTGGAGCGGATGAGCGGCCGTCGTGTCCATCCAGCTTCAGGCCGGGTTTACCATGTCAGTTACAATCCGCCTAAAGTGGCTGGCAAAGATGATGTCAGCGGCGAAGATCTGGTGATCCGCGACGACGACAAAGAAGAAACCGTGCGTAAACGTTTAGGCGTTTATCACGAACAGACTGAACCATTAGTCGGTTATTACCGTAATCAGGCGGCTGAAGGCTTAACGAAATATCATCACATTGACGGCACTCAAAAAGTGGATGCGGTCAGTGAACAATTGTCGGTGTTGCTGGGATAAGCAGCTGGCATCAAGAAAGCCCACTCAGTGGGCTTTTTTTATGCCTGTTCGTCAGGCCAGTGTGTTGGCACTGTTTTTCCGGTCAGCCCAAACAATTTTTTCCGCTTTCAAGCCAGGCCAGCAATGTTACACTTTGCGGCAAATCATAAGATATCCAAGGGTTTAGCTTATGTCAGAACAATCCGGCCGCAACCAAGCTGTCGTTTTAGTGAATTTAGGCACGCCAGATGACCCAAGTGTCAGTGCAGTGCGGCGTTACCTGAAACAGTTTCTGTCCGATCAACGGGTCGTTGATTATCCGCCTTTGCTGTGGCAATGCATCCTGCGCGGTATTATTTTGCCGCTGCGTGGCCGACGGGTCGCGAAGCTGTATCAGTCGATTTGGTGGCCTGAAGGTTCACCACTTCGGGTGATTACACAGCGGCAAACAGCAGCATTGCAGCAGGCGCTCAGTTTCAGTGAACATCCGGTGCCGGTGCGCTACGCCATGACTTACGGTCAGCCATCAATCGCAAGCGTGCTGGATGAACTGCGTGCCGAGGGCATCGAAAAGTTTGTTGTGCTACCGCTCTATCCGCAATATTCGGCGACGACAACGGCCGCCATCGCCGATCAATTGGCGACTTATCAGCAGGCCCAGCGTGACATCGCGCAGATCCGCCTGATTAAGCACTACCACCACGAGCCGGCTTACCGAAAAGCGCTGGCCGGTTCGGTGCGCGCGCACTGGCAGCGTTATGGTCAGGCCGACAAGTTATTGCTGTCATTTCACGGGATTCCCAAACGATTTGTCCGCCTGGGTGACCCTTACGAGCAGCACTGCCGGGAAACCGCTGCCAATCTGGCGGCTGATTTGGCGCTCGCGCCCGAGCAGGTGTTGGTCAGTTTTCAGTCCAGAGTCGGCAAAGAGCAGTGGCTGCAACCCTATACCGATGAGTTGTTAGCCAGCCTGCCGGCCCAAGGTGTGCAGCGTTTACAGGTGCTTTGCCCGGCTTTTTCAGCCGATTGTCTGGAAACGCTGGAAGAAATCGCCGAAGAAAACAAAGAGGTGTTCTTACACGCCGGTGGCACCGATTACCAGTACATTGCGGCGCTGAATGATTCGCCGTGTCATATCCGGCTGTTCAGTCAGCTGGTCCAAAACCAGTTACGGGGATTCTGATGGCTACTGCGGTTTATGCGGCGCTGTTGGCGCTGCTTTATGTCGGCTTAGCGTTTTATGTGATAAGACAACGTTTTAAGTTGCGGGTTGGGCTTGGCGACGGCAATCAGCCCGACCTTATCAAGGCCATCCGCATACATGGCAATTTTGCCGAATATGTGCCGCTGCTGCTGGTTCTGATGCTGATTGCTGAGCAGACACAACAGCCCGCGTGGTTAATACATCTGGCGGGCGTGCTGACGCTGGTGGGGCGCTTGTTGCACCTGACCGGCTTATTGCGTTCAAGCGGGACTTCAGTGCAGCGCTTTTTTGGCATGATCGCCACGTTCAGTGCTTTATTACTGCTGGCGATAGCCTTGTTATGGCAACACGTGGGGGCAGGATGAACAGTGCGCAGACCGGCGTGGCTGGAGCACACACGCCGCTGTTATGTTTACACAGCTCCTTGTCCTCGGGGCGCCAGTGGCAGGCGTTGCTGCATGATTTAAATCTGCCAGCGTTGGCGCCGGATTTACTGGGTTATGGCCGCAGTGTGCTGCCGCCCTCGCATGATCACTTCAGTTTCCGTGATGAAGCAAAAGCATTGCTGGCGCAGCTGCCGGCGGAATATCTGCAGTATCCTGTTGATCTGGTTGGGCATTCGTACGGCGGTGCTTTTGCAATGCACCTGGTGCGGACGGGGCTGTTAAAAGTCCGCCGGTTGGTGTTATTTGAGCCTGTGGCTTTTCATCTGCTGCCACAGCTGTCGGATGCCGGCCTGTTATGGCAGGAAGTGACCGCATTGGCGGCGGCGATGCCTGAGCTCAGCCCTGTGGCAGCAGCAGAACGTTTTATTGATTATTGGCAACAGCCTGGTTATTTCGCCGCGTTACCGGCACGAATGCAGCAACAGTTCAGCAGCCAGGTCGGTAAAGTCACACTGGATTTTCAGGCGTTAAGTGAAGAGCCGGCGACACTGGCGCAGTATACACTGGCGCTGCGGTGCCCGGTGTTGTTGCTGTGTGGACGGGATAGCAGAGCTTCAGCGCGGCGCATCAGTCAGGCGTTGGCCGCGACTTTGCCAGCGGTGCAGCTGACTGAGCTGGCTTGTGGTCATATGGGGCCGGTGACGCATCCGGAGCTGGTCAATCCGGTTATTCAGCAGTTTCTGCAACAGACCTGACAAAGAAAAGGTTGCGGCGGCTGCTGTGAGCATGTGGTGGCAAACAAAGACAAATAACAAAGCCGCCAATGGGCGGCTTTGTGTTGGCAGTCAGACTGCGTATTGGGCTCAGGCAGAAGCTGGGATCACTTCACCAAGCTCAACAGCGGCACTGTTTGCCGCGCTTTGCTGGGTCAGCACCGCGGTGGGTTGGCCCGTCTGAATGGCGATTTTGCGTGGTTTTAATGCTTCCGGCACTTCACGCACCAGCTCGATGTGCAGTAAACCATGATGCACAGCAGCGCCAGTCACTTTGATATAGTCGGATAACTGGAATTTACGCTCAAAGTTGCGCTCGGCGATGCCCTGATGCAGGAAGCGGCGGCCCTCGGTTTTGTCGGCTTTTTGGCCGCGCACCACTAAGTTGTTGTGCTCGGTTTCGATGCTGAGCTCGGCAGGTTCAAAACCGGCCACGGCCATGCTGATGCGATACTGATCTTCACCGGTGACTTCGATGTTGTAAGGTGGATAAGCCGGCTGTTTTTCATTACGGGCTGCGGCATCCATCAGATTGGCCAGGTGATCAAAACCGATGAAAGAACGATAAAAAGGACTGAAATCAAAACTGTTCATAAAAGACCTCACTAATTTCTTTGTTAAGCAAATCAGATAGTTGAGTATCACTCCAACGGGAGCTGACACGGTATCAGCAAACCTGACAAGCAGCGTCTGCTGATACCTTTAATAAGGTCTCTGTTATTTTTTTCAAGCGTCCGCTATCAGGATTTTTTCTGCGCGATTTGTTTTAACGTGACCAGCGCTGTGACGTAGTCAGGCTCTTGTGACATCAGCGGTACCAGCTGCTGATACACCAGTTTGCCGTTGCGATCGACAATCAGCACTGCCCGGGTCAGCAATCCCATGTCTTTGATCCGTAAGCCGTAGCTGCTGCCAAAATCGCCCCAGACCGCATCTGACAACACTTGCAGTTTATCGACCTGTTCTTTCTGACAAAAACGTTTCTGCGCAAAAGGCAAGTCGGTGGAAATGGTCAGGATCACCACATCCGCTGGCAGGCTGGCGACCTCTTCATTAAATTTTTTAGTTTGAATGGAGCAGACGCCGGTATCGAGGCTGGGCACCACACTAATCAGCACTGTTTTGCCGGAAAAGTCACTGAGCCGGACCGGCTTAAAACCAGCGTCAACCACTTTAAAATCCGGTGCCAGGCTTTGCAGGCTGACCGGGCTGCCTTGCAGCTCCAGCTGACGCTCGCCGGCTTTGACTTCAGACAGACGTACGGGCAGGCTGGCGGTCAGATCGGTTGCCTGCAGGCTGGCGGCAAACAGCAGCAGACTGGCGACTAATGCTGGTTTTTGCATAGAGTTCTCCAAAAAATGTTGTGAATACAGAGACTAACATCAAGAAATTTGACAAAGGACTCAGATGAGTATTCGCATTATAGAGCTATCCTAGCTACACTGGTTCATATCTTTTGCGCAGGAAAATCTTCAATGGTTGCAGCTGTTCTGATCTGTGATGATTCCAATTTAGCCCGTAAACAGATGGCGCGCAGTTTACCGGCCGACTGGCAGGATAAAGTAAGTTTCGCCGGCCATGGTCAGGAAGCGATGGAACTGCTGAAAAGACAACCCATAGATTTGTTATTCCTTGATTTAAATATGCCGGTGCTGGATGGTTATGGCGTTTTACAAGAGATCCAGCGGCAACAAATTCCGGTTAAGGTGGTGGTGGTCTCCGGCGACATTCAGCCGGAAGCGCGCCAGCGGGTGCTGGATTTCGGCGCGCTGGATTTCATCAAAAAACCGGTGTCAGCAGAAAAGCTCGCCGAAGTATTGCAACAATTCAGCGCATCCCACAGTGTGCAAGACAGTCAGAAAGTGCAGGAGCACGCTTTTCTTGCCAATCAGAAAAGCAGCGCGAACTTTGCGTTGGCCCCTGAATTGCGGGACGTTTTTCAGGAATTAACCAACGTCGCGATGGGGCAGGCCGGCGATTTGTTAGCCCGGCTGCTAAAGGTTTTTGTCAAACTGCCCATTCCCAACGTCAATGTGATTGAAGTCAGCGAACTGCATATGGCGATTGCCTCGGTTGAGCAAAAACAGACCACTTCTGCGGTTTGTCAGGGCTTTATCGGCGGTGGTGTGTCTGGCGAAGCCTTGTTGATCCTCAATGACTCCAGTTTTGTTGATATCGCCCGTTTACTGAATTACGAAGGCCGGTTGACCACCAAAGTGGAGCTGGAACTGCTGATGGATATTGCCAATATCCTGATAGGTGCTGTGCTCAAAGGGCTGGCAGAACAAATAGATATGAGTTTCAGCCAGGGACATCCGGTGGTGTTGGGTCAGCATGCGCCGGTCAGTGAGATGATCAAAGCCAACGCGCGGCGCTGGAAGCGCACGCTGGCGATTGAAATCAGTTACGGCATTGAAAACTACAATATTAATTGTGATTTGTTGCTGCTGTTTACTGAAGACAGCATCAAGACGCTGAATTACAAAGTCGAATTTCTGTTAGAAGAGTAACTATGCAAAAAGTCAGTCCTGATGTCACCGAAGTGCACTGGTTGCTGGAGATGTTCCAGACCGTCGATGTTGGCCTGGTTGTGCTGACTGTGGATTACAAAATTCAGGTCTGGAATGGTTTTATGGAAAACCACAGCGGCCTGACGCCAAGGCAAGTCCGCGACCGCTATCTGTTTGATTTGTTCTCGGAAATCGACGAAGACTGGCTGCGGCGTAAATGCGATCCGGTCATCCTTTTGAAAAACCGCGCTTTTACCATTTGGGAGCAGCGACCTTTTATCTTTAAATTCCGCAACTACCGGCCTATTACCGGGGTCGCGGACTATATGTACCAGAACAGTACCATTTTCCCCATTGCTGACCTGCGTGGCGAAGTGACCCACCTCTGTATGATTATCTATGATGTGACAGACGTGGCAACCAGCCGGCTGGAACTGGAGTCGATGAATGGCCAGCTCAGACAGCTGTCAAAAACCGATTTTCTGACCGAGCTGAATAACCGAGGTAGCTGGGAAGATGCTTTACAGCAGGAATTTAAACGCCTCAAACGCAGTGGTCACACCGGCACTTTGCTGATGTGTGATATCGACCATTTTAAACGGATCAATGACACTTACGGCCATGCCGCCGGGGATGTGGTGATCAAACAGGTGGCGCAGGCAGTGCGGAAAAATCTGCGCGAAACCGATGTCGCTGGCCGTTATGGTGGCGAAGAGTTCGCTGTGTTGCTGGTCGATACACCGGCTGATCAGGCACTTTATTTCGCTGAGCGACTGAGAAAGACGGTAGAGGGCTTGTCGATGGAGTTTAATCAGCAGTTACTCAAAGCCACCATCAGCGTTGGCGTCGCGCAGTATCAGGCGACGATGCCGGAATATCGCCAGTGGATAGAGGCGGCGGATAAAGCGTTGTACACTTCCAAGGCTGAAGGCAGAAACAAAGTCACTGTGGCGGAGTAAGGCGCATCATGACCAACATGATTTCAGAAGCGCCGTCCTTGTTGTTTTAGTCAGCTGAACCCGGCCACTGTGGCCGGTTAGCAATTTTCGGATTGCCGGCTCAAAACGCTTATTCAGCAGGCACCATCCCCAGTAGTTTACAGCTGCCATCTTCATTTTGCTGTTCCAGTTTGACCGTAAAGCCCCACAGCCGATGCAGATGCTTCAAGACCTGGCCAAAATTGTCAGCCAGTGGCACACGCCGGTTAGGCACAAAACGTAAGGTCAGTGACCGATCGCCAGTGACATCGACGTTATACACCTGAATATTGGGTTCTATGTTACTGAGGTTGTACTGAGCTGACAGCATTTGCCGGACCTGCTGATAACCATTGCTGTTGTGAATGGCGGCTATTTCCAGCATTTGCTCTTTATCATCGTCGACCACGGCGAATAAATGGAAGTCGCGGATCACTTTGGGGGACAGGTACTGGCTGATAAAGCTTTCATCTTTAAAGTTTTGCATGGCGAAATGCAGGGTTTCAACCCAATTACTGCCGGCAATATCGGGAAACCATTCGCGATCTTCGGCTGTGGGCTGCTCGCAGATCCGCCGCAGGTCGGTAAACATCGCAAAACCAAGCGCATAAGGATTGATGCCTGAATAGTATTTCGAGTTATATGCCGGCTGAAACACCACATTGGTGTGGTTATGCAGCACTTCGAGCATAAATTTATCGGTGACCAGGCCTTCCTGATACAAATGCTGCAGGATAGTGTAGTGCCAGAAGGTGGCCCAGCCCTCGTTCATTACCTGCGTTTGTTTTT
>CBINNO010000039.1:0-23167 GCA_966252055.1 uncultured Rheinheimera sp. | reverse complement strand
TTTTGCCCAAAGCGAGGCCTTGCTGGCGCAGGCGAAACAAAAACTGCTACTTGGCCAGGAAAAACTGGCGTTGTTTAACAAAGCGCGGCAAAGCCGGCGGCAGGCCGCCGAGCTTGCGGTGCAGCGTGCACAGAAACAGCAGGATATGGCGGCGCAGGATGTGGCGGCGCTGGTGATCCGCTCCGATATTGCCGGCCAGCTGATAGCGCTGGATGAAACCTTAAAACCCGGCAGTCAACTGAGCGCCGGGCAGGCGGTGGGGCAGGTGGCGGCCGCCGGCTCTTTACTGGCCGAACTGAAAATCGGTGCCATCGATGCGGCGGCGGTAAAACCTGGCCAGCCGGTGCGGCTGAACATCAAAGGCAAAATGATGGCCGGTGAAGTCAGCTGGATCTCGCCCAATGTGGTGGATAATTTTCTGCGGCTCGATGTGCGGCTGCTGGGAGAACTACCCGATACCGCACGCGCCAATATTGAAGTGCGGGCGGATATCGAAACCGGCAGCACAGCGCAGACGCTGCTGAGCGAGCGGCCGGCTTATATCAGCCAGCCGCATCAGCGTTATGCCGTATTTGTGCGCGACGTGCAGCGTCAGGGCTATCTGCGCCAACAAGTGCGGATTGGCGATATCAGCCAGCAACAGATGCAAATTCTTGAAGGCGTCAGCGCAGGGGCCGAGTTGCTGTTGCAGGTGCCGGCCGCCTTACAACAACAAGCCTTTATCACGGAGGATGAACTCAATGGCTGAACATCATGACTGAACCCCAACACGAAGTGCTGATTGATATCCGCGCGGCCAGCAAAGCATTTCAGCAAGGCAAACTGACCATTGGGGTGCTGCATCAGCTGGACTTACAAATCCGGCGCGGCGAATTTGTCGCCATTGAAGGGCGCTCCGGCAGTGGCAAATCGACGCTGTTGTCGGTGATTGGTTTACTCGACAGCTTCAGCAGCGGGCAATATCTGCTGCTTGGCACACCCGTGCCGGGCTTGTCGCTTTATCAGCAAAGTGTGCTGAGAAACCGCCATATTGGCTGGATTTTTCAGAACTTTAACCTGATTAGCGACATGACGGTGGCAGAAAATGTCTGCCTGCCACTGCGATACCTGCCTGGTGTCAAAAGCAGCGAATTTCGGCAAAAAGCGCTGCAGGCGCTGACGCAGGTAGAGCTGGCCGATAAGCTGGATGCGTATCCGGAGCAATTGTCCGGCGGTCAGCAGCAGCGGGTGGCGATTGCGCGGGCCATTATCACCAATCCAGGTTTGTTGCTGGCCGACGAGCCAACGGGCAACCTGGATTCGGCCAGCGCGGATATTATTTTTCAGTTGCTGCAACGCTTACATCAGCAAGGCGCTACTGTGCTGATGGTGACGCATGACCCGGAACTGGCGGCCCGTGCGCAGCGGCGTTTACTGCTGACCGATGGTCGTTTTGTCACGGCAACGACCCCTACCAGGAAGGCCGGCTGATGTCCGCCTTGATCTCAACAGAAGGGCTGGCTTTTGCCATTCGTTATGGCTGGCGGCAGTGGCGCCATCAGCGGCTGCAATGGAGTTTACTGGCGCTTGGGCTGGCCTGTTTCAGTGCTTTATTGTTGTTATTGTTGCAGCTGCGGGCGCAGTTGCAGGAACCTATCCCAAGCTGGGCCTCGCCGGCCGGAAAAATCGCCAGTGTCTACCGGCAAAATGCGCAAGGGCAGTTTGATAAACACAGCAATGTGGTACTGAATAAACTCAGTCAGTTGGCCGATGTCAGCGCGGTGGCGCGGGTACGTTTTACCAAGGCCGACTTGCGGCTGGCCGAAAAGAATCTGGACAATATGCCGGTGCTGCTATACACGCCGAACATTGTTGGGGTGCTGGGGCTGCCGGCGCCATTTATGCCGCAAACAGACGAGCAGGCGCAGCCGGTGTATCTGAGCCACTGGGCCTGGGTGCTGCTTGGCAAACCGCCGCTGACCGAGCTGAATGTCAAAGTGCGGCAGTTTGATAAAGATTATCGGATTGCCGCGGTGTTGCCGCCGGCGCTGGACCGTTTTAGTGAACACCGGCCGGCGCTGTGGCTACCCTGGGCCGACCGTTTTTTACCACACTTCAAAACTGATGATCTTGATGCGGCGGGCCGGATGCCTGGGCCGAAAGCGATTGCTTTCAGCGAAAATCTGCCGGGCCGAAATCTGGCCTTTGTTAAGTTACGCGGCGCGCCGGATTTGACTGCGTTGGCGGCTGAACTGGACCAATTGCCGGATCAGTGGCTGGGGGAGCAGCAATTCCGGATGCTGGAGGCCGCACATCACAGCGTCCTGCTGCCCGGCATTGAGCTTTTTCCGGAGCAACGCGACGATTTGTGGCGCCAGTGGTGGCTGCTGCTGGGCCTGACGTTGCTGGCAGGCGCTGTGGTGGCGATCAATTTATTGCTCTGTCAGGTGGGGCAACTGGTGCGCCGTCAACATGAAATCGGCATGCGTCAGCTGCTGGGCGCCCGTACGGCGGGCCTCAGTGGCCAGTTGCTGCTGGAACAATTGCCGCTGTGGCTGGTCGCGGTTGGCGGTGGTGCTTTGTTGTATCAGCTGGGCGCGCAGCAACTGGTTAGTGTCAGTATTTATCAGCAGTATTTTGGCGGTCAGGGTTGGCAGTTTTCCTGGACGCACGCGCTGCAGGCAGTGCTGGTGCTGACGCTGTTTTTACTGCTGTGCAGCCAGTTGCCGCTGCTGTGGTTACTGCGGCAAAGCCGGCTGTTCCGTAACCGCCAGGGCCACAGCAGCGCGTGGCAGCAGTGGGGGCTGAAGCTGCAACTGATGCTGCAAATGAGTTTTGCCGCGCTGGCGCTCTGTGTGGCGCTGTCGCTGCAGGCGCAGTTAAAGGCGCAGTTGC
The DNA here is from genome assembly GCA_966252055.1 of uncultured Rheinheimera sp. Lineage (GTDB taxonomy): Bacteria > Pseudomonadota > Gammaproteobacteria > Enterobacterales > Alteromonadaceae > Pararheinheimera. The sequence goes on along the minus strand of CBINNO010000039.1, from coordinate 20,293 downwards.
AGGAAAGCCAGCTGTATCCGCAGGAAGAAGTGACCCTGCGGCTGCAACCGGGTATCCGGCCTGATGCGGCGATGCAGCAAGGCCAGCTGAACGGCATTGGCGGTGTGCCGCTGGCGGTCAGTGCCACTCAGTTTACCGACAAGTCTGAAGCTCAGATCCTGCATGACAAACACGGCCAGTCTCTGGAATTCTTTGCCGACATTCATGAAGTCAGCAGTCATTATCTGGTCTTGTTGCAAGCCCCGTTGCTGGCAGGCTCGCTGGAGCTGGGCGAAGACGGCGCTGTGATTAATCAGGCGCTGGCGGACCAGCTGCGCAGTGAGGGCCAGCCCTATTCGGCGCTGCTTGGCCAGACGGTGCGCTATGTGTTCGGGCAGGAAAAGCAGGTGCGAATTGTCGGCGTGATTGCCAATTTACCCCATCAGGGCCTGGCGGCGGCGCGCCTGCCGGCTTTTTACCTGCTGCTGAAACCCAGCCCCTGGTATGCCCACCCACTGCTGACCGTGACCACTTTGCCGGCGCATACGCTGGCATTGGCAGACCAGCTGGAAGACTGGGCCTGGCGTCAGGGCAGTGAGGTGGAGCTGGTGTTCAATGGCACTTTGCAGCAACAACTGGAGCGCATGAACGAGCCGAACTGGCTGTTTGCCCGCACTGCACTGGTGCTGGCCGTGCTGATTAGCGGATTGGCAGCGCTCAGTCTGTATTATCAGGTGCAGGCGCAATTGTTGCTGCAACAAAGCCGGCTGGCGACCATGCTGGCAGTCGGGGCCAGCCCGCAGCGGCTGCAGCTGGGTATTTGTCTGCAACATGCCGCGTTGGCGGCAGGCAGTTTGCTGCTGGCATTGGTGCTGCTGCAACTGAGCGCGCCCTGGCTGAACCGGCAGATGAACACTGTGGTGTGGGAGGTACAGACAGTGCCGTTGACCGGAGCGCTGCTCTTGCTCATCGTGCTGCTGGCGACGTTGCTGCCGGCCTGGCGCCTGTTACGCCAGCCGGTGCTGCTATTGTTGCAGGGCCGGGCCGCCTGACGCCACCTGCCAGAACGCCCGCATCAGCGGTTCATGCAGTCGTTTGGATTGCATGCAGATGCCGAGGTCAAATGGCTCGAACTTGTAATCGACCGGCAGCACCCGCACCCGGTCCCGCACCGGGCTGTGCTGCACCACCGGATCTGGCGCAATAGCGACACCAGTACCCAGCGCTACCATGCTGACCATCGCTTCGTGGCCTTCCACTTTGGCGACAATATGCGGCTGGATGCCGACGGCTTTGAGCCAGGCATCCAGCCGGCTGCGCGCCGGGCCATGCTCCGGCACTATCAAAGGCACTTTTTGCCAGTCGATCGCTTGTTCACTGAGTAAATCATTGACCTTGCAGGGGATCACCGGCGCGATTAACTGCAACGGCAGCTTGGCGATGCTGGCAAAAGCGATATTCAGCGGCAGGTTGGCCGGATACACCGCCAGCGCGATATCGGCTTCGTCGTGTTTCACTTTCTCCAGTGCCAGCGCGGCGTCGCCGGTCGTCAGGCTGATTTCGGCTTTGGGGCACAACACGCGAAACTTATCCAGAATGGCCGGCAAATGGCTGTAGCTGGCGGTGACGGTACAAAACAGCCGTAATTCACCTTGCAGCGCATCGGAGGTCAGCGCCAAATCGACTTGCAGCTGATGCCAGTCACTTAAATATTGCTTCACAAACTGCTGAAAACGCACACCTGCCGGCGTCAGCCGCACCGATCTTTTGTCGCGGCTGAACAGCTGCACGCCCAGTTCTTCTTCCAGCCGCTGAATAATGCGGGTCAAAGTAGAGGGCGACACATACAGCTGCTCACTGGTTTTGCTGTAATTGAGGCTGCTGGCCAGATGCTGAAACAATTGCGCGCTGCGGATATCCATACCAGCCTCTATTGCATAAAGTGAAATACAGACTTGTGAATATATCACTTCACGCAATATAAAAACCAGCCTAAGCTGCATCCATCAAAACAACGCAACAGAGCGTTGTTCAGTGCGGGAACCCCCGAGCGTCAGTTGACCTCAGCAGACGGGTTCACCGCCGGCAAACCGAATTGTGAGACGCAACACCATGGCTAACTATTTCAATACACTGAACTTACGCCAGCAGTTAAAACAGCTGGGCAAATGCCGCTTTATGCAAAAAGAAGAATTTGCTGACGGCTGTAACCTGCTCAAAGGCTGGAAAGTGGTGATTGTCGGTTGTGGTGCGCAAGGTCTGAACCAGGGCCTGAACATGCGCGACTCTGGCCTGGACATCGCGTATGCCCTGCGCGCTGATGCGATTGCCCAAAAGCGGAAATCTTTCCTGCAGGCGTCGGAAAACGGTTTTAAAGTCGGCACTTATGAAGAGCTGATCCCAACGGCGGATTTAGTCCTGAACCTGACGCCGGACAAGCAGCATACTTCGGTGGTCAAAGCCGTGATGCCGTTGATGAAACAAGGCGCCACACTGGCTTATTCGCACGGTTTTAATATCGTCGAAGAAGGCAATCAAATCCGTAAAGACATCACAGTGGTGATGGTGGCGCCGAAGTGCCCGGGCACTGAAGTGCGGGAAGAATACAAACGTGGTTTTGGTGTACCGACGCTGATTGCCGTACACCCGGAAAATGACCCGAACGGCAATGGCCTGGCGATTGCCAAAGCTTATGCCTCAGCGACCGGCGGCGACCGTGCCGGCGTGCTGGAATCAAGCTTTGTCGCTGAAGTGAAATCCGATTTGATGGGCGAACAGACCATCCTGTGCGGCATGTTGCAGACCGGCGCTATTCTGGCTTACGACAAGCTGGTGGCCGACGGTTATGAAGCCGGTTATGCCGCCAAGCTGATCCAGTTCGGCTGGGAAACCATCACCGAAGCGCTGAAACACGGTGGTATCACCAACATGATGGACCGGCTGTCGAACCCGGCCAAAATCAAGGCTTACCGCTTGTCTGAACAGTTAAAAGGCATTCTGGCGCCGCTGTTTGCCAAGCATATGGACGACATCATCTCCGGCAAATTCTCCGAGACCATGATGGCGGACTGGGCCAACGACGACAAACAACTGCTGACCTGGCGTGAAGAAACCCGCCAGAGCGGTTTTGAAAATGCGCCGGTTTCCGGCGAGCACATCAATGAACAGGATTATTTCGACCGCGCGCTGTTGTTAGTGGCGATGGTGAAAGCAGGGGTTGAACTGGCGTTTGATACCATGGTGGAAGCCGGCATTATTGAAGAATCAGCGTATTACGAGTCGCTGCATGAAACGCCGCTGATCGCCAATACCATCGCCCGTAAGCGTTTGTACGAAATGAACGTGGTGATTTCAGACACGGCAGAATACGGTAACTACCTGTTTGCCAATGCGGCAGTGCCAATGCTGCGCGATTTAGTCAACGGCCTGAGCCCGGAGCTGCTGGGTAAGGGTGTCGATGCGGCCAATAACGGCGTCGACAATATCGAACTGATTGCGGTGAACGAGGCTATCCGCAACCACCCGGTTGAAATTGTCGGTAAGAAGTTACGCGGTTACATGACTGCGATGAAACGGATTGTGGTCAGTCAGTAAACTGACCCGGATCTGGCGGCGCTGAGGTTCTGCCGCCCGATCGGATACAGAGTTTTTTACGTGGACCTTGGTTGTTTGCCCGGCTTTGCCGGGCTTTTTTTTGGCTGCGATCTGGGACTCACCAGTCTGGGACTCACCTGTCTGGGGCTCACCTGTCTGGGCCGGGGGAACCCGCTTTTCATCTGCATCTGCTGCGATGGCCCGATACCGGGCATTGATCTCTGCTGCCATCCGCCTGACGGCTCACCATGCTTGACCTTACCCCCATGGTAAGCTTTAGGCTCGGTGCTATGACCCAAACACCAGCAACCAACAAGGTGAACAACAGTGCAGATCAACACTTGCAGACTGCGGAGGTCTTATGACGCCAGCTGAACCGGGTATTTCGCTGAAGATTGCTGGCATGAGCTGTGCGTCCTGTGCCGGCCGGCTCGAAAAGGCGTTGGCGCAGGTCCCCGGCGTGCATGCGGTGACGGTGAATCTGGCCAGCGAAACCGCTCATGTCAGCGGCACTGCGATGGCAGGCGCGCTGGTCGACGCTGTGCTGCAGGCTGGCTATCAGGTGGTGATGCAGCAGGCGCAGTATCAGCTGCAGGGGCTCAGCTGTGCATCCTGTGTCCGCCGGGCCGAACAAGCCTTGCTGCAGGTGCGGGGTGTGGTACAGGCTTCGGTGAATCTGGCGACTGAGCAGGTCAGCCTGCAACTGGCCGGGCCGGTCAGTTTCAGCCAGCTGGAATTGGCGGTGAAAGCGGCTGGTTATCAGCTGCTGCCGCAGGCGTCTGTCGCTGAGACGGCGAATGCGCCGCAGGACGTCGCCGCTGCAACATCGCTGGCCTGGTATCAGCAGCCGCTGTGGCCGGTCTGGGGCAGTGCGTTACTGACGCTGCCGCTGGTGTTGCCGATGCTGGCAATGTTGTGGGGCGCCGACTGGATGTTGCCTGCATTCTGGCAATGGCTGCTGGCGACCCCGGTGCAGTTTTATTTTGGTGCGCGCTTTTACCGGGCCGGTTGGGCCGCCATTCGGGCCGGCAGCGGCAATATGGATTTATTGGTCGCACTGGGCACCAGCGCAGCTTATGGCTTGTCGTTATATCTGTGGTGGAGCTTCGATGGTCACCATGGCAGCCCGCATCTGTATTTTGAAAGCAGCAGCACGGTGCTGGCCCTGGTGCTGCTTGGTAAGTATCTGGAGCAACGGGCGAAACGACGCACGACCGATGCGCTGCGGGCGCTGGAAAACCTGCAGCCGGCGCTGGCGCGGGTGTGGCGGGGCGAACAGTGGCAACAGGTCGCAGCGGCGACAGTTACGCCCGGCGAGCGGGTACAGGTGTTGCCGGGCGAGCGGGTGCCGGTTGACGGGCTGGTGGTGGCCGGGCAGGGCCTGCTGGATGAAGCGCTGATCAGCGGCGAATCACTGCCGGTCAGCAAACAAAGCGGTGACACTGTGATTGGCGGCTCGGTCAGTCTGGATGGCAGGCTGGAACTGACCGCAACCAGTGTCGGTGCCGAGTCGACCCTCAGTAAAATCATCCGGCTGGTGGAGCAGGCGCAGGGCGCCAAAGCGCCGGTACAGGCGCTGGTGGATAAAATCAGCGCCGTTTTTGTGCCGGCCGTGCTGGTCATCGCGCTGGTCACTTTGCTGCTGACCGGCTGGCTCGGCGGCAACTGGCAGCAGGCGATTTTGCATGCAGTTGCCGTACTGGTCATTGCCTGTCCTTGCGCGCTCGGGCTGGCCACGCCGGCAGCGGTGATGGCCGGAACCGGCGCCGCTGCCAGGCTGGGTGTGCTGATGAAAGATGCAATCGCGCTGGAAAGCGCCCAACAGATTAATCTGGTGGTGTTTGATAAAACCGGCACTCTGACGCAAGGCCAGCCGGTGCTGAGTCAGCTGACCGCGCTGCAAGGCACGGCACCGCAGGTGTTGCAGCATGCCGCTACTTTACAGCAATACAGCGAACATCCGCTGGCCCGCGCGGTGCTGCAGGCGGCTGACGCGCAAGGCATCAGGCCGGGACAGGCCGATGCGTTTCAGGTGGTGGCCGGCAAAGGTGTGCAGGCTAACATCAACGGCCAGTGCTGGTTGCTCGGCAACAGCCATTGGCTGCGCGAATACGGACTGACGTTGCCGGAGCAGCTCATCGACACTGCCGGTGCCTCAGTGTCCTGGCTGGCGAGCGGGCCTGCTGGTGCCCGGCACATAGGTGCTGATGGTCAATCCAAAGGCACAGCTGCCCAGCAACGCGGCGCTGACGCCCAGCCGAGCGGAACAGAGGCTCAATCCAGCGACGCTGATGCCCAATCCGGCAGCACAGACTATCAGCTGCACGGGCTGCTGTGTTTCAGCGACGGGCTCAAAGCCACCGCATTACCGGCGGTCAAAGCGCTGCAGCGCAGCGGGATCCAGGTAGCGTTATTAACTGGCGACAGCCAGGCCAGTGCCACCCAGGTGGCGACGGCGCTGGGGATTGACCTGTGGCAGGCCGAAGTGCTGCCAGCCGGCAAAGCTGCAGCTGTTCGCCATTTCCAGCAGCAAGGCTTTCGGGTCGCGATGGTGGGCGATGGCATCAATGATGCGCCAGCGCTGGCGCAGGCCGATTTGGGCATTGCGATGGCGACTGGCACTGAAGTGGCGGTAAGCGCCGCCCAGGTGTCGTTGCTGCGCGGTGATCCGGCGCTGGTCGCCACGGCGTTACAGCTGGCCCGGCAGACTTATCGGAAAATCCGCCAGAATCTGTGCTGGGCATTTGCTTTTAATGCGCTCGGTATTCCGGCCGCCGCGCTGGGTTATCTGACCCCGGTGCTGGCGGGAGCCGCTATGGCGCTCAGCAGTTTGTTGGTGGTCAGTAATGCCTTGTTATTACAACGGTTTAAGCCAAAAAGTTGACAGATTTGGAGGGTAAAGATGAAAGCTGAGCTGACGATTGGCGAAGCGGCGGCGCAGACCGGCGTCAGCGCCAAAATGATCAGGCACTATGAAGCGGCCGGTTTGCTCAGCAAACCCATACGCACTGACAGCGGTTACCGGCTGTATGGACCCGCGCAGTTGCAGCAACTGCAGTTTATCCGCCAGGCCCGGCTGCTCGGTTTTGCGCTCAGTGAAATCGGCAGTCTGCTGAAACTGTGGCAGGACCCTGGCCGCTGCAGCCGCGATGTTAAACAGCTGGCGCAGCAGCATCTGGCCTGTCTCAGCGCAAAGCTGCAACAATTGATGCAGATGCAGCAGCTGTTGCAGCAACTGGTGGCGCAATGTGATGGCGATCTATCGCCGGATTGTGCCATTCTGGCAGCATTGGCGGCGCCTTTGACGGCCGCTTCGACGACACCTTTGACGGTCGTTTCGACCGAGCCAACCCCGTGACAATCCTGAGGATATTCTGATGCACTCCATTGCTTTAGTCGCCCACGACGGCAAAAAAGCTGAACTGCTGGCCTGGGCCAACACTCACGCTGAGTTTTTACGCGACAAGCAGCTGTATGCCACCGGCACCACCGGCAAGTTGCTCAGTGAACAGCTGCAGCAGCCGGTGCACTGTTTTGCCAGCGGCCCGCTGGGTGGGGATCAACAAATAGGTGCTTTGATCACCGAACAAAAAATCGACTGGCTGGTGTTTTTCTGGGACCCGCTGGCCTCGCAGCCACACGACCCTGATGTTAAAGCGCTGATCCGGCTGGCGGTGGTGTGGAATATTCCGGTGGCCTGTAACAAAGCCACCGCTGATTTTATTGTGCATTCCAGTTTGTTTCAGAGTGATTACAAGCGCGATGTGCCGGATTTTTCGGCCTATCAGCAGCGATTTTCAGCGAAAAGCTAAGCACCGGCGTTGGTTGCTGGACTGGCCTCAGCTTTTGCTAAAACCCAGCGCTGCATTTCATACAGCCGCGATACTGTGCGTTCAAAAGCGGCACTGAGCTGGCTGGCCTGATACCACTGTTCGGGCGGCGTGGCGGCTGTCAGCCATAACAACACGCCTTTTTCGTAACATTCATCGACCAGCGCAATCAGCCGGCGCGCTTCATTGTCGAGCTTGCTGACAAACACCGTCGAATGTTCGCGCTGATAACTCTCTTCGACGCCGTGCAAAATGGCGGTGTCGCTTTGCAGCAAAAAGGACGGCACATCGGCGAGCGCAATCGCCTGATACTGCCGGCACAACGCCATATAGTCGAGCTGAGAGCGCGGGCCACTGCACAGCGCCATAAAATCAAAGCCGGCTATTTGGTCGTTGTGCCACAGGCAGGCAATGGGCCGGCCCAGCACCTGAAGCTGCCCTGCAGGCTGCAAAGGACCCGCTTGCCCATAGTGCAGCAGCGCCTGCTGTTGCAACCACTGCGCCGATTGGCCGAGTCCTAAACTTTGCCAGCGCACGGTCTGCCGGCGGCGGTAATCAATGCCATGGTCAAGCGAAAAGACCTGACAATGTTGGGTGAGCAGGCCGATAAAGGGCAGAAAACGACTGCGCTGCAGGCCATTGGCATACAGCGCTTCAGGTGCAGTGTTGGAGGTGGCGACCAGCACAGTGCCGGCACTGAATAAGTGTTGCCATAAGGTCGCCAGCAACATGGCATCGCCAATATCAGTGACAAAAAACTCGTCGAAACACAAGAGCTTGTAGCGCTCAGCCCAGCTGTGGGCGACCGCTGACAGCGGATTTTTTTCACCCTGGCGCGTTGCCAGTTCCTGATGGACGGCTGCCATAAAATGATGAAAATGCAGCCGCTGTTTGCTGACCGTCACTTCGTGAAAAAAACGGTCCATCAGCATGGTCTTCCCACGGCCGACCGGGCCGTACAAATACAGCCCCTGGCTGGCGCGACCCGCCTGCAGGGCCTGCGCCAGCTGTTGCAGCTGCAGCCAGATCTGCTGTTGCGGGTCGTCCAGTACTATAGATTCGATCTCAGGGCTCAGTTGCTGGCTCCTTTGCCAATATAACGCTCCAGCCACTGGCCGAATTCGTGGTACCAGTAAATTGAGTTTTGCGGTTTTAAGATCCAGTGATTTTCATCCGGGAAATACACCAGCCGCGCGTCGACGCCTTTGCCTTTAAGCACGCCATAGAGCGCCAGCCCTTGGGTGACGGGGACCCGGTAGTCCTGCTCACCGTGGGTGATCAGCATCGGCGTCTGGAAGTTTTCGGCATACATGGCCGGGCTCACTTTGAGCACATTGTCTTTGTTTTGCCATGGCGAACCGTTGTAGGCGTGTACCCGCATCAGCGTGCTGTCGGAGGCAAATTGCGCCATTAAATCGTAGACGCCAGCGTGGTTAATCAGTGCTTTGTATTTGCTGCTGTGGCCGGCTATCCAGCTGACCAGATAACCGCCGTAACTGCCACCGGCAGCGGCGACCCGGCTTTCGTCGATGTAACCGCGCGACACCATGTAATCAATGGCCGCTTCGCTGTCAAAAAACGGTTTGGTCGCATGGTCGCCATGGATAGACGCTGTGAAGGCCTCACCAAACCCGGTCGAACCGTGGAAGTTTGGCATGATCACCACATAACCCATAGCGGCAAAGACTTGCGGATTCCAGCGGCCGCCAAAGCTGTCGTTAAAGGCGCTGTGTGGGCCGCCGTGCAGCAGGCTCAGCAGAGGCCAGCGCTGGTTGGGTTTAAATTCAGGCGGGTAGATGATAAACATCTGTACAGCTTTGCCGTCTGCACCGGCGAAAGTGACTTCTTCGACTTTGCCCCAGGACGTGCGCTCGCTGAGCGTTTTATTGATCTGGCTGATCTGCTTCAGCGTGCGGCTTTTATTATCCAGCAGGAATATTTCCGGCAACTGGCTGATGCCATGTTGCACCAGGGCAAACTGCTGTGGGCCGGCGACCTGCACCTGCTCGTTGTGGGCCTGACGCAGCACTTGTTTGACCGGGCCACCGGCGGCTGGTACGGAGAACAGTGACACCCGCGCTTTGTCCTGGGCCAAAAAGTACAACATCTGAGCGTCTTTGCTGAAGAACCACTGCTCCGGTGACAAATCGATATTATCGGCCAGCACTGTGGTGGTTTTGCTGGCGAGGTCAAAGCGGGTCAGTTTGACATTGTCGTTGTTAAAATCGGTGCGTTTTTGCGCGCCGTACAACAAGCTGCGGCCGTCCGGGCTGAACAGCGGATTGCTGTCATCGGCCGGGTTGGCTTCGGTCAGATTGACCGCTTTACCGCTGCCATCGGTCGGCAGCAAATAAACGTCAAAATTCAGCTCGTTATAAGGGGCTTTGCTGCTAAGCGCACTGATGGCCAGCTGGCGGCCGTCCGGCGATAAATCATGCTCCAGAGCGCCATCCAGACTGCCCCAGTGGCGCCAGCCTGGCATCAGCGCCTGCACCTGGCCGGTGCTGAGGTCATAACTGAACAGTTGGGTGACTTTATCGTCGGTCAGCCAGTGGTCCCAGTACCGATAGATGCGGTTTTCGGTCACTTTGGCCGAATGCAGTGGTTTTTTCTCTGCGGCTAAGGTTTTGAAATCACCGGCAAAACCGGCTGGCACCTGGGCACTGAACAGGATTTTTTTACCATCGGGAAAAAAACGTGGTTTGCTGACGGCGACCGGTAAGTCGGTCAGCTGGCGCGCTTCACCGGCGCCCAGCGTCAACAGTTGCAGCTGAGGCTGTTCGCCTTCTCTTTTACCGACAAACACCAGCTGGCGGCCATTGGGGCTCCAGGCGGCTTCTTTGTCAGCGCCCGGATGAAAGGTCAGTTGGGTTTGCTGGCCAGAGCCCAGTTCCAGCATAAAAAGGTCGGTATTGCTTTTTTGCTTTGCCAGGTCATGGCGGGTCAGGCTGAACACTGCACGCTGGCCGTCCGGCGATACCTGCAGGCCGGTTGGTTTTTGCACCTGCCACAGGTCGGTGGCAGTCAGCGGCGTGCCGGTACTGGCCTGAACGGTCAGCGGCAGACTGAGCAGCAAGGCAAAACAGGTGGCGATATTGTTCATCAGAAACATCCGGTTAGCTCAAGACTGCGCCTAGGATAGGGGACGCAGGGGGCAACCCGCAAGCGATGGGCCTGAAGGCGCGGTAAAACCGCGCAGCGGCGGGATAAAAATGAACTGAGGCGGCGGTTTTTTCGTTAAACTGCGCTCTGAACACGCAAGCAACACCAAAGGGAGCTTCCTGATGAAACTGAGCAAAGGGGTGATCGCTGTATCACTGCTGTGGATGTCGGCTGTGCAGGCCGCTGAAGTCAACGTGTATTCAGCCCGCCAACAGGAGCTGATCCAGCCGCTGCTGGATAAATTCAGCAGCAGTACCGGTATCAAAGTGAATCTGATCACCGGCAAACCCGATGAGTTGCTGGTACGGATCCGACAGGAAGGCCGCAACAGTCCGGCTGATGTGCTGATCAGCACCGATGTGGGCCGTTTGTATCGCGCCAAACAGCAGGGCCTGTTACAACCGCTGCAATCTGAAGTGCTGACCCGCCAGATCCCGGCGCAATATCGTGATCCGGCGCATTTGTGGTTTGGTCTGACGATGCGGGCCAGACCGATTTTATATGTCCCCGGCAAAGTGAACCCGGCCGAGCTCAGCACGCTGGAAGATCTGGCGGCGGCCAAATGGCGCGGCAAAATCTGTATTCGCTCGTCTGACAACGTCTACAACCAGTCGATGGTGGCGGGCCTGATCGCCACGCTGGGGGCAGATGCCACCGCGCAGTGGGCCAGTGGTTTTGCCAAAAACTTTGCCCAGCCGCCCAAAGGCGGTGACCGTGACCAAATCAAAGCCGCCGCTGCCGGCGTCTGCGATATCGCGATTGCCAATACCTATTATCTGGCGGCTATGCTGGAAGATCCGAAAGATCAGGCTGCTGCCCAGGCGGTCAAGGTGTTCTGGCCCAATCAGCAGGACCGCGGCGTGCACGTCAATATTTCCGGCGCGGCGGTGCTTAAACATGCGCCCAACAAAACCCAGGCGCAGCAGTTAATCGAATATATGGCCAGCGCTGACGCACAGCAGTGGTATGCCGCCACCAACCATGAATATCCGGTGCTGGCTGGCGTGGCTGTCAGTCCGGTGTTACAAAGCTTCGGCACTTTTAAAGCCGATACTTTGTCGCTGGACAAACTGGGCGAACTCAATCAGCAGGCGCTGATGGTCATGGACAAAGCCGGCTGGAAATAATCTGTTGTTGATCAACCCCTTGCGCTGGCCGTTTAGCACATTGCTGCTGCCGTTGTTGTTGCTGTTGCCGCTGGCAGTCATCTTTGCCAGCTGGCTCAGCCCAAACTGGCCGGTCTGGCAACATCTGGCGCAGACAGTACTGGGCACTTACCTGCTTAATTCGTTATGGCTGGCCTTTGGCACCGGCGCGCTCAGTTTATTGCTCGGTGCCAGTCTGGCGGCGCTGGTCGCCCGCTGTCAGTTCAGCGGGCGCAGCTGGCTGAGCTGGGCGCTGGTGTTGCCGCTCGCGATGCCGGCTTACATCGTGGCTTATGCCTACGCCGGTTTACTCGATGCAGCCGGGCCAGTGCAGAGCGCGCTGCGGGCGATGACTGGCTGGCAATATGGCGATTATTGGTTCGGCCAGATCCGCAGTCTGGGCGGCGCTGTGCTGGTGCTGAGTCTGGTGCTGTATCCCTACGTGTATTTGCTGGCCCGCCAGGCGTTCAGCCGTCAGCATCCGTCCTGGCGTGAAGCGGCGCAAAGCCTCGGCTGTCGCCATTTTGGCTGGCGGGTGTCGTTGCCGCTGGCAAGGCCTGCACTGCTGGGCGGCACTGCGCTGGTGATGATGGAAGCCTTTGCGGATTATGGCACTGTGGCCTATTTCGGCGTGCCGGTGCTGACCACCGGGATTTTCCGCACCTGGTTTGGTATGGGCGAAGTCGGGGCGGCGGCGCAGATGTCGGCGTTGTTGTGCAGTCTGGCGATGGTGCTGGTAGCGCTGGAGTTGTGGAACCGCCGCCAGCAAAGGTTTTTTGAACGCAGTGGCGGCAGCCGGCGCGTCGCTTTGCAGCCGCTGCATGGCTGGCGCAACGTGCTGGCAACCGGTTATGCCTTGTTGGTGCTGGGTGGCGGTTTTGTGCTGCCGGCGACAGCGCTGCTGCACTGGGGCCTGAGTGACACCGGCCGCTGGCAACAATTGCGGTTTGGTGAGCTGCTGACCAACAGTATCAGCCTGGCGCTGCTGAGCGCGGTGTTGGTGGTCGGCGTTGCTTTGTTGCTGGTGTACGGCCTGCGTCAGCGTCTGTCGGGATGGCGCCAGGTGCTGATCCGCAGCAGCGCCTTTGGCTATGCGGTGCCCGGCACTGTGATTGCTATCGGCGTGTTGTGGCCGTTCAGTGTGCTGGATCAGCAACTCGACCTGTGGGCGGAGCAGTGGCTGGGCGTACGCACCGGTTTGCTGCTGACCGGCACGGTCGCCGCGTTACTCTTTGCTTATCTGGTGCGTTTTCTGGCGGTCGCGCTGCAACCGCTGGAAGCGGCTTTTGGGCAAATTCCGCCCTCGATGGATCAGGCCGCCCGCAGCCTTGGCTGCAATCGCTGGCAACTGTGGTGGCGGGTGCACCGGCCTTTGCTGACCGGGCCTGTGCTGATTGCCGCTTTGCTGGTGTTTGTTGATGTCCTGAAGGAATTGCCGGCCACTTTGCTGCTCAGACCCTTTAACTTTGACACCCTGGCCGTGCGCACTTTTGAGCTGGCCTCGGATGAACAGCTGGCGGCTGCGGCCTGGCCGGCGCTGACCATTGTACTGGCCGGAGTGTTGCCGTTAATTTGGCTGAACCGCGCTGCAGAAAGGAGTGGCCATGCTGGTCATTGAACAGCTGTCGCTGAATTATCAGGCGCAGCCAGTGTTACATCAGGTGTCCTTTGAATTAGGTCAGGGCCAGACCGGCTGTCTGCTCGGTCCCTCTGGTTCGGGCAAAAGTTCGCTGCTGCGCGCTATCGCCGGTTTTGAGCCGGTGCGCTTGGGCCGGATCTGGCTCGATGGCCGCCTGCTGAGTGAACCGGGCCGGCAACTGGCGCCGGAGCAGCGCCAGGTAGGGATGGTGTTTCAGGACTATGCGTTGTTTCCGCATCTGAATGTCGCGCAAAATATCGCTTTTGGTTTGCATGGTCAGCCCAAAGCCGTTCAGCAGCGTCGGGTCGACGAGCTGCTGGCGCTGATTGGCCTCAGCGAGTTGGCCACGCGGTTTGCCCATCAGTTGTCGGGCGGGCAGCAGCAACGGGTGGCGCTGGCGCGGGCTCTGGCACCCAAACCCAGATTGTTGTTGCTGGATGAGCCGTTTTCCGGGCTGGATGCTGATTTGCGTCAACAACTGGCCAGTGATGTGGCCAGCGTGCTCAAAGCGGAACACATCAGTGCATTGCTGGTGACGCACGATCAGCAGGAAGCCTTTGCGCTGGCTGATCACATTGGCGTGATCCGTCAGGGCCGGCTGTTGCAGTGGGCCACGCCGCTGACCTTGTATCACCAGCCGGTGTCGGCCGACGTCGCGGCTTTTGTCGGTGACAGCCGCTGGCTGGAAGCACAGGTGGATGACCAGGGGACGGCGCATTGCGCGCTCGGCAGTCAACAGGTCAATCTGCCGGCAGGCCGCTACCGGCTGTTATTGCGGCCTGAGGATGTGCGGCACGACGATGAAAGCCTGCTCAAAGCGCAAGTGACAGCGCGCACCTTCTGCGGCCCATATCTGAGTTATCAGCTGCAGCTGCCGGACGGGCAACAGCTGGTCTGTCAGCTGGACAGCCATCATGTGCACCGTTGCGGTGAATGGATTGGGATCCGGCCGGCGTTGCGTCACTGGGTCTTGTTTGCCGGCGCAGAGACTGCTGCCGTGGTGCCAGCCAGAAAGTTCATTTCCAGATAACGATGATAGAGGGCTTCGGCCTTATAGGATTTCAGCTGTTGCCACAAGGCTTCGGCGATAGCAGGGTGGCGCTGGTAAAACTGTTTACTGAACAGCAGATAGCCGGTGTTGCCATACAGCGGTGGCTGCACCACCTGCAGGCCGTGCGCCAGAATAGTGGCGGAGACCGCCGGCTTGCCCGCAATGCTGCACAAAGTAGTGACCGCGTTCAGCCGGCCGGCTTTTAGCAAATCGAGGTCCATAGTGCCGGACAAGGTGTAGTGCATCAGCACCTGTTTGGGCCCGGTCACCAGCACCGGCGCATAACCCAGTGGCCGGCCGACCACCAGCGTGTCGATACCCCGCACTTCTTTGCCATCAAAAGTCCAGGTGTCCTGCGGTCTTTTGACCAGACAAGTCTGGTGTTCGTTAAAGGCGCGGCTGCTGTCCGGCTGCCCCTGCTTAAAGGGGTACTGGCCAATTTGCTCGCGCTCTGGCCGGTAGCTGGCAATCACCGCATCGACAGCCCCTTCTTCCAGCTGCGACAGGCATCTTTTCCACGGCAAGCGCTGAAATTTCAGCTGGACCTGACCCACCTGCTGCACCAGTTGTTGTAAATGTTCGATGCTGGCGCCGGGACTGTCGGCCGGCACTGTATCGCCAACACCGCGGTAATAGGGTGGTAACTGTTTGTCTTCATAACAAAAAAGGAAATCGACCTGCGCCTGAGCCAGCGGGGAGAGACAGATTAACAGGCCACTTAAGGGCAGCAGATTCAGCGTACGCAAGGCAATACTCCTCAGAACTTCCGCAGTATTGCATAGTTTGCCGCAAAGAAAAAACCGGGCTGAGCAGGCAAAGACTCAGCACCGGGCAGCCATTTTTGTGGGCAGACAAGGCTAAAAAGGACAGGACAGGGAAAATAGCTTCAGGGTTCAGACACTTGCAGAAAAGCCTGCAGTGGCGCCGCGATCGACTGAATATTCAGCAGACCATCAAGATGGCCCATCTGGCCGTCAATCAGCTGTAATTGATTGGCCGGACCGGGCGCTCCGGTGGCCTGCTGACTTTGGCGGGCCATCTGCGGTGTCAGCAATAAATCGCCGGCTGCCGGCAGCCACAACACCGGCGCCTGAATGCGTTGCATGGCCTGTTGCCAGTGGTCTCCCTGGCCGGCGCGCCACAACTGCGAGGCGCGCACCAGATACAGAATATGATTGGCATCCTGCAGTTTGGCGCGCGCTGCCGCGACTGCCAGCAGCTGGTCCAGCGCACTGAAGCTGGCCCGGATGTCCTGATGGGCGCTCTGGTCGGCGCTTAAATCCGGGTAATGCTGGTTAAAGCCGGCCGGATTGAGCGCATCCAGCGTGATCCAGGCCAGCGCCATGGTCAGACCGGCGCTGGGTTGGGCCGCTTTGCCGTAATAGTTGCCTTGCTGCCAGTTTGGGTCCGCTTTGATGGGATAGGCCCAGCGCTCCAGTTTGACCGCACTGTAGGCATCCATATATGCGGTACCAATCACCGGCACCAGTCGTTTCACCCGCTTTGGATAAGCCTGCGCCCATTCAATCGCCTGAAAGGAGCCCATCGACGGGCCAATCACCGCGTGCAGCGTCTGAATGCCGAGGCTGTCGAGCAGGGCTTTTTGCACTTCGACAAAATCGCGGATAGTGACCACCGGAAAGTCCAGCCCGTAAGGCCGGCCGGTCGCCGGATTGATGCTGGCCGGCCCTGTGGTGATCACTTTGGGATCATGGACGTTGGCATTGACCAGCGTGTCGCTGCTGATCACATAAAACCGATTGGTATCAATGGCTTTGCCGGGCCCAATGATGGCGTCCCAGTAGCCGGGCGCGGCATCAGTGGCGCTGTAACGGCCAGCCGCATGCGAGGTGCCGGAAAAATAATGCGTGATCAGAATCGCATTGGATTTATCGGCATTGAGCTTGCCGTATGCTTCCCAGCCGACCTGCACGTCACGCAGCGTGGCGCCGTTTTGGGTGGTGAACTGCGACAGCACAAAACGTTGTTTTTCGACCAGTGGCAGCTCGCCGGCCTGCAGCGGGCCTGACAGACAAAAGCACAGCAGCAAAAGCCAGCGGCGGCAAGTAAATAACACAGACATCAGGGTCTCCTTACGGGCAGTGGTTTTAGCCCAACCACTGGAACAACAAAATGGCCAGCAACGTACCTGCCAGCGGCACGACGACCGTCACAGCCGCCACCGGCCAGTACGCCTGTTGGTGCGACTCGCCACAGATAGCACGAATGGTGGTTACCACATAGCCGTTGTGCGGCAGCGAGTCGAGCGCGCCACTGGAAATGGCCACCACCCGGTGCAGTTGTTCTGCATCGACACCCCGTTCCAGATAAACCGGCGCCAGCTCGGGCAGGGCAATGGCCTGGCCGCCGGATGCGGAGCCAGTCAGGCCGGCGATGGCACTGACTGCGACTGCGGCGCCCAGCAGTTCGGGCCCGGGCAGATGGGTCATGGTCTGGACGATGTCGCCAAAGGCCGGCGTCAGTTTCGCCACTGCGCCAAAGCCGACCACGGCCGCCGTGTTGCCTATCGCCAGTAAAGCGCCGAGCACCCCTTCATTGACGGCTTTATCCAGGCTCTGAATAAAGCGGCGGTTGAGCAGATACAGGCTCAGCACACCGCCGCTCAGCGCGACGATAAGCGCAGCCTGTTGCAGACTGTGATGCAGCCAGTTGGACAGCCCCAGCACCACCAGCAGCGGCAGCACGCCAAAAAGCGGATGCGGCAGCGGCCGGTCGCTCAGTTTCGGGTCGCTGTCACGGCCCTGGAAATGTTCGCCGCGGGCCACGGCCGTTCTGACCATCTTTTGCAGCCAGGCATAACCAAAAGCGGCCATAAAAATCGCCACCACCACGCTGACTTCCCAGCCGGCATAAGGCGAGGTTTTCAGGTATTGAATCGGGATCCAGTTCTGAATTTCCGGGCTGCCGGCCGATGTCATGGTAAAAGTGACAGAGCCCAGCCCCAATGCTGCCGGAATAAAACGACGTGGCAGATTGGCATCTTTAAACAGGCTGACCGCCATCGGATAGGCTGAAAAAGCCACCACAAACACTGAAACGCCGCCGTAAGTCAGCACGGCACAGGCCAGCACCACGGCGCCAACAGCGTGGGCGCGGCCGAGTTTTTTTACTATCCACAGCGCGACCGCATCGGCGGCACCACTGTGTTCCATCAGTTTGCCAAACAGCGAACCGAGCAGAAACATCAGAAACCAGGCGGCGACAAAGCCGGAAAAGCCATTCATGTACGCGTGGACAAAATCGGCCTGGCCGCTGGTCTGCCAGAACGGGATGCCATTGGTCAGCGCGACCAGCAAGGCGCACAATGGCGCCAGAATAAACAGGTTGAGCCCGCGCATCGTCAGCCAGATCAGCAGCACAAGTCCCAGCAACAAGCCGGTGAAACTGAGCATAAGAGGATCCTTGTTATTGGTTTTTGCTGAGTCTGCGTGATAGACCGCCGCATCTCTATAGTACTAAGGTACAGATTAACATTTCGGCAGTTCGGCCTAGAGTAAAGGCAGCAGAACAGCGGCGAACTGGCCACGGCAAAATGACGATGCTGCCACACTGGCGACCCTGGGTCGCGGCCACAGGCCTCTGCCATTTATCCCAACAGTGACAGAACGATAAGAGATAGCCGAGATCAGCAGGAGAAGCCAAATGGCAAATAATTATTATAAATCAGTACCTTTTAAACCAACATTATTAGCGCTGGCCGTCAGTGGCTTGTTTGTGGTGCCGGCGCAGGCGCAGCAAAGCAATCAGACTGCGGACAGTAAAAAGGAAGAAGCGGCCCTGGAAGTGATCCAGGTCACAGCCCGGCGCACTGCCGAAAACCTGCAGACGGTGCCGGTAGCGGTGACCTCAATTGGCGCCGAGGATTTAAAGCAAAAAGGCATCGAAAACATCACGGCCATTCAGCAACAATCGCCCAATACCACTTTGCAGATCTCACGCGGTACCAATAGCACGCTGACCGCTTATATCCGCGGCATCGGCCAGCAGGACCCGCTGTGGGGCTTTGAACCCGGCGTCGGTATTTATATCGACGATGTCTACATGGCCCGGCCACAAGGCGCTGCCATGGACATTTATGACGTCGAGCGCATCGAAGTGCTGCGCGGCCCACAAGGCACATTATACGGCCGCAATACCATCGGCGGCGCGGTCAAATATGTCACCAAACCTTTAAGTGGCGACGATGAATTTGCCGTGCGCGGCACCATCGGCAATTACAATCAGCGCGACTTAAAATTATCCGGCCAGAAAGCCATCACCGACAAATTGTCCATCGGCGCCGCTGGTGCCACTTATGACCGCGATGGTTTTGGTCAGTACCTCAATACCGGCGCTGAAAACTACAACAAAGACATCGTCACCGGTCGTTTCAGCGCGCAGTATCAGGCGCTGGAAAATCTGCGCTTTAATTTCGCCTACGACAAAACCACCGACAAATCCAATTCCAAAGGCGGTCACCGCTTAACGCCAAGCCTGCTGACCAAAGAAACGCCACCGGACAATGTGTTTGACTCCAACACCAGCATGCCAGCCGACAACAAAGTGATGACCAAAGGCCACTCGCTGACGATGGCGTGGGACATCAACGCCGACTGGACCATGAAAGCCATCACGGCGAAGCGGGAAGGCGTGACGGACACCAATATCGATTTTGACGCCACCCGCTTGCCGTCGCTGGACGTACCGGCTTTTTATGAAGATGAGCAGACCTCACACGAACTGCAGTTCCTCTACAACAGCGACCGGCTGAAATTCGCCAGCGGTCTGTATGCTTTTGACGGTGACGCCTGTGGTGCTTTTGGCACTGTGCTGGTGTCTGGCCTTGGGGTTACCATTGAAAACGGCGGTTGTGTGCAGACCGATTCGATTGCCGGTTATGCGCAGGGGACTTATCAGGTCAATGATCAATGGTCCTTTACGCTCGGCGGGCGTTACACCAAAGATGACAAAGACGCCAACGTCTACCGTTACGTTTATCTCGGTTACAAACTGCCTCGCAATACCGCGACCAAAATCGGCACTCAGTCTGATTTTACCGGCAGCGAAAGTTTCAGTCATTTCTCACCGCGGGTTGGTTTTGAATATCAGGCCAGCGACAGCATGATGCTGTACGGCTCTTACACCGACGGCTTCAAATCCGGTGGTTTTGATATGCGCGGCAACCAGTCAGTCAACCCCAGTGCCGGCGACCCCTATCAGCCTGAAACGGTGGATACTTTTGAGCTTGGTGTAAAAAGTGAGTGGCTGGACCGCAGATTGCGTGTCAACGCGGCCGTGTTTGCCTCGTCTTATGACGACATGCAGGTCACAGTGCAGCGCGCGGTCAATAACACCGTCGCTTCGCAGGTGCTGAACGCCGCCAGTGCCGACATCAACGGCCTGGAGCTGGAAGCCACCGCTGTGGCCACCGATGCGCTGCAGTTTAATCTGATTGTTGGTTATACCGACGCCAAGTTTAACGAAGTGATGTTTTACGATGCCGTCACCAAGACCACCACGGATGTGTCGGGCCTGTGGTCTTTTGCCAATACGCCGGAGCTGACGGCGACTTTTGGCGGCAAGTACACGCTGGCGCTGGCTGGTGGCGAGCTGGTGCTGAACGCCAATTTGTCGCATCGCAGCGAAACCCAAATCTTCGAGTTGCCTTCTGAGCTGGATTTTGGTGGCTACACCCTGTTTAACGCCGGGGCCACCTGGTACTCGCCGGAAGGCAACTGGGATGTCTCGCTGCAGGGCCGCAACCTCGGCGACAAAACCACCCGCATCGCCGGCTACAACTTCCCGTTGCTGGCGGGTGAACAGACCATCACCGGTTATTACGGCGACCCCAGAACGGTCAGCCTGTCGGTCGGTTATCGCTTCTGATCAGGCC